>JBBCHM010000001.1:1859119-2168973 GCA_037200045.1 Rhizomicrobium sp.
ACCATCTCGACGAAGTTTCGCAAGCAACAGGCGGACGGCGCATTCCCCGCCAATTTCATGCGCCACTACTACGATGTCTATTGCCTGTTGCAGCGGCCAGAAGTTCAGGCCTTCATCGGCACGGGGGCGTATAAGGCGCACAAGAAAAAGCGGTTTCGCTCAGGTGATAATCCCGTCATCGCTGAAAATGACGCATTCCTGCTGAGCAACGCCGAGACGCGCGCGGCTTATGAAGCCGCCTATTCGGAGACACGCACACTCTATTATCGCGACCAGCCCACCTTCGCCGCAATCCTTGCTGCGATCAGCGCCGCCACACCGCGTCTCTGATTAGGCCTCAACGGACCAGGAGTCCCCATAAGCAGCTCGATTTCGATGATAGGGCGCCAGCAGAAATCAATTGCCCGAAAGACGCAGGCAGGCCATCTATAGAAGCGTTCAAGTCCGTTGGGGCGTGCAACACGCGCCATCGAGTAAAATGCGGGGGGCACTGTCAGAATGTTTGAACAAGCTTTCAGGAACATCGATGACGTGCTCCGAAAAGAGGCCGGTTGCACCACCGAACTCGATTACACCGAGCAGACCTCATGGCTCCTGTTCCTCAAATATCTGGATGGACTGGAACTGGACAAGGCCGACGAAGCAAAGCTCGACGGCAAGAAATATGCCTTTATCCTCGATGCACCCTATCGCTGGGAAAGCTGGGCCGCTCCTAAAGGTAAGGATGGCAAGCTCGACCACAACAAGGCCGTGACTGGCGACGACCTGCGCGACTTCGTTAACGACAAGCTCTTTCCCTACCTGCAAGGTTTCAAGCAGAAGGCCAGCGGGCCGAACACTATTGAATACAAGATCGGTGAAATTTTTGGTGAGATCAAAAACAGGATTTCCAGCGGCTACAATCTGCGTGAGATCATAGACCACATCGACGAGTTGCGCTTCCGCTCGCAGACAGAGAAGCATGAACTGTCACACCTTTACGAAGCCAAAATCAAGAACATGGGGAATGCCGGCCGTAACGGCGGCGAATACTACACTCCGCGCCCTCTCATTCGCGCCATCATTCAGGTCGTCAAGCCCAAGATTGGCGAGCGCATCTATGATGGCGCATGCGGCTCGGCGGGGTTCCTTTGTGAATCGTTCGAATTTATGAAGGCCAAGTCCGACCTCTCTACGAAAGAAGCCAAGACGCTTCAGGAACGTTCCTTCTACGGTAAGGAAAAGAAGTCTCTCGCCTACGTCATCGCGATCATGAACATGATCCTGCACGGCATCGACGCACCGAACATCATCCATACCAATACGCTCACCGAAAATCTCGCGGACATTCAGGAGAAGGACCGCTTCGACGTGGTGCTAGCCAATCCGCCCTTTGGCGGTCACGAGCGCCCGGAGGTCCAGCAGAATTTTCCTATCCGAACCGGCGAGACCGCATTTCTCTTCCTTCAGCACTTCATCAAGATGCTCAAGGCCGGAGGGCGCGGCGGCATCGTTATTAAGAATACGTTTCTCTCCAACACCGATAATGCCTCGGTTTCTTTGCGAAAATTGCTACTGGAGAGCTGTAATCTGCACACGGTGCTTGACTGCCCCCGAGGCACCTTCCAGGGCGCGGGAGTTGAGACGGCCGTGTTGTTCTTCGAGAAAGGCGCGCCCACACGCGAAATCTGGTTTTACCAACTCGATCCCGGCCGCAGTCTGGGCAAAACCAATCCGCTCAATGACGCCGACCTTGCTGAGTTTATCCAACTGCAAAAGAACTTCGCCGACTCACCAAAGTCTTGGTGCGTGGACACAAAGACCATTGATAGGGCCTCCTTCGATCTCTCGGTAAAGAACCCGAACGGCGACGAAGAAATCACGCATCGTAGGCCGCAGGAAATCATCGACGAAATCGCATTGTTAGACATTGAGAGCGCAGACGTGTTGGGAAGTATCAGGGCGCTGCTATGAGAACCGGGTGGAATCTTCTTACCTTTGGAGAGATAGGGCGTGTCTTCAACGGCAACAGCATCAGCGAGAGCGAGAAGAAAGCTAACTTCGCTGGGCTGGACCATGGCGTACCGTATATCGGAACAAAAGACGTCGGCTTCGATCACGAGGTCGAATATGAATCAGGAGTAAGAATACCGGGGGGGAAGCAAAATGGCTTTAAGTTAGCCCCTGCCAACACCGTGCTTGTATGCGCGGAAGGTGGAAGTGCGGGCCGAAAGATCGCGCTTACAAATAGGGAGGTCTATTTTGGCAACAAGCTCTTTGCAATCTGTCCGACACCTCCCAACAACAGCCGCTTTGTCTTCTACTATTGTTTAAGCGACGACTTTGGGAAGCAGTTCCGGGGAGCAATGGCGGGACTGATCGGCGGGGTGTCTCTTAACAAGTTCAAAGACTTCAGCATTCCCCTCCCTCCACCAGCGGAACAACAGCGGATTGTTGAGATCCTCGACAAAGCGCTTGTCGGCATTGCAACCGCCAAAACCAATACCGAAAAGAGCCTCCAAAGAGCCCACGCGCTTTTTGAAAACACTCTAAACATTGCTATTCAAGGAAAATTAATCGCGCAAAATTCTCGCGACACTTCCGTTGAAGACCTGGTTAGCCAGATCGAAAAAACTCGAAACGTTGCCATCATCCAAGGTAGGGCGAAATCCGAAAAAACAGAGCCCGCCGAAATTGACGCAGAGAGTCAAATTGAACTTCCGAGTAGCTGGAAGTGGGCTCAGCTTGAATCCCTAACCGTTGCCATCAGCGACGGCGTCCACAAGAAGCCGCGTTACGCTTCCAAGGGAATTCCATTTGTAACCGTCAAGAACCTAACGGCAGGTCCAGGCATTTCCTTTGACGATCTGAATTATATCACCCGAGAAGATCATCAAGAGTTTATAAAACGCACGCACCCAGAAAGAGGAGACATCCTAATCACCAAAGACGGAACTATTGGAGTAGTCCGGCTGATTGAGACGGATGTCGAATTTTCTATTTTTGTTTCTGTGGCGTTGATAAAGCCGGTGATGCAGGAGCTTGGACCATATCTTGCTTACGCGCTCCGCGCACAATGCGTGCAAAGCCAAATAGTGCCGCAGGGCGCGGCACTGAAACACCTCTACCTAGTTGATCTGCGAAGGCTTGCAATACCTCTGCCGCCGCTTTCTGAGCAGAAACGAATTGTCGCGAGACTCGACGGCGTGAACGTCGAAACTCAACGTCTGCAATCCATCTACCGCCAGAAGCTCGCCGCGCTGGATTCGTTGAAGAAGTCGCTGCTGCATCAAGCTTTTTCGGGGGAACTGACGAAGGACACTGTCAAGTCCAACGTTGTTCCGTTTCCAAAAACAATGCCAAACATAACGCACATAGATATGCACGCAGGCATATTGGCTATCGCCTATCAGCACCACGAAGATCATTCACGGCAAGATACGTTTGGGCATGTCAAAGCGGAGAAGATTGCCCACATGGTCGAAACCCATGTGGGAATAGACTGCGGTCGAACCCCAGTGAAGGATGCGGCGGGTCCAAATGATTACAGACATTTGAAAAAAGTCGAACACAGAGCGGAGAAGGCAGGGTACTTTTCGTTCAAGCAGAGTGCTGCGAGGAGCTACACATTTCGGAAGCTGAATAGATTCGATCAACTTACACAAAAGGCGCGCAATGCTTTGGGTAGTGCCAACCATGCCGTTGATGAACTCATAGAATTAATGGTGCCGATGCAAACACAACAAGCAGAGATTTTTGCGACCGTGTTCGCGGCTTGGAATAATTTGTTGCTTGACGGGCAAGAGGTGTCCGATGAGGCGATTGTCTCCGAGGCTAGGGAGAATTGGCATAGCGACAAGTTGGGAATTCCTCGGGACAAATTCTTCAAGGCCATAGTCTGGATGAAGGAGAAAAATATCGTTCCGGTGGGAAGAGGGAAAAAAGTAATCAACCGAGTTGGTGCATGAACGAAGCTGAGACCCGGGCCGAATACATTGACCCCGCCCTGAAGGCGGCGGGCTGGGGCGTGGTTGAAGGTAGCCGGATCCGGCGTGAATATCCCATCACGCTGGGCCGTATCGAAGGGCATGGGCGGCGTGGAAAAGCACTTACGGCTGACTACGTGCTGGAGTATCGCAACCATAAGCTGGCCGTCCTCGAGGCCAAGGCATGGGATGAAGAACTGACTGAGGGCGTGGCACAGGCGAAGAACTACGCGGGCAAGCTAGCTATCCGCTTTACCTACGCCAGCAACGGCCAGGGCATCTACGGTATCGATATGCAGGAGGGGACCGAAGGCGAGGTGCTTCGCTATCCCACCCCCGACGAACTTTGGAACCGCTCGTTCGCCAAAGAGAATGCTTGGCGCGACCGCTTTGCTGCTGTGCCATTTCCCGACAAGAGCGGAAGTTGGACGATTCGGTTTTATCAAGAGATTGCCGTCAATCGGGTGTTAGACGCTATCACCGCAGAAGAAGATCGCATACTCCTCACGCTGGCCACTGGCACCGGCAAGACTTCGATTGCATTTCAAATCGCCTGGAAGCTCTTTTCGGCACGCTGGAATCTGATTGAGCGGAAGGCGGGCGTGCCGTCGCGGCGGCCTCGAATCTTGTTTTTGGCCGATCGCAACACTCTCGCGACGCAGGCCTACAACGATTTCACTTCGTTTGCAGCGTTTGAAGACAACGCTTTGGTGCGCGTAAAGCCCGAGGACATCCGCCAAAAGGGTCGCGTGCCGACGAACGCCAGCCTGTTCTTCACCATCTTTCAGACATTCATGAGCGGACCGTTGAAAGACGGAAAGCCATCGCCCTATTTCGGTGAGTATCCGCCGGACTTTTTTGATTTCATCGTCGTTGACGAGTGCCATCGCGGCGGAGCAAACGACGAAAGCAATTGGCGTGACATCCTCGACTATTTCGCACCCGCCGTGCAGCTTGGCCTCACCGCCACGCCGAAGCGCAAGGACAATGTGGATACCTATAAATATTTCGGCGAGCCGGTATATGTCTATTCGCTAAAAGAGGGCATCAACGACGGCTTCCTTACGCCGTTTAAGGTAAAACAGTTCGCGACTACGGTAGACGATTATACCTACACGCCGGATGACGCGGTGGTGGAAGGCGAGGTCGTCCCGGGCAAACGATACGTCGAAAATGAGTTTAATCGAATCATCGTCATACCCGAACGAGAGGCGCATCGCGTCAAGCTGTTCATGGAGCAGATCAACCAGAATGAAAAGACTCTGGTTTTCTGCGCGACACAAGATCATGCGTTGGCTGTCCGCGATCTCATCAACCGGATGAAAACCAGCACGGACCCGAACTATTGTCAGAGGGTGACAGCCAATGATGGCGCGCTCGGAGACCAGCACCTGCGAGATTTTCAGGACAACGACAAGACTATTCCGGCCATCCTCACGACCTCGCAAAAGCTCTCCACCGGCGTGGACGCCCGCAACATCCGCAACATCATATTGATGCGGCCGATCAATTCGATGATCGAGTTCAAGCAGATCATCGGACGCGGCACGCGACTATATGACGGCAAGGATTACTTCACGATCTACGATTTTGTGAAGGCGTACCACCACTTCAGCGATTCCGAATGGGACGGTGAGCCCATCGAGCCGGAGCCGAAGGAGCCGCGATCGGCTGTTCCGCTGATTGACCCAACCGAGCCGCCGAAGGCAAAACCCGAGCCCAGCCCCCGTCCCCAGAAGATCAGAGTCAAATTCGCGGACGGCAAGGCCCGCACCATTCAGCACATGATGATCACCACGTTCTGGCATCCCGACGGGACGCCCATGTCCGCTCAGCAATTCATGGAAATGCTTTTTGGCAAGCTGCCCGAATTCTTCAAGGATGAAGCCGAGCTGCGCACCTTATGGAGCGCCCCAGACACACGGTCGAAGCTCCTGCAGGGGCTCGCCGAGAAAGGTTTCGGCAAGGAGCAGATGGCCGAGATGCAGAAAATCATCGACGCCGAAAAAAGTGATCTCTTTGATGTACTCGCGCATGTCGCCTACGCTTTGCAACCGCTTACCCGCGAAGATCGCGCCGCCAAGGCTAAGATGGCGATCAGCAATCGCTTCAACACCAAGCAGCAGGCCTTTCTCGACTTCGTGCTTTCGCACTATGTCAGCGAAGGCGTGGGCGAACTCGATCAGGACAAGCTAACGCCCCTGCTCCGCCTCAAATATCACGACTCCATTGCCGACGCGGTGGCTGACCTGGGCAGGCCTGACGAAATTGGGCGGGTGTTTGCGGGATTCCAGAAATATCTGTACCAAGAAGTGGCTTAGAAGTGCGACGCCTAAACCGCTGCGGACATACTTGAACGACAGATATACGCATTGCCTGAGTGCGAAGCGCAGCAGCGTTTATCGTGAGTCTAGGCGGTTTCCGGCGTCGAGAGTGGAGAGCTTGGCTTCGGATTCACGCCCCACGAAGTTGTGACGTCGGCTAGAGGAAACGGCTTCGGCTCCGTTCGCCACTCATGGTAGGGCGCCGCCGTCTGGCTAAATGGTCCAGGTGCTGGGCGATCGAATTGAACTCGTGTCGGCACATGAAAAGCGCTGCCGAATACGATTGCCTCACCCGATGCCAAAATCGTCACCTGATCGAGCAGGCGGCGCGCCTGCATCGGAATTATCCTCCGAAAGTGGTCGATATCGTCCGGGTTCTGGAGCCGATGGCTGACAAAGTTCGCACACTGACTAATGATGGTTTGGCTGATTTCACTTGGTCGCTGGCTGGCGATTATCAGCGATAAGCCAAACTTTCGGCCCTCTTTCGCAATTCGCTCGAATGCGAGACGAGATAGTGTCTGCCCCCTTTCTTCATCTGAGCGAGGTGGGCGCGCGTAGTTATGCGCTTCCTCTAGCACCAACACCCACGGGTGTTTGTATCGACGAGAGGCGGGCAGGTTTTCCCGCGCTTCTAGGAGAATACGACCAATGACAGTACAGGCATAAGGCAGGACTTCATGGCTCAGCATCGACAGATCGAGAACGGCGACACGCGGTCCTTCTTGCTTGCCTAGACCGAGCTTTCCCATCCAAGAGGCAAGAGAGTCGATGGTCGTCCCGGCGTCCTCGTAATTTAGAAAGGACTTCCATCGAGGGTCATCGAGGCGAGTTTTTAGCCGGAGCTTGAGCGTCGTTAGGTGGGCGTCAATCCGAGCGACATCCTCCGGTGCCGTGGCGCTGTCGAGCAGTGTCGGATCAACCAGTTTGTCTTTCGATATGTAGCGGGGGCTATCCGCCGTCGTGGCGCTCAATGTTGCTACGACCAGTTCCCCAACGATGAGCGCCTTAATTTCTTCGATGAGTGATTCCGTGGCCGCCCTAATCTCTGCTTCGTTGATAGGTGGGTCCCAATCAATGCCGTTTCCCGTCGCATTCAGTTGCGCTTTGTGAGGTTCGAGCGCGGTTCGCAGACTCACTATAGCCGCAAACTCGCGATGGCCGATGTAACTTTCAATAATCTTGTATTGCAAAAGGCAGGCTTTCTTTTTCGGTCGATTTGCATCGAGCGCCAGAAGAATGCCTTGAGCCTTTGTTATGGCGTGGCGCAGTGAGTTGGCATCGTTTGCCACTGCCGGATTTTCTGATTGCGCTTTGGCTAGCGCCCACCAATCTTTCAACACAGGTTCTTGCGTTTGTTCGGACGCACTCAGCCAGGCACACACTTCTGCGGCATTCAAAAACCAGAGCGGAATCCCGAATTCCGCGCCATTCAGATAGATGCGATCAGGCTTGCGCTCTTCCGGCGGAGCGCCACCGGCAAAAGCCTGACTGTACTCCCCGTTTATATCGAGAATGAAAACATGGGGCTCGTTTCCTGCTGCACCCAATGCGGTCATGGCCTTCTGGATGAGGCTGGAGACGGAATAGGATTTACCCGAACCGGTATTGCCAACAATCGCCAAGGGGCGAGACAGTAAGTCGTTATAGGAAGCGCTCACGGTACTGGTCGGCTGACCGGTGGGGCAGCCTATCCGGAGGTCGCAATCGTAGTCTTCGCCGTCAAAACCTTCCGGACGGTTCCGCCGTGGTGGAGTCTCGAATATCGCTTTGAGAATATCCGGCGCTCCTATTTCCGCCGGAGTGTCTAGGGTCGGCAGAATGGTGATCGCGGGACTAAATTGTCCGCGCGGTTCGCCTTGTTCAATAGTTCCGAGCAACTGCACATTGGCCGTGCGCCGAGGCTTCATCAGTTCGAGCGTGAGTTCATCTCCGTTCGATGGATCGTAGGCTTCTCGCGATTCGAGATCGGTAATGATGCCAATGGCCAACTGCCCGGCGCCAATCGAAAAGGTCAGGTAGGCGTTGATGGCTACGGCTGTTTGCACGCCGTCCAACGTCGCCCGCAGTGCAGATTTAGTCTCCGGTAGCAGCTCGACTTTAACCCGGAATCCCTGGACGGACACTATGTGGCCTATGACCCGAGGATTATCCATCGCTGTTGTCTTCAGGAGCCTTCATTCGGGATGCATGTATTTGCTTCTCGAACTTACGCAGCCGCAGGAAATCGTTTAGCCACTGAACATCCGGCATGATAGCGCGGGCAAAATCGTCAAAGGTGGCATTGCTGAACTTTGACGCAGCGAAAGCGGCTTCCGTTGGTGTCAGGACGAATGCACGTTTGCCGAGATCCTTGTAGCTCTGAATCCGCTTGATCGTTTCGCTGGTCGCGTCAGGCTCGACTACGAGCATCACTAGCGAAGGATTCATCAGTGCTGTTTCGATAAGCCGTGTCACATGATCGTCGCCGAATCCGTATCCAAGTACCAAGAGAAATGTCTGAGGCGCGCTGAGCCTGATCTGAAATGAGCGCAGCAGATGGGCGAACGGCATGGTCAAGGTCTGCGCAAATTTGTTCGCCGTAGGCAATATCCCTATCGGGGGAACCTGCCCTTTCAATTCCTTCAGCTTGGCCGCTTTCGTTTCCGGCGTCGCACCGTGATAGCCCGCAGCCAGAGGAGATAAATCAGGATGGCGCGCTCTTAGTTCGGTGCCGTCAATGTACCAATGGATTGAACCATGCAGCTTATAGAAATGCAGGAACTTATCGAACCTTCGCACCCGCCCTTCAGCGACCTCGCCAGGATAGTAGATGTCCAATCCATAGACGGACGGATCGAACCGCGCACCCGCTCGTCCGGTAAATCCGTCAAAATACTGAATACCGAGTCGCTCCAACGCTTGCTCGAAAAGGGTGTCATAATTCAGTGTGAAAAGATGCGCGCGCCCCAGATTGCTGTCCCTCGCAACCAGCTTGGCGAGAAACGCCAATTGCGGGGCAATGCCGTTACTGGTCGAGGCATCGGCCGCCGGCTCTGGAAGAACCAATGCACATTCTGCAAAGATGGCTCGTCCCAATTGGTCAATGAGCCACTTCATATCGGCAGCGGAGGGACTCGGATCACACTTCCAGGTTATCCCGGTGAACGGAGCATCCTCGGTCGCGGCGATGGCATGGGCGTTGACCAAATACGAAAGCCAAGCCTCGAATCCAATTTTGGGGTTTTGGCCTGCGGCCGGTTCTGCCTTGCGAGCCTCGATGAGTGCCTTGATTGACGCAGGTACTTTCTCGGCAGCTTCGACGACAGCTAGAACGGCTTTTTCGAGTGTCGCCATTGTGTGGCCGCCCGTTGAAACGGAACACCCAGACCCTGTCAGAACGACTAGGTTTTCCATTCCCAGCCATTCCGCGATCAGCGCCTGAAGACGTTGACGCGCATCCTTGTCGTTCATGCTCGCAAGCAAATCACTGCCCTGGCCATCATCCGAAGGGCCAAGCAGTCGATACAGGGAAACTGGGTCGATTTTTTCTGTCATTATGAACTACAAGTAGCAAATCCCGTTAATTTGGCACAGCAAAAGCTGATGATGCTTCAAACAAGGCCTCGGCAAGCGAAGGCATTCCAGCAAAATAAGGCTTTGGGGGCTGCGTCCCCTCGCCGTCAAGACCAAGGCGAGCGCAGATCGTGACCGGGTAGTCGCTTCGCTCCGGCCCGCACCATTTCACGCTCTGCGGTCTGTGACGGCTTAACCCCGCTCATTGCCGCTTGGCTAGTTCGGTTTGCATTGCGCAAACCATGAAGGAGCTAGTTATGAAAACAGAAAACCCCATTACCACCGAAATGCTGGAGTGGCAGGGCATCACCCTTTCCGTGTCCTGTCAGCGCGGATATGCGGGCATGGAAGGTCTGACCCACCTTTCCATCCATGTGCTGGAACCAAGCACATCAAAGCTACCCATCACCGAGACCGGCTATCGCTCGCACTTCCTAAGCGAGGCGGAGGTCGCCGAGTTGGGCGGGCCGCTCGGTTACGTTCGCGCGTGGCTCGACGCGGAAGCCGCAACGCCAGAGTGGCGAGCGCAGGAGCAAGCAGCGCGTCAGATGACGTTGCTCTAACTGCACGGGAAAGGAGCGTTTGCCGCATGGTTTCGGTAGACGCTTTCGATTTGTTCTGCCAAACCATTTGGAGAAGCGATATGGAAAAGATTACACACGAAGACGAGGACGAAGGCGCTTGGGTCTGCATCTGCTTTAATACCCCGCACACTGACGGCTTCGCCACTTGCAATGCGGATGGCGAAGAGATGGAGCCCGACATCGGAAGCGACTGGAATGACCTTTACGTCTGCAATCGGTGCGGTCGAATTATCGATCAGAAAGACCTATCGGTCGTTGGACACAAGCGCGCGCAAGACGCCGATGCTGGTCGATAGTCACCGCCTCCAGCGGCTCTAGAACTCAAAATGGCCGGTTTTGCGTGATTTCTTGGGTGTTTGCGCTTGCTTATCCCCAGCCAGTCGCGAATCTCCTTGCAGAATCAGATGTTTAGTGGTCAGTCTGTGCTAGCAAGTCCGGTGGGCTTTTCATAAAAAATTTAGCACATCGTCTAGCACATTAGCTCAGGGTAAGCCAAATACTACTATATAGAACAATAGCTTAGTGTTTTCGTATTCAGACTTAAAATCCGTAGGACCGAAGGGTCCGTGCCGGTTCAAGTCCGGCCGCCCGCACCACCCAACATGGCGCTCGCCTATGCCGCGCCGCTAATGTGCCGCCGCGGCGGCAACCGCCGCGACGTGCGGCGCGCTGCGGCTGTGATGCCAGCGCCATAGCAGATAGCCCAGAACCGCCGCCAGCACGAGAATCCCGCCGCCGATCAGCGGGCGGAAAGCCAGCCAGGCGAACGCGATCGTCACCAGCGCCACGGGAATCGTCAGAACGAAGGCGAAGAAGCTCGTCGCGCCGCGCACGATCGTGCCGAGGAACGGCAGCACCGCCGCCAGCGTCGCGATCGGCCCGAAGAACATCGCGAAGCCGATGAACATGACGACAAAGCCGACGGCGCGCAGGATCCAGGTGAGGAACGCCTCGGCCTGCTGCTGCGCCTTGATCATCTCGGTGGCCTGCGCGTTGCCGGCGCGCGCCAGATGGATGGTGTAGCCGTTGGACGTCGTATAGGGCGCGAAGCCGCTATGCGATTGCGCCGCCAGCACCGACACCGTCGTGCCCGACGGGATGCTCGTGTAATGCACGCGCACGTCGCCGACAGCCGGCGTCGCCGGGTTCGCGCCCTTGTAGAGATTGCCGCCGCTCGCGGCCCAGCCATCCGGGGCGGTGGGGGTCAGCGCCGTCGGCGCGTCGATCATGCCGACCGTGGTCTCGTCCAGCGTGAAGCCGCCGAGATGCGCGTCGCTCGCCGAATACTTATGCGAGGCGAAAGGCAGCTGCGGATTCTCGTGCCCTTCGGGATGGGCGAAGCTGCTCGAATCGGCGGGCGATTCCGTCCACTCCTTGTTGTAGGTGTAGGTCGTCGTGGTGGTCTGGCTGCCGCCGGTGTTGTCCTGCGTCTTTTCTTCCTTCTTCTCGTTCCAGGCATACATCTCGACAGTGCGGTCCACCGCGACCTGGCTGTCGAAGCTCAGGCTGAGATCGGAGGTCCTCGATCGGCGCGGCGGCCTCCGCCTTGCCGACGACATGGACGAGCTTGCCTTCATTGGTCGGCGCCACCGCGTCGGCGGAGGCTTCCACGACCACGCCCGACGCTTCCGCCAGGCCGCGGATCGCCTGCACCGCGCGCCCCTCGTTCCACGACAGAAGGACGATGGCGGCGATGACCAGGATCGGACCCAGCAGGATGCCGACGAAGGAACCCATCAGACGCGAGAAGAATCCCTGCGTCGATGTCGTGGTGAAACTATCCGGCATGGCGTATCCCCCTGTGCGCTGGACGCGAAACTAGCCTACTCGCTGCGCGCAAGCCACTGCGCCGCAAAGCGCACGCATCAACTTATGCCCTTATTTAATGTGGAATCGGAACCGATCACCACACACGCACGCGGTTCGCAGGTGCGAGATAGTATTTCTCGTCTGGCAAAATTTGGAACGCATCGTACCAGCCGTCGATATTGCGCACCGCCAGCGCGCGATACATCGCCGGCGCGTGGCCGTCGGTCAGGAGCTGCTGGCGCAGCGCCGCGTCGCGCGTCGCCTGCTGGCGCGTCTGGGCATAGGCGAGGAAGAAGCGCTGCTCGCCGCTGAGCCCGTCGATCACCGGTGCCGCGCGGCCACCGAGCGCGGCGCGCCAGCCGTCGAACGCGGCGGAGAGCCCGGCGATATCGGCGATGTTCTCGCTCAGCGTCTGGCGGCCGTTCACGAACTGGCCGGGGAACGGGCTGTATTGCGCGTACTGCTCCGCGAGCTTGAGCGCGGTGTCGTGGAAATGCGCGAAGTCGGCCTTGGTCCACCAATCGGTCAGCCTGCCGTCGGCGTCGAACCGGCTGCCCTGGTCGTCGAAGCTGTGGCTGATCTCGTGGCCGATGATCGAGCCCATCGCGCCGTAGTTGAACGCCGCATCGGCCTTGGCGTCGAAGAACGGCGGATCGAGGATCGCGGCGGGAAAGTTGAGCGCGTTCTGCAAGGGCAGGTTCACCGCGTTCACCGTTTGCGGCGTCATGCACCAGGTGGTGCGATCGACCGCCGTTCCGATCAGCGCGAGGACGCGGCGCCGTTCGAAGTCCTCGGCGCGCGCGATATTGCCAAAGGCGTCGCCGCGCACGATGTCGAGCGCGGCATAGGAGATCCACCGGTCCGGATAGCCGATGCCGACATAAAGCGTGGCGAGCTTGTCCTTCGCTTTCGCCTTGGTGGCCGGGCTCATCCAATCGAGCGCGTCGATGCGCCGGGCGAAGGCCGCCTTGATGGCGTCGACCATGGCCTGGGCCTGCGCCTTGTAGGCCGGCGGAAAATAGCGGGCGACATAGAGGCGGCCGACCGCCCAGCCGAGCGACTGGTTGGTCAGGCCCACCGCGCGCTTCCAGCGCGCCGGTTGCTGCGGCGTGCCCGAGAGCGTCGCGCCGTAGAAGGCAAAGCGCGCGTCGGCGAAGGCCCTGGGCAGGACCGCCGCATAGTGGTTGAGAAGATGGAAGGCGAGATAGTCCTTCCATACGGCAAGCGGCATGTCGGCCACCGCGGCGGCGACGCCGGGGATGACGCTGGGCTGCCAGACCACGATCCGGTCCTGGCCGTCGAGCGCGGCGCCCTGCAGGAACGCGCTCCAATCCAGGCCCGGCGCCTTGGCGGCGAAATCGGCGGGCGACCAGTCATTGGCGGCCTTCAGCACGTCTTCGCTGTCGGCGCGCGAGGCTTGCGCCTGCGCCAGGCGCGTCTCCAGCGCGACGATCGCCTTGGCGCGGACATCGCCATCGGCGAAGCCCGCCAGAGCGAATAGCTTCTCAATATGCGCCTCATAGGCCGACAGGATGCGCGCCGCGCCCGGATCGGTGGAGACATAATAGGAGCGGTCGGGCAGGCCCAATCCGCCCTGCAGCAGATAGGCCCGGTAGCGATGGGGATCCTCGAAGCCGGGCGCGACCCACAGGCCGAAGATATTCTCGGTGTAGAAATTGGTGTTGTTGAGCGCGTCGACATCGGCGCGCACCGAACGGCCCAGCGCATGGGCCAGTTCCGCCTTGTCCGCGATCGCGGCGATGGCTTCGAGCCTGGCCTTCAGCGGCGCGAGGCCCTTCGCCTCGATGGCGGCCTCGTCCATGAAGCTCGCATAGAGATCGCCGATCTTGCGTTCGTCGGAGCCAGGCGGCGATTTGGCCCTGGCGATGTCCTCGATCAGGTCGGCGGTGCGCCTGGCCGCCTTGTCGCGCAGGGTGGAGAACGAACCCCAGGCCGCCTGGTCCGGCGGGATGTTTGCGGTCTTGAGCCAATTGCCGTTGGCATAGAGGTTGAAGTCGTCGCCGGGGCGTATGGAGGTGTCCATGCCGGCGCGCTGCACGCCATGGACGACGGCGGGTACCCCCGCCGTCGCGGCGGCGCAGCCAAGCGCCAGCGCCACGAGCACGGAGCGAAGCCGCGCGAAGTTTCCGATGGATGGGTATCGCATGCCGCCCCGGTCCTAGCACAAAGGCCGCCGGCGCCGCATCACGTCCGCGGGCCCCGAAAACAAAGAAGGGCTGCCCTGTTCGGACAGCCCTTCCATTGTCTTACTGCGGTCCGCTAGGGCACGCGCAGGCGTCGCTTACGCGGCGCGGACCTCACCAGAGGCGAGGATCCAGGTCGCGGCCTTCGACGTCCGCAGGTAATGACAATGAGACACTGGATCACCTCCTTTCAAAGTTGTTGCGTCGCCAGATATAGGCGAATTCGGGCCGCTTGATAAGAGGCCCACCGGCAACACGGGAGGAGAAATTGCCGCTCCTAGCGGAACCGGGCCGCGACGGCCGCGCCGGCCGATAGCAGCGCCTCGTCCGAGGTGACGACCACGAGGTCGAAGCCCTTGGCGATCATCGCCTTGGCATAGTCCACCGACTTGCAATAGATCGCCGCGCGCTTGCCGGCCGATTTCGCGGCGCCGAGGATGTCGTCGATCGCCTGGACGACGATGGGATCGGTCTGGTCCGCCTTGGGCTCGCGCCCCAGCGACAGGCCGAGATCGGACGGGCCGACGAACAGGACATCGAGTTCCTCCACCGCCGCGATGGCCTTGACGTTGATCAGCGCCTTGGCGGATTCGATCTGTGCCATGGTGAGGATGGTCTCGTTGGCCCTGGCGAGATAATCGGCGCCGCCATAGAGCACGGCGCGCTTGGGCCCGACGCTGCGCGTTCCCCTGGGCGCATAGCGGCAGGCGGAGACGAAGCGTTCGCACTGGTCCGGCGTGTCGATGTTGGGGCAGATGACGCCATAGGCACCGGCGTCGAGGGCGCGGTTCACGTCGCCCGGGTTGTTCCACGGCACCCGCACCAGCGGCACCGTGTCGGTGGTGGAGACCGCAGTGAGCATCGCGACCATGCCGGCGAAATCGGCCTGGCCGTGCTGCATGTCGACGGTGAGGCTGTCCCAGCCCTGATGGCTGAGAATCTCGGCGCCGACCGATCCGTTCAGGCTGAGCCAGCAATTGGTCGCGGCGCGCCCCTCGGCCCAGGCTTCACGCAATCGGTTGGCGCGCATGCGATGGAACCTCCGGCGGTGCGCGGCGAACCTAGCGCAGGGTTTTCGTCTTGGCGATGCGGCGCGTTGGGGGCGCTTGAGCAGCGCGCGCCGTCCACCTAGCGTCGGTGCGTGGACAAGCTCGCGACTCATTGCGTGATCGCCGGCGGCGGCCCGGCGGGCATGATGTGCGGCCTGTTGCTGGCGCGCGCCGGCGTCGATGTCTGGGTGCTGGAAAAGCATAAGGACTTCCTGCGCGATTTCCGCGGCGACACGGTGCATCCCTCGACCCTGCAGATCATGGACGAGCTCGGGCTGCTGGAGAAATTCCTCGCCAAGCCGCACCAGGAGGTGACCGAGATCACCGCCGAGATCGGCAAGGAGAGCTTCAAGGTCGCCGACATGGCGCGCCTGCCGACACGGGCGAAGTTCGTCGCGCTGATGCCGCAATGGGATTTTCTCGATTTCCTCGCCGCCGAGGCGTCGCGCTATCCCAATTTCCATCTCACGATGGAGGCGGAAGTCGTCGAATTGCTCACCCGGCGCCGGCGCATCGTCGGCGTGCGGGTGAAGACGCCGGAAGGAACCGGCGACGTGCTGGCGCGGCTCGTGATCGGCGCCGATGGACGCCGATCGAAGGTGCGCGAGAAGGCTGGCCTGAAGGTGCGCGACCTCGGCGCGCCGTTCGACGTGCTGTGGCTTCGGCTTCCCACCGCGCCGGACGATCCGAAACAGCCGGTCGGGCGCTTCGTCGGCGGCAATCTGTTCGTGATGCTTTATCGCGGCGAGTATTGGCAATGCGCCCTGCTCATCCCCAAGGGCGGGCTAGCCGAGTTGAAGAAGGAAGGCCTTTCGGCGTTCCTCGCGCGGCTGCGCACGGCGGCCGGCTTCGCGCGTGACCGCGTCGAATCGATCAAGAGCTTCGACGATGTGAGCCTGTTAACGGTAACCGTCGACCGGCTGACGCGCTGGGCGCGGCCGGGCCTGTTGTGCATCGGCGACGCGGCGCACGCGATGAGCCCGATCGGCGGCATCGGCATCAACCTGGCGATCCAGGACGCGGTGGCGACGGCCAACGCGCTGGCGTCCATTCTGGCGACGCGACGGCCGCGTCTGTCCGAGCTGCGCCGGGTGCAGCAGCGCCGCGAATGGCCGACCCGCGTGGTGCAGCGCTTCCAGGTGATTGTGCAGAACACCGTGCTGGCGCGGACCATCCGCAGCCAGGTGACGCCGAGGCCGCCCTGGCCGCTCTATGTGCTCGACCGCTGGACATGGCTTCGGCAATGGCCGGCGCGCTTCATCGGCCTTGGCGTGCGGCCGGAGCATGTGAAGACCAAGCCGGTCACGCCAGCCGATAGCGCGCCCAGGTGATGCCGGCGTCGTCGACGCCCTGGTCGTCGAGGCCCGTCATGCGCTCCCAGCCCGTCGCCTCGTAGAACGCGATCGCCTTGCGGTTGGGGACGTCGAGTTTCAGCGTCAACGGCGCGCCGACGACGCGGCGGACGTGATCGACCAGCGCCCGGCCGACGCCCAGGCGCTGCGCGTCGGGATCGACATAGAGGCAATGCACGAAATTCTCGTCGCGGTAGATCGACAGGATGCCGACCAGCGCCTCGCCGATCCGCGCCAGCCAGACTTCTTCGTCCAGCGCGAACATCCGGAAGTCCTCGACGCGGAAATGGTTGTCCGGCCGCCAGGTGAACGCCGCCCGCCCGCTGCGGACATAGAGTTCGGCGGCTTCGTCGATCTCGGCCGCGTCGCGCGCGATGCGGATCGAAAGCGTGAACGATGAGCAGATCGGACGATTTAGACCGCTAGAGCCCACTTGCGATTGGACCTTCCTGGCATCGGCGCAAAGCGCTTATCTCTCCGCAAATGCTGCGCAGCCCACCGCATATCGTACTGCCAAGTATAAAAGAGGTCACCAGACTTTCTCAACTCGGCTTCGTGATTTTCCCAAATATGCCGAGCGACATCCTTGACCTGTGCTTCTCCGCCAAGCGCTTTGACGGCATCAAATACCCAATTCTTCAATAGCTCCCGATTTGCCATTATTGTCTCCCCGTTTAACATTCACATCTGCATCGTCCAGCCTTCGACGCCTTCCGCCGCCTGGCGGACGGCTTCGCTCAGCGTCGGGTGCGGATGGCTGGTGCGCGCGATGTCTTCCGACGAGGCACCGAACTCGATGGCGAGCGCGGCCTCGGAGATCATCTCGCCGGCACTGGCGCCCATGATGTGCACGCCGAGGACGCGGTCGGTCTTGGCGTCGGCGATGATCTTGGCGAAGCCGTCGGTCGCCGCGATGGTCTTGGCGCGCGCGTTCGCGGTGAAGGGGAATTTTCCGACCTTGTAGGCGATGCCGGCGGCCTTCAATTCTTCTTCCGTCTTGCCGACGCTCGCCACTTCCGGCGCGGTGTAGACCACGGCGGGGATCGCGTCGTAGTTCACATGGCCGGCCTTGCCGGCGATGCGCTCGGCGCAGGCGACCGCTTCGTCTTCCGCCTTGTGCGCCAGCATCGGACCTTCGCGGCAATCGCCGATCGCCCAGATGCCCGCGATGTTGGTGGCGTAATGCGCGTCGGTGACGACGCGGCCGCGCGGATCGAGCTTCACGCCGGCCTTCTCCAGGCCGAGATTGTCGACAAAGGCCCGCCTTCCGATGGAGACCAGCATGATGTCGGTCTCGATGGTCTGCTTGTCGCCGCCCGCCGCCGGCTCGACCGTGACGCGAAGCGCGCCGCCCGTCTTTTCCACGCCCACGACCTTGGTCGAGAGCTGGAATTTCATGCCCTGTCGCGAGAGGATGCGCTGGAACTGCTTGCCGACCTCGCCGTCCAGGCCGGGCGTGATGCGGTCGAGGAATTCCACCACCGTCACCTCGCTGCCGAGCCGGCGCCACACCGAGCCCAGCTCCAATCCGATATAGCCGCCGCCGACGACCAGGAGGCGCTTGGGCACTTCCTTCAGCGACAGCGCGCCGGTCGAGGACACAATCTGCATCTCATCGATGGTCACGCCGGGAAGCAAGGCGACCTCGGAGCCGGTCGCCACGACGATGTGCTTGGTTTCGAGCGTGCGGAGCGCGCCATCCTTGCCCTTTACCTCGACCTTGCCGGGCGACGCGATACGCGCCTCGCCGACGATCGCCTCCGACTTGGCCTTGCGCAGGAGGAATTCGACGCCCTTGGTGAGCTCGCCGACCACCTTGGTCTTGTGCGCCATCATGAGGCCGAGATCGAGCTCGGGCGTGACCTTGATGCCGAGCTTCGGAAGATGGCTCTTGGCTTCCTCGAACAACTCGCTGGTATGCAACAGGGCTTTGGATGGTATGCAGCCGATATTGAGGCAGGTGCCGCCGAAAGTGCCGCGCTTGTCGACGCAGGCCGTTTTCAGTCCCAACTGGCCGAGCCGGATCGCGGCGTTGTAGCCGCCGGGGCCGCCGCCGATGACGACCGCGTCGAAAGTATCCGCCATGAAACGCCGTCCTCAAAAAGGAAGGCAGCGTTATGCGCCGGAGCGCCGCGCGAGACAATTGCCGAAGGGACGCGGCCGGTCCCGCGAGAAGACCGACCCTCGCGGGGCCGGTCTTCCCGCCGATCGCTGCGGCTTAGTGGCGGCTCAACCGGTCGTTTTCGGCAGACCGGTCGCCGTCCTGACGGGCCTGGTTCGGCTGACCCTGCTTGTTGTCCCGCTTCTTCGCGCTCTTGTCGGCGGCCTGCTCCTGCTGCGGAGGCTGGCGGCGGATGTCCTGATCGCGGCTGCGGGTATTGTCCTGGTTGCCCATGCTTCATTCTCCCTTTGCTGAGGCGCGTGGGGCCGCGCCCGCCTCTGTAACGAGATAGGGCAATTCACGTTTCGGCGGTTCCGGCAGGAACCTCGTTCGGCGCGCCGAGCGGATCGCGGAAGATGACCTCCACCATGGTTCCCTTTCCCGGCTCGGAATGCAGCGCCGAGACGCCGCCGATCTGCGCCCCGAAGGTCCGGATCAGCCGCGTGCCCATGCCGGTCTTGCCGCCATGGTCGGTGAAGCCGGCGCCGTCATCGCTGATCGCGAGCCGGAGCTTGCCGTCCGCGGTCGGGGCCAACTCGATCCGCACCAAGCCGCGCTGACCCGGCTGGAATGCGTATTTGAAGATGTTGGTCAGGGCCTCGACCGCGAACAGCGCGAGCGGCACGGCGACCTCGCCCGAGACGTCGCGTTCCACCAGGTCCTCTTCCACCCGCACGCCGACATTCTCGCCGCGCATGCCCTCGGTGATCTGGTGCGCCAGTTCGTGCAGGAGGCGCTTCAGGTCGATGGTCGTCTGGTCCTCGATCTCGTGCAGGATGCGGTGCACCAAGGCGAGCGCGTTGATGCGGACCTGGGCCTGCATCAGCGCGTCGCGCGCCGCCGGATCCTTGAGCTGCCCGGCCTGCAGGCTGAGCAGGCTCATGACGATCTGCAGATTGTTCTTCACGCGGTGGTGGATCTCGCGGATGAGCAGCGATTTCTGGGTGAGCGCGTCGCGCAGCTTGCGGTCGCGGTCCTGGATCGAGTCGGCCATCGCCGACAGCCCGTCGCCCAGGCTGCGGAATTCGCGCGGCGCATCCTCGAGTTGCGGCCGGATCGCGTAATGGCCCGACCGGTAGGCGGCGGAGATGCGGCGCAGATAGGCGATCCATTGCGTCACCTGGCGCTCGGTGGCGAACCAGATGCCGGCCCAGGCCAGCCCGATCATCAGGATGGGCATCAGGAAGTCGGTGCCGACATGCAGATAGGTGTCGCTGAACAGATGGCTCTCGCGCATCGCGAAGGCGACGTTGATCACCCCGCCGCGCAACGGCGAGGTCGAGAAGGTCCAGTTGTTGCCCCGCGCGTCGTTGGCGGAATAGACGTCGCCCGGCCGGGCATAGCGGCGGGCGGCATCGACAAGGGCGTGGGCGACGCCGTCGTCGTTCGAGGCCAATATGTGGCCGTCGCTGTCGTAGATGAACACCACCGCGCCCTTCGGCAGTCCGTTGCCGCGCACCATGAAATCGAGCCAGTGGAGCTGAAGCACCACCGACAGCGCGCCGTCGAAGCGCCCCGTGGCGTCGCGCAGCGGCAGCATGCCGATGATCACCGGCTGCTTGAGGACCTGGCTCATCGTCAGGCCGCTCACCACGAAGCTCCTGGAGGCGCGGGCGCGTTCGAAGATCGGCCGACCCGAGGCGCTGAGCCCCTTGGCGCGCGGCAGCGCCGAACACAGCTTGGTGCCGTCGGCCCCGAGGCGGGACAGATTGGCGAAATATTTCACGCCGATCAGCGCGTCGCCCAGGACCGAATCGCAGGCCCGCGTGACGTTGCGCACGTCGCTGACATTGGCGAGCGCGCGCGCGATCTGCTCCGCCGAGGACAGGAGATTCTCCTCGTCCTTGGCGGCGGCGTTGGCCGAGCGGATGAGGCGATCATGCACCTGCGCGACGTCGGCGCGGGCGCGATCCACGCCTTGCAGGATGCTGACGACGGCAATGGGAAGAAGCGCGACGGTTACCGCGATGAGCAGCGTGATGCGGAGCGGCCAGCCCCGCTCACTCGGCGGTTCCCTTGCGTCGCCTGCGGGCGGCATCGGGACCGTCTTGCGGCGCGAGGCGATCCAATTGCGCCATGATTTCACGGGCAGCTTCCCCTTCGGGCGGTCGGTCCGATTGCGGCAATGCCTCATCGCCGTCGAGGATTGCAATAAGCGCCTTTCGCGCGCGCGCAACCCTGCTCTTCACCGTGCCCACGGCGCAGTTGCAGATTTCCGCAGCGTCTTCGTAGGAGAAGCCGCCGGCGCCGACCAGGATCAGCGCCTCGCGCTGCTCGTCGGTGAGCGCGCGCAACGCGCGGGCTGTGTCCGACAGTTCGGCGGACCAACCCTGGTCCTGCCCACCGCCGGGAATCTTCTCGGCGGCTTCCTGGTCCCATGGCGCCTGGCGCCAAGCGCGGCGGCGATCCGAATAGAACTGGTTGCGCAGGATGGTGAAGAGCCAGGCCTTCAGGTTGGTGCCGGGCACGAAGGAGTCTCGCGACTGCCACGCCTTCACCAGGGCTTCCTGCGCGAGGTCGTCGGCGCCTTCATGGCTGCCGCAAAGCGAGCGCGCGAAGGCGCGCAGGAAAGGGACAAGCCCCAACAGCTCGGTCTTGAAGTCGTCCGGCTGTTCGGAGGCGGGGGCGCTGTGCGCGGTGGGGACGGTGTGGGGGGCGGTCATGAGGATTTCTTCCCCGACTCGTCCTTCGCATCGATCCGACGCAACAGGTCCATAAATTCGTCGGGCACGGGCTCCTGCGCCACGGCATCGTAGATGCGCCGCAACTCTCGGCCGATGACCCTCTGGCGCGCCCGTATGGCGCGCGCTTTTTCGCGGTTGGGGTTCTGTTCTTTAGACAAATTCCAATTCCGCTGCTGCGGTGCGCCTGACAAAGCCGTTCTCCGATCGAGGCCGATTATACTGAAAAATCAGCCCCTTAATTTGACTCATCCGCCCACCAACTCCCTCCGAGGAAGCCAACGTCCGCCGCCCGCCAATGGTTCCGCCCCGATATGGAACTTTTCTTCTCAAGGAGCATTCCCGTCTGAGAGCGCCGAGGATAGCCCCGTCGAAGGAGCCCGTTTTTCATGAGCATGTCCCAGACCCTTGCCCCGCACCTTCCCTATCTGCGCCGCTATGCCCGCGCGCTGTGCGGCTCCCAGGCCAGCGGCGACACCTATGTCCGTGCCGCCCTGTCCGCGCTGCTTGCCGGCGACCAGACGCTGGTTGAGGGCGTGGCGCCGCGGGTCGGCCTGTACCGCGTCTTCCACGCCATCTGGCAATCGGCCTCGGGCCGCATCGACGAGAACACGACGCGCATCGCCGAGACCAAGCCGTCGCCGGAAACCCGCCTGAGCGCGCTCGATTCGAACAAACGCGCCGCGCTGCTGCTCACCGCCGTGGAGGCTTTCAGCCTCGAAGAGGCCGCCTTCATCCTGGACGAGACCGCCGAAGAGGTGGAACGCGCCATCGTCGACGCGCAGCAGACCATCGACCGCCAGCTCGCCAGCCGCGTGTTGATCATCGAGGACGAGCCGATCATCGCGCTCGACCTGGAGAATCTCGTCACCGAACTCGGCCACAAGGTCGTGGCGACCGCCGCGACGCGGGCCGAGGCGGTGGCCAAGGCGCATTCCGAGCGCCCCGGTCTGGTATTGGCCGACATCAATCTCGGCGAAGGCGGCTCGGGCATCGACGCGGTGGCCGAGATTCTCAACAGCTTCGACATTCCGGTGATCTTCATCACCGCTTATCCGGAGAAGCTCTTGACCGGCGAGCGGCCGGAGCCGACCTATCTGATCGCCAAGCCCTTCCTGCCCGAGACGGTGCAGGCGACGGTTGGCCAGGCGTTGTTCTTTCACTCGGCGGCTAAAAAAGCCGCATGATTCCAAAGTTCCCTTGCTGGGAACTTTGAGGCATGGTGGGGCCGTTCCCCCCAAAGTTCTGGGAAATTGGAGAGACGTATGAGCGCCGCCGGCAACACGGAAATCGACGCGAGACTGTCTGCTTTGCGGACCGACCTGGAGACGCTGCAGAAGGACCTTCGGGCCCTGGCGGGCGACGTCGGCGACGTCGCATCGACCCAGGCCAAGGACGCCCTGAAGAAAGCCGAAGCGGTGGCCGAGCGCGCCTACACGCTGGCCGAGGACGCCGCGGCCCAGGCGAGCAAGACCGCGTTCGAGGCTGCCGAGGACGTCGAGGAATGGGCGGCGGAGAACGCCGAGACCTTGCGCGCCACGGTGCGCGAACAGCCGCTGACCTCGCTCGCCATCGCGGCAGGCGTCGGCGCGTTCCTGGCCCTGTTCCTTCGCCGCTGACGGGATCCGTCATGGGGGCGAAAATCGCCGCGGCGGCGGTGCTTGCGGTCATCGGATTGCTGCTCGTCGTCTTCGGCGTGGGCTTTCTCAGCTATGCGCTGGCGCTTGCCCTGACGCCGCTTCTGGGCGCGGCCGGCGGCGCGGCGGTGACCGGCGCGATCTTCGTGGGGCCGCCGGTGCTGTGGGCCGGCATCGTGCTGATGCGCGGGCCGTCCAGGCCCAAGCCGAAACCGTCGGCGCCGTCCAGCCTGTGGATGGCGCTGTTCGCGGCGATCGCCAAGGAGACGCCCTGGATCGCGATCGTCGGCGCCATCGTCATCGCCGGCGCCGAGATGTTCTTCGGCAGCCGGACGCGGAAATAACCGGAACTCGCGCTTTTGCCTGACGTTTCCTTTGCAAGCAGCAAAGGAAACCGGAAATGCTCGGCTATGCGGTTCTGTTCTTGATCCTGGCGCTCGTCGCCGGCTATCTGGGCTTCTTCGGCCTGGCGGGCCTCGCGGCCAGCATCGCCAAGATCCTCCTGATCGTCTTCGTGGTGCTCCTGATCGTCAGCGCCTTCTCGAGCGCGCTGCGCGGCCGCCCACCGGTCTAGCGATGCGCCTGCCGCCGCGCGGCGCCCATCCGCTCGAAAATGCCATCGCGGCCGCCGTGCCGGCGGCCCTGCCGCTTGGCGGCGCCGATCCGTCCTCGGAAAAAAGCAAGCAAATCAAACTGCTGCGTCCGGCACCGCGATCTCTTGCAGGCATGGCTAAATTATTTTTGAGAAGCCGCAACCCAAATTAAGCCCGTGCATTTTCTTCCACGAGCGGACGTCTGATCCGGAACGCCCCAGCCCCTTCGACAGCCCGCATTGGGTGTCCGCTCGACTTTCTCCCCCTCCGAAAAAAGCAAAGCCCTAAGGCAGGCGGCCGAAGCGCACGCCATGCCAGTCGCGCAGGACGTAGGCGATGTAATGCGCGATCGGCACGCCATGGCGCAGCCGGTCGAACCGCGCGACCTCGCGGACCTGTCCGAAGCGGCCCGCCAGCTCGGCATGCTTGTCCAATCTCTGCTCCACGACATAAAGCGCCGGCTTGGCCAGGAGCTCGCCGCCGGGGACCGGCGCGTCGAGATAGCGATAGTCCTCATTCGCCTGGAGCACCGGCGGATGGCCCGGCAGGTAGAAAGCAAACCACGACGTCGAGGCGTAGTCGGTCGTGACGATGGCGGCGGCTCCGTTGGCCCGCTGCACGGTCTCGATCTTCGCCGCCACGCCGTCGAAGCCGACGGCCAGCAGCCGCGCCAGGGGATCGCTGCGTCCAAACGGAATGACGCCGAACAGCGCCTGGGCATAGATCGCCAGCAGCAGCACCGCCGCCACGGGCGTCGCCGCTGGCCGCGCGACGCGCCACACCGCCGCCATCCAACCCGTCCAGTCGCTCTGCTTCCAGGCCTGCGCGGCGGCCATCGCGAGCGCGGGAAATAGAAAGGACGGCCAATTGCCCTGGATGCGGTCGTGCAGCGAATGGATCAGGAAATAGAGCACCGAGGGAAAGACCAGCGCGGCCAGCAGGAATTCGGCACTGTCGCGGTCGCGCGCGCGGAAGGCGAGCGCCAGCGTCGCCAGCACGAAGATGAAGGGCGAGGCGAGCACGAACTGGGCGCCCAGGAATTCGAACAGGAAGCGCAGCGTGAAATGCCCGCCGGCGATGCGGCCGAACTGGAAGGCGAAGGTCGCCCAGCCATGGGTTTCGTTCCACAGGACGTTTGGCAGGAAGATCAGGAGCGCGACCAGCGCGCCGGCCCAGGGCCAAGGCGCGGCGAACCAGCGCCGCGCCACCGGCGAGAGCAGGAGCCACACCACCATGCCGGCGCCGAGGAAGAACATCGTGTATTTCGACAACAGACCCAGCCCGGCGGCGACGCCGACGCCGAGCCACCACGCACCCCTGCCCGTCTCGTGGACCTTGGCCAGGGCATAGAGCACCGCCGCCGCGGCGGCGACGGACGGCCCGTCCGGCGTCGCGGCCAGCGTCTCGACCGAGATCATCAAGGTCAGGTTGAAGAACAGGCTGGCGCGCGCGCCCGCATCCTCATCGCGCAGCAGGCTCGCGCCGGCCCGCCAGACGAAAAAGCTCGCCAGGACCGACAGGACGATGCCCCCGGCGCGCACGCCCAGCGCCGTGTCGCCGAAGATCAGCGTTCCTGCGCGGATTGCAAAAGCGATGGCGGGCGGGTGATCGAAGTAACCCGCCGCAAGATGGCGCGACCACAGCCAGTAATAGGCCTCGTCGGCCGAGAGCGGCAGAACCGCGGCCGCCACCACGCGCAGCACCGTCAAGGCGAGGATCGCGATGAGGATGTGCCGGCGCGTCATCGCGTGCGCCACACGAACAGGCTCGACATCGCATAGTTCCAGAACAGGCCCATCACCGCGCCAGCGGCGCCGGCAACCCACCACACCGGCTCCTCCGCGTAGAGCCAGTTCGCGATGCCGACATTGGTGAAGGCGCCGATCGAGCAGAACAGGCAGAACACGATAAAGCCCCAGAACATCGACGCGCCCTTGAGGCGGTGGTCACGATAAGTGAGCTCGTTGTTGAGGAAGAAATTGCTGGTCAGCGCGACGAAGGTGGCGATGGCCTGGGCGGTATAGAAATTGTCGGCGCCCGCGAGCAGCGCCGATTTCAGCACGATCAGGTGGACCACCAGGCCGAGCGCGCCGACCAGCGCGAAGAACAGAAAGCGCGGCTCGACCAAATCGCCGGTCAGCTTGGCGAAGATCAGCCCGAGGAATTCGACGCCGATCTGGACGTTGAACTTGCTCTCGCCCTGCTCGCGTTTGCCGAACACATAGGACTGTTCCGCCACGCGCAGCGACGGACCGGCCGTGGCGACGATGTCGAGCAGGATCTTGAAGCCGGCCGGCGACAGGCGCGCCGCGACCGCGTCGAACCGGTCGCGCCGCAGCATGAAGAAGCCGCTCATCGGATCGGACAGCGGCACGTCGAGGATATTGCGCGTGATGTCGGTGGCGAGCCGGCTCAGCCTGCCGCGCGCCGCATCGAACGAAGCGGCGCTGCCGCCGGCGATGTAGCGGCTGGCGGCGACGAGGTCGCAGGTGCCGCTGCGCAGCTTTTCAAGCATCGCCACCAGGGCGTGCTCGTCATGCTGGAGGTCGGCGTCCATCACCGCGACGAAGGGCGCGCTGGAGGCCAGCATGCCCTCGATGCAGGCCCCGGCGAGGCCGCGGCGGCCGACCCGGCGCAGGCAGCGTACCCTGGGATCGCGCGCCGCGATCGCCTTGGCGGTCTCGGCGGTGCCGTCCGGCGAATCGTCGTCGACGAAGATCGCCTCCCAGGCAATGCCGGTCAGCGCGGCGTCCAGCCGGCGCACCAGCTCGGCGACGTTGTCGCGTTCCTTGAAGGTGGGAAGGACGATGGAAAGCTCGACAGCGGGCACGCAGATCTCCTGGCGCCGCCTTGGTGGCAACAGGCCAGGACGGCGTCAAGGGACGCGTCTAGAGGAAAGTGACCGACCAGAGGACGGCGCCGGCGACCACCGCCAGCGCCAGGCTGACGATCAGCACCCAGCGCACATGGCCGGAGGTCTCGCCCTGACGGGCCTGCTCGGTGGAGACGACCCGTTCGCGGGCCCCATTTTCGGTCGTTTGCGTCGCCATTTCATGCTCCCTGCGCGCCGACCGGGCGGGCGCGGCGCTCCAGTTCCTGGCGGGCGTCGATGACGAGCTGCATGCGCTGCGTCTCGCTTTCGCCGTCCTGCTCGCGAATCCGCCGCTCCCACGCGGTCAGGATTTCGCGGCGCTCCTCATCGTTGAACCGCCGGTCGCGCATCACGTCCACCGGCGCGCGGTGGAAGCGAAGCGGCTCCCGCACGATGTCTTCGATGAGCTTCTTCTTGGTCATCAGATGGGCATGGGGGGTCAGAATCGCCCGATAAGGACGAGCACCAGCACGACGATGAGAACCAGGCCCAGCCCGCCGCTCGGGTAGTAGCCCCAATTGCGGCTGTGCGGCCAGGACGGCCAGGCGCCGAACAGCAGAAGAAGAAGGACGATGATGATAATTGTGCCGAGCATTGGAAATTACCTCGCGGACATCTGAACTGGGAACACCAAGGTGACGGCGGAGTTCCGCCGCTCGTCAGTGCTCGCGCCGTTTGCGGGTCGCGGCGGCCTTCTTCGCCGACGCCGAACGCTGCGCCGCGCTGCGGCCGGGCGCGGCGGTGCCGCTGAGACGTCCGCCCTTGCGCGACGGCGCGTGATCCTCGGCGCGGCCGCGGCCGGAGCCGCTTTTCTTGCCGCCATGGGTCTCGGCGTTCACTGTCGCCCAGGCGCGCCGTTCGGCTTCCTTCTTCGCCGTTCCACGCTTCTCGTAGCCTTGCTCGATATGTTCGGCCTGGCGTTTCTGCTTGTCGGTGTAGCTCGACTTGTCTCCACGCGGCATGGCTGTCTCCCTTTCGGATGCAAACGGATCGGCGGCGAAACGGGTTCCTGGAACCCGCGCCGCGATCCCCGCGCGGGTTCCCTGGGGAACGGGTGGCGCGCCCCGGCGTTCAAACACGCGATGGGCGCGCCTACAGGAGAACAATCATGACGATCCAGAAATTCGCTTCGGGCAGTGCTGCGGTTTTCGCATTGGTGACGCTGGCCGCGCCGGCCTTCGCGTTCACGCATCATCCCGCGACGCCGGCCGAGAACGCGCAGACCGACCAGTTGAACGCGCAGGCGCTCGCCAATGCGCAGGGCGGCGCGGCCCCGACGACAGGCGCCGCCATCGATACCGGAGCGACCAGCAACACGATGAGCAATGGCGGCATGGTCACCGGCTCGGGCATGAACGCCGGCGGCACCGACGAGAACGGCAACGCAAACGCCCCGACGCCAAACAAGCCGACCCCGCCGGCCAAGCCGAACGACACGGACAGCGCGCCGCCGAACGGGCAGTAACGCGGCGCAATCGCGGCGTGCGAAAAGGCCGGTGCGCGAGCGCCGGCCTTTTCTATCGGCGACGGCATCGAAGCTTCCCGCGATTGCCTGGCCCGGCGCGATGGACCATCATCGTGCCATGAGCGACGCCGCCGATCCCGCGTCCGGGCGCCGGCGCGCGGCGTTCGGATTCATCTTCGCGAGCGCGGTCGCCTGCGCGGTGACGATCGGCATCATGGTGCCGGTGCTGCCCAACCTGCTCAAGCAGTTCAACGGCGGCGACACCGCCGCGGCGACCGATTGGAACGTCGCCTTCGCGGTGTTCGGCGGCGCGATGAGCTTCTTCGCCGGGCCGGTGCTGGGGCTGTTGTCCGACCGCGTCGGACGCCGGCCGGTGCTGCTCCTGTGCATCGGCGGGCTCGGCCTCGATTTCCTGTTCATGGCCTTCGCGCCGAATCTCGCCTGGCTGTTCGTCGGCAGGCTGGTCAGCGGCGCGACCTCCGGCGTGTTCTCCACCGCGAACGCCTATGTCGCGGACGTGACGCCCGCCGAGGATCGCGCCCAGGCCTTCGGCTGGATGGGCGCCGCGTTCAGCGTCGGCTTCCTCGCGGGCCCGGCGATCGGTGGCTATCTCGGCGACATCAATCTGCGCCTGCCCTTCATCGTGGCGGCGGCGCTAACGCTGGTCAACGCGCTCTACGGCTTCCTCGTCGTCCCCGAATCGCTGCCGCCGTCCAAGCGCACGAGCGCCTTTCATTGGCACCGCGCCAATCCCTTGGGCTCGCTCAAACTGCTTCGCTCGCATCACGAATTGCTGCCGCTGGCGAGCGTCGGCTTCCTCAACCAGCTCGCCAACATGGTGTGGCCGAGCGTGTTCGTGCTCTATTCCGGCTATCGCTTCCACTGGACGGCGGGCACCACCGGCCTGTTCATGGCCGCCTTTAGCTGCGTCGGCGTCGCGGTGCAGAGCTTCATCGTCGGACCCTTCGTGAAGCGCTTCGGCGAGCGCGCCTGCCTGATCGCCGGCGCGGCGTTTCCGATCATCGGCCTGGCGTGGATATCCTGGGCGCCGACGGTGTGGCTCTATCTGCTCGCCGTACCGTTCAACGCGCTCTGGCAGTTGCTGGTGCCGGGCCTGCAGGGACTGATGACGCGGCGCGTCGGCCCTTCCGAGCAGGGACAATTGCAGGGCGCCAACCAGAGCCTGGCCGGCGTCGCCTCCGTCGCGGGACCGATTGTTTACGGCCTGGCGTTCGCCTGGGCGGTGCGCCATCCGCAATGGAACGTTCCGGGCCTGCCTTTCCTTCTGGCCTCGCTCACCATGGCGCTGTGCCTGGCCATCGCGATCCGGTCGGGGCAGATGGCGCGCGCCGCGGAAGCGGCGGCTTGATTTAATTGACGCGCAATTTACGGGCGAACCGGAAGTCGGTTCGCCCGATTGCGCTCAAGGCACTTCCGGCCCCAACGCCGAGCGGCGGATATGGCGCATGAAGGGCAGCACCAGAAGCGACAGCGCGAAGAACACGCCGATCGCGATCCACGCCTCGTTGAACGACTGCACCAGCGCCGCCTTGCGGATCAGGGGCTCGGCGAAGCTGCGCATGGTCTCGTCGACCGGGCCCATGTCGTGGCCGTGGAAGAACTGCGCCGGCAGGCCGACGAGCCGCGCCGTGTCGGCGTCGCCGGCCTGGAGCCTCGCGGCCAGGGCCTGGGCATGCGTCGGCGTGCGCTGGTCCAGGATCGTGTCGACCAGGGCGATGCCGATGGCGCCGCCCAGGTTGCGCATCAGGTTGAACAGCGCGCTGCCGTCCGCCACCTGGCCCGGCATCAGTGTATCGAGCGCGAGCCGCGTCGCCGGCAGGATGCAGAGCATCACGCTGGCGCCGCGCATGACCTGCGGCCAGAACAGCCCGTCATAGTCGGTCGCGGCCGTCTCATAGCCGTTGGCGATCAGGCCGGCGGCGAACAGGCTGAAGCCGAAAGCGGTCAGGATGCGCGGATCGATCTTGCTTTCCAGCCAGGCGGCGATGGGCGCGGTGGCGAGCTGGGCCGCGCCGGAGACGATCATGATCGTGCCGATCTGCCACGGCGAGTGCTCGCGCACGATGCCGAGGAACAAAGCGAGCAGATAGACCGAGCCGTAGAGCCCCAGGCCCAGCACGAAGCTCAATGTGCAGCCCAGCGTGAAAGTGTGTTCGCGGAACCGATAGAGGTCGAGAAAAGGATGCCGGCTGTAGAGGCTGCGCCAGATCGCGCTCGATCCGGTGACGAGGCAGATGGCGATGGCGCCGTAGACGAAGGGCCCGCGCCATTCGTATTTCGGCGCCTCCTTCAGCACCAGTTCGAGCGTCGCGAGGAAGGTCGCGGCCAGCGCGATGGCGAAATAGTCGATGCGGCGGAATTCGGAGATGTCGCCTTCGCCCAGCCGCACGAAGCCGATCACCAGTCCGACGATGGCGATGCCCGGCACCAGATTGATCAGGAAAATCCAATGCCAGTTGTAATACTCCGTCAGATAGCCGCCGATGGCGGGCCCAATGGTCGGCGCGATCACCGCGAGCGTGCCGGCCAGCGCGGTGGCGGCGATGCGATGCTTCTCCGGCATCATGACGAACACCGAGGTGAACACGCCGGGGATCAGCATGCCGCCGCAGAAGCCCTGGACCACACGCAGCGTGATGAAGGGCGGCAGCGAGGTGCACAGGGCGCAGGCGACGCTCGCCAGCGTGAAGCCCAATGTCGCGGCCGCAAACATCCAGCGCAGGGACAGCGCTCTGGTCAGCCAGCCGGTCAGCGGAATGGCGATCACCTCGGCCATCAGATAGCCGGTCTGGATCCAGCTCAGCTCGTCGGGCGAGACTTTCAGGGACGCCTGGATGGTGGTGAAGGAGCTGGCGACGATCTGGATGTCGAGCACGGCCATCGCCATGCCGACGCACATCGCCGCGAAGCCGATCCAGATTTTGACAATGGGCGGCATCAGGACTCAGGCAGGTGCGTTGCTGACGCCACTTTGAAACTTTTGGACCTCTGGGTCCATGACGCGGCGCCACAGGGGCGGCACCAGCGCCAGCAGGATGCTGCCGGCGTAGCCCGCCGGAAGCTCGGGCGCCGCCGCGACCCATTCCAGCCGCTCGAAGGACGATGCCGGCCGCGCATGGTGGGAGGAATGCCGGCCCATGTTGAAGATCAGGGCGTTGGCCATGGCATTGCTCGAGTTCCAGCTATGCGCCGCGGTGAAGGGCTCGTAGCCCCGCCCCGTGCGCCGGCGCGCCAGGCCGTAATGGGCGATGTAGTTGAACAGCTCCAGGACGACGATCCCGATCGCGCTCTCGGCCGCGAGCAGCGCCGCGCTGCGCGGGCCGAGCACCGCCCAGATCGCGGCATAAAGCGCGAGCATCGCCACGACGTCGCGGAAGATACGATTGTCCCAGATCGCCCCGCCGTTCAGGCGCCGCGCCTCGAACATCCAGGCATCGGCAAACTGCGCCGCGATGGTGCGCGGCAGGAAGGCATAGAAGCTTTCGCCGAGCCTGGCGCTGGCCGGATCGCGCTCGGTCGCGGCCCAGCGATGATGGCCGAAGATATGCGCGACGCGAAAATGCCGATAGCTCATGCCGGTGAGCATCAGAAGGCCGAGGAAACGCTCCGCGCGGTCATGGCCGTGCACCAGCTCGTGCGCCGCGAGGACGCCGAACACGCCCGTCGTCACGCCGACCGACAGCGCCAGCGCCGCGAAGCCCGATGCGCTCGCATCGCGCGCGGCGACGACCGCCCAGCCGATCACACCGAGCTGCACCGGCACATAGAGATTGGGCAGGACCCGGAACAGCCGCGCGTCCCGCGCAATCGCCGGACCCTGGCCGCGCCGCGAAACGAACTCGGCGGCGATCAGCGCGCCCAGGAGCGCCGCGACGGTGAGGAACGGCGCCGGCGGGCCGGCGAGGTAATAGAGCGCCGGGATCGACAACGCGAAGACAAAAGGCCCGATGAAGCGCAGCGCTCCCATGGACGGCCTCACGCCGGGCTGGCCGGCAAGGCACGGCGCGCGGCCAGCGCGGTCTCTTCCTGGCGGATGCGCCAGGCGAGCACGGCGGCGTTCAGGATGGTGAAGACGATGGCGACGCCGACCTCGCCGAAGGCGAGCGGCAGCACCGCGATCTCGCCGGCCACGACGAGATAATTGGGATGGCGCACGAAGCGGTAGGGCCCCTTGCGCACCAGCGGCGCCCCATCGAGCGTGATGATCCGCGTCGTCCAATAGGGACCGAGCGTGGCGATGACCCAGACCCGCGCCAATTGCAGCGCGATGAACAGCCCCAGCGCCCACCAATGGATCGTCGCATCCGGCGGCAGGACGAGCACGATCATCAACAGCCAGACGGCATGCAGGGTGACGATCAGCGGATAATGCGCGCGGCCGACCTCCACCGCGCCCCGCGCCAGCAGCGCGCGGGTGTTGCGCTCGGCATAGGCGATCTCGATCAGCCGCTGCAGGGCGACGAGAAAGAGGATGAGATAGATCGCCAGCCTCACGGCCCGCCGACCGCGAGAAAGACGGCGGAGAAGCCCGGGCCGAGCGCGGTCATCAGCGTATGCTGGTCGCGCCACGCCATGCGTTCGAGCACGAAGAGCGCCGTCACCGCCGACATGTTGCCGAAATTGCGCAGCGTGGCGCGGCTGTCGACAAGGTCGCCGCGCTGGATGTCGAAGGCGTCCTCCAGCGCATCGAGCACCTTGGCGCCGCCCGGATGGCAGGCGAAGCGGTCGAAGCAGGCGAGCGTCAGGCCATTCGCCTCGAGATAGCCGTGCAGGATCGGCTTGAAGTCGTTGGCGACGAGCGAGGGGATGCTCTGCGAGAAGATCGCCTTCAGCCCGTCGTCCTGCACGTCCCAGCCCATGATGCCGAGCGAATCGGGCCAGGTGTATTCGCCGCTGGCGCCGACCTTGGGCCCGTCGCCCTCGGTCGAGAGGATCGCGCCGGCGGCGCCGTCACCGAACAGCGCGGTGGCCACGATGTTGCTCTTGGAGGTGTCGTCCTTGCGGAAGGTCAGGGCGCAGAGCTCCACCACCAGGAACAGCACCTTGCTGCCGGGATAGGCGCGGGCAAGCTCGGAGGCGCGGGCGAGGCCGACCACGCCGCCGGCGCAGCCCAGCCCGAAGATCGGCAGCCGGCGGACATTGCGGCGCAGATCGAGCCGCTCGATCATCAGCGCGTCCAGGCTCGGCGTGGCGATGCCGGTGGTGGAGGACACCACGATGGCGTCGATGTCCTCGCGTACCAGGCCGGCCTCCTCCAGGAGCGCGCCGGCCAGCTTCTCGAACAGCGCGACGGCGTTTTCGAGGTAGAGCGCGTTGCGGTCGGTCCAGCCATGGGGCTGGCTGTACCAGTCGATCGGAACGCAGGAATAGCGGCGGTTGATGCCGGTATTCTCGAACACCGGCATCAGCCGGGTCATGTCGCGGTGGCCCTCGAACAGGGCCGCGGCGCGTGCCGAGACATCTGTCTGGTTCAAGACATAGGGCGGAACGGCACTTTTCAAAGCCAGCAAACGTGCCTGCATCGTCGCTCCCGGGGCGCGGATCGCTGCCCATCTAACGGTCAGTATAGCGACTGTCGGGCGAAAGACCACGCGAGGCGATTTTGCGCTCTGCCGGTGGCTGGCGGGCTATTCCGCGGCTTCCAGCGGACGGGCGGGAATCCGCGGCGGCGCGAGGACCAGGGGATCATCTGTCGGGGCCCCGACATAGTGGACGAGCGGCTCGAACACATCGAGCGCCAGGCGCATGGCGTCGAGCGCGTTCTGCCCCACGGTTACCGCGACCGCGACCTGCTTGGTTCCCTCGCGCACCACCGTCAGGCCCAGCGGCTTGACGTCGACGCCCATCACGAGATGGCGGAACAAAAGGTCGGTCGGCATCAGGGTGGTGAATTTCTCGCAGCCGGCGCGCACGCAGAACTCGAACAGGCCGACCAGCAGGGTCTTGCGGGCGGTCTCCATTTCGGCGCGACCGAGCCCATCCTCGTCGACCAGGGCGCGACTCAGTTCCAGGATCCGCGGGCCGCGCTGCACGCCCTTGACCTCGCACAGATCGGGCGCCGCGTCGGCGAAGACGTGCGGCCCGGTCGTCGGCAAAAACCGCGCGACGCCGCGCACCAGGCCCCCCTCTTCGGTCAGGAGAAGATAGATGGCGTCGGGCGTGTCGAAGCGATCGGTCTGCCGCCCGTCGCGCTTGCGCAGGCGGTTGAGCCCCCTGCGCTCCACCAGGATGCGGTGGCGCAGCCGGAACATGTCGCGCAGGGCGTCCTCGTAAATCGGCGCGTTGCGGCAGGTCACCACTTCGATCATCGTGCGCCCTCCCATGGGGCGGCGTGGAAGCTCGCGCCGTGGAAGCCCACCGTCATCCCCCCGGTATGAGGGGGGCGCGCGGTCAGGGGCTGATCTGCCTTGTGGAGATGGCGATCGCGACGGCCTGGGCGCGCGTGGTCGCGTTCAGCTTGATCAAGGCATTCTGCACATATTCGTGAACGGTCTGCTCGGCGATCTTCAGGATCTGCGATATCTCCCAGTCGGTCTTGCCGGCGGCGACCCAGACCAGACATTCGCGTTCCCGCGGCGTCAGGCGCGGGCCGCGCGGCGGCGGCGCGCTTTGGGCACGCAGCCTTTCGAGCGCCGCATGGAGATAGATCGACGCCATGTGCAGGCAGATTTCGTCGGTCTTGCCGAGCTCGTAGTGTTCGGTCCCCATCGAGACGATCACCGACAGGCCCTCGCGGCTGTAGATCGGCACGGCATAGCCGGCATTCATGCGGAATTCGCCGGCCTCCTCGAGGATGCGCGTGCCCTGCTCGTCGCTGGCACGCGCGGTGGGACCCCAGCGGAGCGGCTGGTTCTGCGCCCGCAACTGCCGGACCACCGGATCGACGACGACGTAGTTGCGGTCTCCGAAACGTAGCAGCCACTCCTCCGGCCAGGTCGTCGCCCAGACGCGCTCGCGCGGCAGCCCGACGGGCGGCCTGGGATCGCCGATCATGAAATAGGAAATGCCGAATTTGCGAATGAACCGTTGAAACGCTTCGATCAGGGAAGACGGGTCGCGATAACGATCGATCTCCTCGATGAATTCAAACGTAGAAGCCGTCAGCATGGCCGAGATAGGTTCCGCGTGTTCGATACGGCCCAAGCCGTATGAAGGCGGTACCGATCAGTCGGCCAGGCTACCGTCCGGGCGCCGCTGCCGCGCCTTGTACCCGGCAACTTCCGCGACGTGCTCCGGCCGTAGCTCGTCCACCGCCTGAAGATAGTCTGGCACAGGCCCGCGCAGCAGAATAGAGGGGCATTGTCCCTCATAGTTGCCGATATTCGGCCGGTGCTGCTGATAGCCGACCAGCGCCGCCAGTTCGGGCGAGAAGGTTCGCGCCACCTCGGGCGGGTAGACCAGCCACTGGTTCTCGTAGGGCTTCAGCCAGCCCAGCATGTAGCTGAAGACGACGCCGGTGCGCGGCACCGTGGTGCGGTTGGCGCCCGCCCCATGCAGCGTCGAGCCCAGGAACACCAGGGCCGAGCCCGGATCCATCTCCGCCGAGATCGCCTGGTCGCGCTCCAGGAAGTAATTGTCCTGGCAGCGATGGCTGTCCGGCCACACCACCGTCGCGCCGTTCTCGCGGCGATAGGGCGTGAACGGCCACATCACGTTGATCAGGTATTCGATCTGGCCCTTGGTGCCCTGCCACATGTCCTGGTCGCGATGCGGCCGCTGCTCGGCCTCGCCGGGCCACACCTCCAGCGCCTGCGCCAGGTTGAGCTGGAAGCGGTCGCAATTTGGGCCGAGCACCGCCTGGACGATCTCCAGGATCACCGGGTTCTGCGCGAAATCCGCCGCGTTCGGCGAGCGCTTGAGCAGGCTGCCGAAGCGCTTGGTGTGGCGGCCGTAGAAGTCGCCCTCGCTGAACGGCGTCTTTTCGAAACGCTCCTTCAGGTCGTTGTGGAAGGCCGCGACCTTGGTCCGGGGCATGAGGTCGGGAATGACGCAATACCCGTGTTCGAGAAGTTCACGCGTCCAATCCGACGCGGATTTCCGTTCCTGTGCGAAGGCGACTGACATGGCTTTATCCGATCCTGCGGTTGAATGGCGGCTTCAGGCGGCTCTGGCGACCGCGTCGAGTTCCAGCACGGGCAGGCGCCAGCCCATCTTCATGCGGAAGAGCTGCAGCGTCGCCGGCGAGACCTTGATCTTGAGGGCCCCGACCGTTTCGCCGTTGATGTCGCGCGGCAGGCCGAGCGGCTCGCACTCCCAGCCGACCGCCATGACGATCGACAGGAAGGACGGCGCGCCGAGGCAGGTGTAGGTGTTGAGGCCGTACAGAAGCGCGAACTCCACCATGCCGACGGCCAGATAGCTCTGCACGTAGAAGGACTCGCGGCCGCGGATATGCGGCGCGACGCAATAGCGCGTGATCTCCCAAGTGTCGTCGGCGACCGGAACGCCGCCGTCGCAGGCCATCGGGAACACTTCGCTCATCAGATGCGGTCCCTTGGTCGGGAGCAGCCGGACGGATCCCAGATGGGTCTCCTTCTTGTCGTCGAGCACGATCAGATAGGTCGCCTGGTCGTTGTCGAACTGGTCCATCTCGAATTTGCCGTCGACGATGGGAAGGTCCCATTTCATCGAGTCGACGAAGACCTTCTTGCGATCGGCATGCATCGAATCGATCGCGGGACCGAATTTGTGGCGATTGTTGGCGTTGACGACGACGATGACCATGGATTGTTTCCCTTCGGTAATGAACCGAAGGGTCGCATCGAACGCGGAGCCGGAGAATTCCCCTAGTTAGGGGAGGCGCTCAACCCACCAGGTCGGCGAACGCGACCTGGTTGTCGAACAGCACGCGGACGATGAGCTGCATGCGCGTCGCCACGTCGTATTTCCGCTTGGCGTCTTCCATGTGCTGGTGCACCGAATGGTTCGAGATGCCGAGGATTTGCGCGACGTCCTTGTCGCTTTTCCCGCGCCCGGCGAGCAGGACGCAGTCGAGCTGGCGGCGCGACAGCTTGGGCTGGCCCGCGGTCGCGCCGCCCGACTTGGCCTTCTCCGACATGCGCTGCACAACCCGGCGCGCCGCCTCGAAGGCGAAGCTTGCGACATATTGCGCGGCCGGCAGCGTGGTCGACGGCATCTCCCGGCCATAGCGCGTGCCGAAGGAGCACGAGCCGGTATATTCGCCGGGAATGTGGATCGGCACGGTGAAGCCGCCGCCCAGGCCGGCCAGTTTGGCGGAATCGAGAATCTGCAATTGACGCTCGGTCAGCGCCAGCAGGCTCGGCACCTCCGACCAGATGAACGGCGCCGCCGATTTCTGGCAGGCCATCAGGACCGGATCGTCCGAGAAATAATCCTTGCTTTCCATCATGTCGGCCCAGGCCTGGGGATAGTTGAACAGGTAGATGGCGTCGCCCTTGGTCTGACGGATGTGCACGTGATGGACGAGCGCGAAATAGTCGAATCCCAGTTCGGGAACCGTCACCTGCAGGAGCGTCTCGAGATCCTTGATGTCGGATACGCGGTTCGCTTCGCGGACAAACGCCTGCACGTCCTGCAGAAGATTCATGAAGGCCTCCAGCAAGCTCAAATCGTCGCGCGATGTTTGATCATCGCTGCGGCGTCGAACGCGAGCTTTCCCCATGTCACAACTATATGCAGCGGCCACAGCCGAAGACGAGTCCTTTCGCCCGCGCCGATGATCGCGCCTGTGCATCAACGATCTGCCCACCGAATCATGGATTTAGAGAGCGATCCGCGCGAACCGAAATCGCGGTTCGCGCTGCCCGTTCAAGGTATGAGCAAGACGCGGCCCACGGCTTTTCTGCTTTCGATGTAAGCGTGTGCGGCCGCTGCTTCCGAAAGCGGAAAGGTCCGGTCGATAACGACTCGCAACGTCCCCGCCGCGACCTCGTTCACCAGCGACTGGATCATGTCGTGCACGCGATCGGACGCGATCTCCGCGCCGAGGAAGACGCCGGTGAGGCTGCGATTGCCCGCCATCAGCGAGCCGACATCGACCTGCATCGGCTCGCGCCCCGCATTGCCGACCATCGATACCCGGCCGCGATAGCCGAGCGACAACAGCGAGCCCTGCAGCGTCGAGCCGCCGACGGAATCGACGACCAGATCGACGCCCTTGTTGTCGGTGATCCGCATCACCGACTGCACGACGTCGGAGGTCCGGTAGTTGATGCCGTGATCCAGGCCGAGCGGTTTCAGCTTCTCGAGCCGCTCGTCGCTGGAGGCGGTCGCGAGCACCCGGGCGCCGGCGCGCTTGGCGAGCTGGATCGCGGCGACACCGACGCCGGAGGCGCCGGCCTGCACCAGCACGGTCTCGCCCGCCTTGAGCCGGCCGAACTCGAACAGGCAGTCATGCGCCGTGCCGAACGGCACCGGCACCGCTGCCGCCGCCTTCACGTCGCAGCCCGGCGGAATCTTCCACGCGGTGCGCGCCGGCACCGAGCGCAGCTCGGCATGGCTGGCGTTGAAGCCGACCGTCACCGCCTTGTCGCCGATCCTGAAATCCGCGACCTCGTCGCCGACCGCGACGACTTCGCCGGCCGCCTGATAGCCGACGATATGCGGCACCGTGAACAGCGGACCGCCCTGGCGGTTCAGCGTATCGCCGCCTTCGATCGACACCGCCTCGACCCGGATGACGATGCCGTTGGACATCGCTTGCGGATCGGGGACGTCTTCGTATTTCAGGACGGACGGAGGACCGTTCTCGTAATAGACGGCGGCTTTCATGGCATGCTCCCGATGGTGGTTGCGAAAAGCCTAGCCGCTCCCGAACCCCATGCAAGGCGGGCGAATTCTACACGCCGCATTTGTCCTTGCGGCGCCGTGGCCCACGCCGCGCGACCTGACAAAGTCAGCCGGCGCAAGGGTTTATGACAGCGGGCGGATTGGATAAGTGGGACACAATGGGGCTAATCTAAACGTCACAAAGCATCGGGGAAGACCATGTCCGCTCTCACAGACGCCTATATCTGCGACGCCGTGCGCACGCCCATCGGGCGCTATGGCGGCGGCCTCGCCTATGTGCGCACCGACGATCTGGCGGCGCTGCCGATCAAGGCGCTGATGGCGCGCAACAAGGATGTCGATTGGAGCCAGGTGGAAGAGGTCTATCTCGGCTGCGCCAACCAGGCCGGCGAGGACAATCGCAATGTCGCGCGCATGGCGGCGCTGCTGTCCGGCCTGCCGCAAACGGTGCCGGGCACGACGATCAACCGGCTGTGCGCCTCCGGCCTCGACGCGGTGGGTTCGGCGGCGCGCGCGGTGAAGGCGGGCGAGGTGTCGCTGGTTCTTGCCGGCGGCGTCGAATCGATGACGCGCGCGCCCTTCGTGATGGGCAAGGCCGAGAGCGCCTTTCCCCGCGCGGCGGAGAATTACGACACCACGATCGGCTGGCGCTTCGTCAATCCAAAGATGAAAGCGGTGTACGGCACGGACTCCATGCCGGAGACCGGCGAGAACGTCGCCGAGGCCTACCAGATCTCCCGCACCGATCAGGATGCGTTCGCCTTGCGCAGCCAGCAGAAGGCCGGCCGCGCCATCGCGAGCGGCTTCTTCGCGGAGGAAACCATCGCGGTCGAGGCCAAGGACGGCAAGGGCAAGCCCGTGCCGTTCACCGCCGACGAACATCCGCGCCCCGCGACGACGGCGGAAGACCTCGCCCGCCTCAAGACGCCGTTCCGCAATCCGGGCACGGTGACGGCGGGCAACGCCTCGGGCGTGAACGACGGCGCCGCGGCGATGATCATCGCTTCGGAGGACGCGGCGAAGAAGAACGGGCTGACGATCCGCGGCCGCGTGCTCGGCATGGCGACGGCCGGTGTGGCGCCGCGCGTGATGGGCATCGGGCCGGTGCCGGCGACGCAGAAGCTTCTCGCCCGGCTCGGACTCGGGATCGGCGATTTCGACGTCATCGAATTGAACGAGGCCTTCGCCAGCCAGTCGCTGGCGGTGCTGCGCGGGCTGGGACTTCCCGACGACGCCGACTTCGTGAACCCGAATGGCGGCGCCATCGCGCTCGGCCATCCGTTGGGCATGAGCGGCGCGCGGCTGGCGCTGACAGCGCTGCATCAGTTGGAAAAGACCGGCGGCAAGCGGGCCCTGGCAACGCTGTGCGTCGGCGTCGGCCAGGGCGTGGCGCTGGCGATCGAGAGGGTCTGACGATGCGAAATCGACTTCTTGCGACGGCGTTCGTTCTCGCGTGCGGCGCGGCGCAGGCAGCGGATGCGCCGAAGGTGGACGTCCAGCCGGTCGCCCGCACCAACACCACGATCACCGGCCAGCCCATCGTCGTGCCGGACAAGCCCGATGTGGTGGTCTCCCTCGTGACCTTTCCGCCGGGGGCGCGGCTGCCGGAACACCAGCACCGCTTTCCGCACTATGTCTATGTGCTGGACGGCGTGCTGACGGTCATCAACATCCAGACCGGCAAGATCTTCGACGTGAAGGCGGGCGACTTCGTCGTGGAGATGCAGGACACCTGGCACTACGGCATCAACAACGGGTCGGTCCCGGTGAAGCTGCTCGTCATCGACCAGGTGCCGGCGGGCACCAAGAGCAACTCGGTGCCGAAGGCTCCGCCCTCCCCTTGATCAGGGGGCGGGTCGCCTCTCAATACCCCAGCAGCGTCGCGTAGCGGTCGCGGTGGTAGGACGAGCCGCCGAAGATCGCTTCCTGGGCGCGGGCGCGCTTGAGATACAGCCCCGCGTCATGCGCGTCGGTCATGCCGATGCCGCCATGCATCTGCACCATCTCGTTGGACACCAGATGCACCAGGTCGCCGGCCTTGGCCTTGGCCAGCGAGGCGAGCTGCGCCACGTCGTTGGCGTCGCGGTCGATCGCCGCCAGCGCGCCCTCGACGCAGGAGCGCGCCAGTTCGAGGTCGGTGAACATCTTGGCGGCGCGGTGCTGCAGCGCCTGGAAGGCACCGATCTTCTGGCCGAACTGCTCGCGGGTCTTGAGGTATTCGAGCGTGATGTCGAAGGACTGCATCGCCTGGCCAAGCATCTCGGCGGCGAGGCCGGCGCGGGCGCGGTCGAGCGTGGTCTCCAGCACGCCGGCGCCCTGATCCAGCGTGCCCAGGACTTCACCTTCGACATCCTTGAACGTCAGGTTGGCGTAGCCGCGGCTGTCGACGGTCTTCAATTTCTCGCGCGTCAGTCCGCTATCCTTGCCATCAACCAGCACCAGCGTGATGCCGCCCTTGTCGCCCGGCTTGCCGCTCGTACGCGCGGCAACGATCACCAGATCGGCCGTGCCGCCGTCGAGCACGAAGGCCTTGCGGCCGTTGAGCTTGACCTTGCCGCCCGAGACGGTGCCGGCCAGCGCGATCTTCTCCGGCGCGTGGTGCGGACCCTCATCGACGGCGAGCGTCGCGATCAGCTTTCCCTCGGCGATAGCCGGCAGGTATTTCTGCTTCTGCGCGTCCGAACCGGCGAGCAGCAGCGCCGTCGTCGCGGTCAGCGCCGTCGAGATCAGCGGCGAAGCGGTCAGCGTGCGCCCCGTCTCCTCCAGCACCAGGCCGAGGGTGAGATAGCCTAGGCCCACACCACCGAATTCCTCCGGAACCAGGATGCCGGCCCAGCCGAGCTCGGCCATCTCCTTCCAGGCCGTGCGGTCGAAGCCGTCTTCATTGCCGCTGTCGCGCAGCTTGCGGAAGGCGGTGACGGGCGATTTCTCCTGCACCCACGACTTCGCGGCGTCGCGGATCATGGACTGTTCTTCGTTCAAGACTGCCATTTTCGGATACCCCGGTGATGTCGCTTATTGATGATCGAGCAGGCCAAGGATGCGCTTGGCGATGATGTTGTTCTGGATCTCCTGGCTGCCGCCATAGATCGTCGTCGCCTTGCCGCCGAGCCAGCCGCGCACCGTGTCGAGCTCGCCGCGGGTGAAGCCTTCGCCTTCCCAGCCCAGCCCCTGATAGCCCATCATTTCGATCAGCAGCTCGGAGCGCTCCTGGCCGATGCGCGAGCCGGCGTTCTTCATGATCGAGGTCGTCGCCGACGGGCCCTGATTGCCCTTGGCTTCGGCCTGGGCGCGGAACACGGTCAGCATGAAGGCGCGGGAATCCATCAGATGGTTGGTGACGCGGACGCGCAGGTCGGCGTCGGCGATGCGGCCATTGTCGTTGGCGCCGACATAATCCTTGGCGACCTGATCCAGCGTGCGGGTCTCGCCGCTGCGGCCGAGCCCGGCGGCGCTGCCGATATTGCCGCCCAGGCCCGCGCGCTCGAACTGCAGCAGGCGCTTGCCGATGGTCCAGCCGCCGTTGAGCGGGCCCATCAGGTTCTCCTTGGGCACCTTCACGTCGGTAAAGAAGGTCTCGCAGAACGGCGAGTTGCCGCTGATCAGCTTGATCGGCCGCACTTCGACGCCCGGCGACTTCATGTCGATCAGGAGGAACGAGATGCCCTCGTGCTTTTTCGTGTTGTCGGTGCGGACCAGCGCGAAGCACATGTCGGCGTATTGCGCGCCCGAGGTCCAGATCTTCTGGCCGTTGACCAGGAAGTGGTCGCCCTTGTCGAGGCATTGCGTGCGCAGGCTGGCGAGGTCGGAGCCGGCGCCGGGCTCGCTATAGCCCTGGCACCACCAGGTCGTGCCCTGCACGATGCCCGGGACGTATTTCTTCTTCTGCTCGTCCGAGCCGTATTCCAAAAGCGTCGGGCCGAACATCATCACGCCCATGCCGCCGATCGGGTTGAAGGCGCCGAGGCGGGCGATCTCCTGTTGCAGCACGCGCGCCTGCGCGGGCGAGAGCCCGCCGCCGCCATATTGCCTGGGCCAGGTCGGCGTGCCCCAGCCCTTCTCGCCCATCGCCTTCTTCCATTTGGCGAAGTCGCCGCCGCCGGCCGGGCCGCCCTCGCCCGCCATCATCGCGCCCTTGCCCTTCAGCGATGGCGGGAAATTCTCTTCGAGCCATTGGCGCGCGTCGGCGCGGAAGGCTTCCAGATCGGTATCGACTTTTTCGGCGGCGCTCATGCGTGACTTCCTCCGGTTTGGCGAACAGGGCTTCGGCTATTCGCCGTTCTTCATTGATGATCCATCAGCCCCAGCACGCGCTTGGAGATGACGTTAAGGTTCACCTCCGACGTGCCGCCTTCGATGGAATTGCCCTTGGCGCGCAGCATGCCGCGCATCGCGGCGATCTCTTCGGGCTTGTAGCCCTCGCCGTCCCAGCCCAGGCCCTGCGTGCCCAGCGCCTCCACCAGCAGTTCGGTGCGCTCCTGGTTTATCTTGGCGGCGGCGTATTTGATGATCGAGGTCGCGGCCGACGGACCTTTGCCTTGCTTGGACTCCTCCTCGGCGCGGCGCACGGTGAGCGCGAAGGCGCGCGCTTCCATCTTGTGCGCCGTGATGCGGCCGCGCAGGTCGGCGTCGGCGAGCCGGCCATCCTCCGTGCCGATATAATCGAGCGCGGCGTGTTCCAGATCGTAGCCGCCACCGCTGCCGAAGCCGCTGGCGGAGATGTTCTGGCGCTCGTACTGCAACAGGCGCTTGGCGATGTCCCAGCCGCCATTGAGCTTTCCGACAAGCTGGCTCTTGGGCACCTTCACATCGGTGAAGAAGGTCTCGCAGAACGGCGAGTTGCCGCTGATCAGCTTGATCGGCCTGGGCTCGACGCCCGGCGACGCCATGTCGAACAGCAGGAACGAGATGCCTTCGTGCTTCTTCGTGTTGTCGGTGCGGACGAGACAGAAGATCCAGTCCGCCTTGTCGGCATAGGAAGTCCAGATCTTCGAGCCGTTGAGGAGATAGTGGTCGCCCTTGTCGACCGCCTGGGTGCGCAGCCCCGCGAGGTCGGAACCGGCGCCGGGCTCGCTATAACCCTGGCACCAGCGGATCTCGCCCTTCACGATCTGGGGCAGGAAGCGCTTCTTCTGGTCTTCGCTGGCATATTCGAGCAGCACCGGTCCCAGCATCCAGATGCCGAAAGACATCAGCGCGGGACGCGCCTTGAGGCGGCCGAGTTCCTGGCTCAACACGCGCGCCTCGGCATTGGAGAGGCCGCCGCCACCATATTCCCTGGGCCAGGTCGGCGCCGTCCAGCCTTTGGCCGCCATGCGGTCGAGCCACAGCTTCTGTTCCGGATTCTTGAACGTCGCCTTGCGGCCGCCCCAGATGGAATCGTCGTCGCCGTCCGTCACCGCCAATTCGGCGCCGCCGCGCATCGAGGGCGGGCAATTGGCCTCCAGCCAGGCGCGCGTTTCGCTTCGGAATGTCTCGAGATCGCTCATCGTCCTCACCCATCCGGGCACATGTTTGTCGGCGCGCGCGGCCCGGTGCGCCCCGACTCTAGCGGGGCCGGCGGCCGCCTTCCATACCGGCGTTTCTAAAAACAGGCGCTAACACAAAGCCGCGCCGTCGGTCCATGGTGACGCAGCGACAGGTTTCGGCCCGGCTCAGTGCGCCAAGGCCGGCGGCGTGAAGCCCTGCGGCACCACCACCGCGCGCCAGGCGCGGTCGTCCTTCAGCCAATCCTTCGCGGCGGTCTCAATATCGGCGGCGGACACGCTCGTCAGGTCGGACACGGTGGAGCGGACGACGTCGAGCAGGCGCGGATTCACCTGGGACCCGGCAAGCAACGAGAGCCAGTACTCGTTGGTCTGCTGCTGGCGCTGGATGTCTTCGATGCGCGGGCCGCGGGCGCGGTTGAGCTCGTCCTCGCCGACCGGCTTGTCGCGCAGATCGGCCGCGACCGCGTCGGCGGCGGCGTAGAAATTCGCCAGCTTGTCCGGCGGAAGCTGCGCCAGCGCGTAGAGATAGCCATAAGTCTTCGAATCGATCGAGGAGACCGTCGAGGCGCCCGGCGTGTAGGTGATGCCCTCGCGGGTGCGCAGATCGTCGAGCAGGCGCTGCGAGAAGACCTCCGACAGTACGCGCAGGGTGCGTTGCAGCTTCATGTCGGGCAGGAAGCCCTCGGTCGGCCAGGCGATCAGGCCGATCGCCTGGTTCGCCGCGCCGCGATGCGTCAGCACCACGGGCTGCGCCGTCGGATCGGGGAAGCGCTGATCGCCCTTGGCCGGTCCGTCGGGCGCCCGGCGCGAGGGGAATGCGCCGAAGGTCGCCGCCACCGAGCGGATCGCGGCATCGACGGTAGTGTCGCCGACGATGGTGATGTCGAGCGGCCCCGAAGCCAGCGCCGGCGCGATCAGGGCCGTGGCCTGGTCGAGCGTCGTGGCCGAGACCGCGGCCGCCCCTGGCTGGTCCCAGCGTGGATCCCTGTCATGGATCAGGCCGGGAAAGGCATGGCCGAGCACGCCGGTGGGCGAGGCCTGCTGCTCCTCCAGGCTCGTGCCATAGGCGACGCGGACCTGGTCGAAGGCCTGCGGCGACCAGGCGGGATCGCTGACATAGGCGGCGAGCACCTGCATCTCGGCGTCGAGATCGGCGGCGCGCGCCTGCCCGGTCAGGACGAAGGCATCGTCGAGGGCGCTCAGCGTCGCGCCCCACATCTTGTCGGCCATGCGCTTCTGCAGGTCGTCGACGCTGTATTTGCGCAAGCCCCCCTGGACCAGGGAGCCGCCGAGCGCCCAGGCCGGCGCGATGTGGTCGCGCGGCAGGCCGAACCTGCCCTTGCCCAGCCGCACGCTCATCAGGATCTGGCCGACATGGAGCTGGGTCGGCTTGACGGTGAGCAGGACGCCGTTGTCGAAACGGACATAGGTGACGCCGAGATCGTCCACCGTGCGCGTCGCCGCGACGGCGCCGGGCTTGCCGAAATCGCCATAGGGCCAGGGCGGCAGCGTGGTCTGCGCCAGCGCCGCGAGCGGCGCGGCATCGGCCTCGCCGATCGCCGTCTTCACGCCGGCCTCGCCGCCCGGCAGAGGCGCAGCGGCGCTCGCGAAATAGAGCGGGCCGTCGCCGCCGAAGACGAATTTCAGCGCCGCGTTCACCTGGTCGGCCTTCAAGTCCCGCACCACGTCCTCGTAGAGCGCGAGATCGGAGGACGGCGAGGTGAACACGGTGCCCTCGTCCACCGCGCGCAGCAGCGCGGTGATGACCTGCGGCGACGGCGTGGTGTCGGCGGCGGCGGCATTGCCCTGGAAGAAGGTGCGGAACTGGGCGACGATCTGGTCGACCTCGTCCTGGCGCACGCCGTTCTTGACCGCCTCGCGCCACGCGGTTTCGGCGGCTTTGAGGCCATCATCCGCCTGGCCGCCGCGATAGGTGACGACGATGTTCGTGGTGTCGGCGACGGTTGCGGTATGATCGTGGCTGGCCGAGGCGTTGACGAAGGGCGGATGGGTGCCATGCGCCAGCACCGCCAGGCGCTGGTTGAGCACGCCGAGCGCGATGAAGCGGATGACGTCGCGCGCCTCGTTCGCCTTGTTGTCCGGCGAGGCGTCATAGGGCCTCAGCCAGCTATAGATGAGATAGGACTGCGACCCCGCTTCGGTGAACAGCTTGAAGGGATCGGGATGGCTGAGCGGCGGGGCATATTGCACGGCGGTGCGCGGCGGCGCCTTGGCCTGCCAGTCCGAGAACAGCGCCTTGATCCTGGCTTCCATCTCGCCCGGATCGACATCGCCGACGATCATCAGCGTGGCGCGCTCGGGCCGGTACCAGGCTTCGTAGAAGCCGCGCACCAGCTTGTCGGTCGCATGCGCGACGATGGCTTCCTTGCCGATCGGCATCAGGGCGCCGGCGGCACGGTCGCCATAGAGGAAGGCCCAGTCGGATTTCTGCAAATGCTGGATCGGCACGTCGTTCAGATGCGCCTCGGCGAGAACGACGTTGCGCTCGGTGTCGAGGGCGGCTTGCGCGATGGTGAGATTGCTGGCGATCTCGCGCATCAGCGTCAGCGCGGTATCGACCGACGCCGCGTCGTCCTTGGGCATGTCGAAGGAATAGACGGTCTGCGTCGGAGCGGTGAAGGCGTTGGTGTCGGCGCCGAAGGTGAGGCCGAGGCTTTGCAGCTTCTTGACCATCTCGCCGTCGGGCACGTGCGCCGAGCCGCGGAACGCCATGTGCTCCAGCATATGGGCGATGCCCTGCTCGTCGTCGCGCTCCATGAGCGAGCCCGCGGCGATGCGGAAACGCAGGGACACCGCGCCCTTGGGCGTCGCGTTGCGCTTGATCGCGTAGCGCATGCCGTTGGGCAGCGTGCCGAAGCGGACCGAGGCGTCGGCCGCCAGGTCGCTGGCGGCCTGGGGCCAGGGCTGCGACGGCGGCGTCGCATAGGCGGCGGGGGCGGCGAGAACGAGACAGGCAAGAAGGGCGCGGAGCATCCAGCGCGAAAATACGGTCATGGGTGTCCCTGGGGTGCACGCGATGGGCGAAGACGGTAGGGAAGGATTGTCAGCGGTAGCGCCGCCCGGTCAAGCCCGGCAGGGTTAATTGCAGAACATAACCTCCACACAAGGGGGAGGTGATTATCGCGGCAGTTCCGAGGCGCCCATGAGGAACTCGTCCACCGCGCGGGCGCATTGGCGGCCCTCGCGGATCGCCCAGACCACCAGCGACTGGCCGCGCCGCATGTCGCCGCAGGCGAACACCTTCTTCACGCTGGTCTTGTAGTCCACCGTGTTGGCCTTGACGTTCTTGCGGGCGTCGAGCGCGACGCCCGACTGTTCGACCAGCCCGTGATGGCGCGGGCTGACGAAGCCCATCGCGAGCAGGACGAGATCGGCCGCGAGATCGAAATCGCTGCCCTCGATCTCCTTCATCTGGACGCGGCCGTCGGCGCCCTTGACCCATTCGACGCGGACGCATTCCAGCGCCACGATCCGTCCGTCCTCGCCCCGCGCGCGCTTGGCCAGCACCGCCCAGTCGCGGATCGCGCCTTCGTCGTGGCTCGACGAGGTCCGCAGCTTGAGCGGCCAGTCGGGCCAGGTGAGCGCCTTGTTCTCCTTCTCCGGCGGCCTGGGCATGATCTCGAGCTGGACGATCGAGGCCGCGCCCTGACGATTGGAGGTGCCGATGCAATCCGAGCCGGTGTCACCGCCGCCGATCACGACAACGTGCTTGCCCTTGGCGGAGATCGTGCCGCCGGGGGCGGCCTTGGACTCGCGGTCGCCCGCGACGCGCTTGTTCTGCTGGGTGAGGAAATCCATCGCGAAATGAATGCCGTCGAGCGCGCGGCCGTCGCATTCCAGGTCGCGCGGCAGCTCGGCGCCGCCCGCCATGACCACCGCGTCGTAATCCTGGTGCAGCATCGAGACCGACATGCCGGCGCCGACCTCGACGCCCGGGCGGAAGGTGACGCCCTCGGCCTCCATCTGGCGCAGGCGCCGGTCGATGGGATGCTTCTCCATCTTGAAATCGGGAATGCCGTAGCGCAGCAGCCCGCCGATGCGGTCGTTCTTCTCGAACACCGTCACGCCATGGCCGGCGCGCGCGAGCTGCTGGGCGCAGGCGAGGCCCGACGGGCCCGAGCCGACGACGGCGACGTTCTTGCCGGTTTTCACGCTTGGCGGCTGCGGCTGGATCCAGCCTTCCTCCCAGCCGCGATCGACGATCTGGCATTCGATGGTTTTGATCGTGACCGGATTGTCGTCGATGTTCAGCGTGCAGGACGCTTCGCACGGCGCCGGACAGACACGGCCGGTGAATTCCGGGAAATTGTTGGTCGAATGCAGATTGTCGAGCGCCAGCCGCCACTGGTCGCGATAGATCAGATTGTTCCAGTCGGGGATCTGGTTGTTGACCGGGCAGCCATTGTGACAATAGGGGATGCCGCAATCCATGCAGCGCGACGCCTGCTTCACGACCTCAGGATAAGCCAGCGGCTTGATGAATTCGCGATAGTTGTGCGTGCGCTCGGCCGGCTTTTCATAGCCGCGCTCATGCCGTTCGACGGTGAGGAATCCGGTGGGGTTCGCCATGGCTACTCCGCCGCCACGGCGCGCAGCGACGCCTTTTCGCGATTGAGATCGGCGAGCGCCTTGGCGTAATCGGTCGGCAGCACCTTCACGAAGCGCGGCAGCGCCGCGTCCCAATTGTCGAGGATGTCCTTGGCCCGCGCGCTACCGGTATAGAGCAGATGGCGCTCGATCAGGATGCGCAGGCGCTCCGCGTCGAAGCGCAACGGATCGCCCATGCCGGAATCGGCGACGCTGACGGCGCGCTGGCGCGGCGCGTCTTCGTCAGTGTCGCCGCCGCTTGCCGGTTCGATCCGTTCGAGCTTCACCATGGCGGTGTTGCAGCGCTCGGCGAACTTGCCTTCGGCGTCGTAGACATAGGCGATGCCGCCCGACATGCCGGCGGCGAAATTGCGCCCCGTCATGCCGAGCACCGCGACGACGCCGCCGGTCATGTATTCGCAGCCGTGATCACCGGTGCCTTCGACCACCGCGACGGCGCCCGAATTGCGCACCGCGAAGCGCTCGCCCGCCACGCCCTCGATATAGGCCTCGCCGGCGATGGCGCCGTAGAGCACGGTGTTGCCGACGATGATGTTCTCGGTCGGCTCGCGCCGCGTCGGCTTGGGCTGGCGCACCACGACGCGCCCGCCGGAAAGCCCCTTGCCGACATAGTCGTTGCCGTCGCCGGTGAGTTCGAGGCTGACGCCGCGCGAAAGAAACGCGCCGAAGCTTTGCCCCGCCGTGCCGGTGAAGCGCACCACGATGGTGTCCTCCGGCAGGCCGGCATGGCCGTGGCGGCGCGCCACCTGGCCCGACAGCATCGCGCCGACCGTGCGGTCGAGATTGCGGATGGTGCGGTCCAGCCGCACCGGCTGGCCGCTTTCGATGGCGGGCTTGGCCGCCTCGATCAGGTCGCGGTCGAGCACGGTCGCCAGATTGTGGTTCTGCTGTTCGACCTGATAGATCGCGATGCCGGGCTTGGGCACCGGCTGATAGAGCAGCCGCGACAGGTCGATGCCCTTGGCCTTCCAGTGCTCCACCGCCTTGACCATGTCGAGCCGATCGGTGCGGCCGATCATTTCGCGCAGCGTGCGGAAGCCGAGCTTGGCCATGATCTCGCGCAGTTCTTCGGCGACGAAGAAAAAGAAGTTGATCACATGCTCGGGCTGGCCGGTGAAGCGCTTGCGCAGCACCGGGTCCTGCGTGGCGACGCCGACCGGGCAGGTGTTCAAATGGCATTTGCGCATCATCACGCAGCCGGCGGCGATCAGCGGCGCGGTGGCGAAGCCGAATTCGTCCGCGCCCAGTAGCGCGCCGATGGCGACGTCGCGCCCGGTGCGCAATCCGCCGTCGACCTGCACCGCGATGCGGCCGCGAAGGCCGTTCAGCACCAGCGTCTGCTGGGTTTCGGCCAGGCCGATCTCCCAGGGCGAGCCGGCATGGGTGAGCGAGGTTAGCGGCGAGGCGCCGGTGCCGCCTTCATAGCCGGAGATCGTCACATGATCGGCGCGGCATTTGGCGACGCCGGCCGCGACGGTGCCGACGCCGACCTCCGACACCAGCTTGACCGAGATGCGCGCGTCTTCGTTGACGCTTTTCAAGTCGCGAATGAGCTGCGCCAGGTCCTCGATGGAATAGATGTCGTGATGCGGCGGCGGCGAGATCAGCCCGACGCCCGGCGTGGCATGGCGCACCTTGGCGATGTTCTTGTCGACCTTGTGGCCGGGAAGCTGGCCGCCCTCGCCGGGCTTGGCGCCCTGCGCCATCTTGATCTGGATATCGTCGGCGTTGACGAGATATTCGGTGGTGACCCCGAAGCGGCCCGAAGCGACCTGCTTGATCTTCGAGCGCATCGAATCGCCGTTGGGCAGGGGCTTGTAGCGGTCGGATTCCTCGCCGCCCTCGCCCGTGTTGGAGCGTCCGCCGATCCGGTTCATCGCGATGGCGAGCGTCGTGTGCGCCTCACGGCTGATCGAGCCGAAGCTCATCGCGCCGGTCGAGAATCGCTTGACGATCGACGCTGCGGATTCGACCTCGGACAGTGGGATCGCCTTGTCGGCATATTTGAACTGCATCAGCCCGCGGATGGTGAGCAGCCGCTCGCTCTGTTCGTTGATCGTGGCGGCGAAGGCTCTGAAGTCCTCCACCACATTGCCGCGCACCGCGTGCTGCAGCTTCGACACCGATTCCGGCGTCCAGGCATGGTCCTCGCCGCGCAGGCGGAAGGCATAGTCGCCGCCGACATCGAGCATGCCGCGGTAAATGGGATTGTCGCCATAAGCGTCGCGGTGGCGGCGCACGCATTCGGCCGCGATCTCCTTGATGCCGATGCCTTCGATGGTCGTCGCGGTGCGGGTGAAATATTTCTCGACGAAATCGGAGGAGAGCCCGACCGCGTCGAAGATCTGCGCCCCGCAATAGGACTGATAGGTCGAGATGCCCATCTTGGACATCACCTTCAAAATGCCCTTGCCGATCGCCTTGATGTAATTCTTCTGCACTTCATACGGCGTGAGCGACAGGCCGCGCTGCACGCGGATCTGCTCCAGCGTCTCGAAGGCGAGATAGGGATTGATCGCCTCGGCGCCATAGCCCGCCAGGGCGCAGAAATGATGCACCTCGCGCGCCTCGCCGGTCTCCAGCACCAGGCCGGTCTGCATGCGCAGGCCCAGCCGGACCAGATGATGATGCACGGCCGCCACGGCAAGCAGCGCCGGCACGGCAATGCGCTCCGCCGACACCGCGCGGTCCGACAGGATCAGGATGTTGGAATCGAGCAGGACGGCGTTGACCGCCTCGTTGCAGATGCGCTCCACCGCGCGCTCCAGCCCCGCGGCGCCCTCGGCGACATCCCAGGTCGTGTCGATGGTGGCGGTGCGGAACGCGCCGTCGAGCAGCGTCTTGATGCTGCGGACCTTTTCGAGATCGGCATTGGTGAGCACCGGCTGGTGCACTTCCAGCCGCTTATGCGTGCCGGCCTGGCGGCCATAGAGGTTGGGACGCGGCCCGATCATCGAGACCAGGCTCATCACCAGTTCCTCGCGGATCGGATCGATCGGCGGATTGGTGACCTGGGCGAAGTTCTGCTTGAAATAGTTGTAGAGCAGCTTCGGCTTTTTGGAGAGCACCGCCAGCGGCGTGTCGGTGCCCATCGAGCCGATGGGATCGTCGCCCGACTGCGCCATCGGTTCGAGGAAGAACTGGATGTCCTCCTGCGTATAGCCGAAGGCCTGCTGCCGATCGAGCAGCGCGGCGGGATCGTTCGACGGCACCGATTGCTCTTCGGGAAGATCGAGTTCTTCGAGCTTGAACTGCGTGCGCTTCAGCCATTCCTCATAGGGCTTGGCGTCGGCGAGGGTGCGCTTGATCTCCTCGTCCTCGATAATGCGGCCTTCTTCGAGGTCGATCAGCAGCATCTTGCCCGGCTGCAACCGCCATTTGCGCACGATCTTCTCGTCCGGCACCGGCAGCACGCCGGCCTCGGACGCCAGGATGCAGACATCGTCGTCGGTGACGATGAAGCGCGCCGGGCGCAGGCCGTTGCGGTCCAGCGTCGCGCCGATCTGGCGTCCGTCGGTGAAGGCGATGGAGGCCGGGCCGTCCCACGGCTCCATCAGCGCCGCGTGATATTCGTAGAAGGCGCGGCGGTTGGCATCCATCTGCTTGTTGCCGGCCCAGGCCTCCGGGATCAGCATCATCACCGCATGCGCCATCGGATAGCCGCCGGCGATGAGCAGTTCGAGCGCGTTGTCGAGGCTTGCGGTGTCGGACTGGCCGTGCGGGATCAAAGGCCACATCTTGTCGAGATCGGCGCCGAGAAGCTCGGACTCCATCGTGCGGCGCCGGGCGTTCATCCAGTTGACGTTGCCGCGCACCGTGTTGATCTCGCCGTTATGCGCGATATAGCGATAGGGATGGGCGAGCTTCCAGGACGGGAAGGTGTTGGTCGAGAACCGCTGATGCACCAGCGCCAGCGCCGACTTGGTCAGCGGGTTCTTGAGATCGAGATAGAAGCGCCCGACATCGGGGGCGAGCAGCAGGCCCTTGTAGACCACCGTGCGCGTCGAGAAGGACGGCATGTAGAACTGCGCGATGGAGGGCAGGCGGTGCTTCTTCGCCAAATCCTGCAGCGGGTTCTGGGCCTGCTTGCGGATCGTGAGCAGCTTGCGCTCGAAGGCGTCCTGGTCCTTCACGTCCGGCCCATGCGCGACGATCGCCTGGCGGATCAGCGGCATCTGCTCGATGACGGTCTTGCCCAGGCCCGTCGGGTCGGTCGGCACGTCGCGCCAGCCGATCAGCCGCTGGCCCTCGTTCTTGATGAAGCGCTCGAACTGCTTGACGACGATGTCGCGCGCCTTCTGCTCGGGCGGCAGGAAGCACATCGCGACCGCGTAGTGGCCGGGCCCCGGCAGGGTCACGCCGGCGCCCTTGGCCCAATCGCGCAATAAAGCGTCAGGTATCTGAATGAGGCAGCCGGCGCCGTCGCCGACCAAGGGATCCGCGCCGACCGCGCCGCGATGGTCGAGATTTATGAGGAGCTGGAGGCCTTGGGCGATGATTTCATTGGATTTTTCCCCTTTGATGTTGGCCACGAAGCCGACGCCGCACGAGTCATGCTCGTTGCGGGGGTCGTAGAGACCCTGTTTCGGCGGCAGGCCCAGCATCGGCGATCAAATCCAAACCCAGAGGCGCAGAGCAATCAAACTGCTCATTCAAGGGTCCACTAGATCATAAATTGCCGTAGGGCAAAATGCGAAAATGCCGCGCTGCAGCACATAGCTGTTAGCCGCCAGGCTCAAGCCGCCGCGCCGGCGACGGCCGGGCGGCCAGCGTCGGAGAGACCGCTTGTATCTTGTATAATGCAAGAGCCCCATGTTCGCCTGGCCCAATGCCTGCCGAGAACACGCTCGGACTCCACGGTCGAGCGGACGGGAATGCGGTTCTTTGCTGTTCCTTGTCGCCGGTTTTCGGGGTGGACAGGGTATGGACGATGGCCTATATCCGCGCACCCTTCGCGTGAGCGAAGGCCCATGACGCGGGGTGGAGCAGCCCGGTAGCTCGTCAGGCTCATAACCTGAAGGTCACAGGTTCAAATCCTGTCCCCGCAACCAATTACTAAGAAAAACAAGGGGTTAACGGAAACGTTGACCCCTTTTGTTCTTCCGATATACTTCCCCAGCACTTACCCAAATCGCTCCAGAGCAGGGTCGGTTTTGCCTCCATGCCCGTCAGGGGGCGAAACCTGAAGGCTTTCGGAACGATGACGGTGGTGCGGAAAGAGCGCGTTTTTGCATCGACTGCCGTCAGGGCCCGAAACCTGAAGGCTTTCAGAGCGGAGGACACAAATGCCTACGCATTCGATCCTTGGCGGAAAGGTGAACCTCTATCGTCGCGACGACAGCGGCGACAATTGGTTCTGCTCGACCTACTTCCAAGGCAAGAACAGGCGCTTCAGCACGAAGACCGATAGCCTCCCCCACGCGGAAGAGATTGCCGAGGGCTGGTATCTCGAATTGCGCGGCAAGAGCCGCGCCGGACTTCTCGACGGTCCGACCGGGCCGACGTTCGACCGGGCCGCCGATATCTTCGAGGACGAATACGAAGTCAGCACCAACGGCGAGCGCAGCAGCCGTTGGGTGGCCGAGCACAAAGCCCATCTCAAAAATCATCTCCGCCCCTTCTTCGGAAAGAAGGGCGTCGCCGAGATCACGTCCGATACCGCGCAGGAGTACCGGATTCACCGGGCCAAGAATCCTTATGTTCGGCCGAAGGCAAAAAAGAAAAAAACCGATGGGGTGGAGGAGCCCGAGGTCAGGGTCGAACCGAAGACACCCAAGCCCCCTGCCCGCAATACGCTCGACAACGAAGTAATCACCTTGCGCCTCGTGATGAAGGTTGCGCTTCGTAAGGGGTGGATTATCGGCCTCCCCAATTTCGCCGCTCCCTACAAGAAGCAGATGAAGATCGTTCGTCGGCCTTGGTTCGCGCCGGAGGAATACAAGGCGCTCTATACGGCGACGCGCGCTTATGCCCGCGCCGCGAAGAGCGAACGGCAGCGGCATGAGGCCGAAGAGCTGCACGACTACGTTCTCTTCATGGGCAATACCGGCTTGCGGCCCGACGAGGCGAAGAACCTCGAACATCGCGACGTGAAGATGGTGAGAGACGATGCGACGAAAGAACTTATTCTGATCATCGAAGTTCGCGGCAAGCGGGGCATCGGCCACTGCAAGAGCAGGCCGGACGCCGTGAAGCCCTATCAGCGCCTCTTGAACCGCCCGAAGTGGACGCCGCAGGGTCGCAAACCGAGATCGAAGAAAGCGCTTGCGGCAGCCGCGGCGGTTGAGCCGACACCGGCCGAGTTACCGAAACCCACCGACAAGGTCTTTCCCGGAAATCACATCAAGCTGTTCAACAAAATCCTCAACCTGAAAACGGTGAATCTGAAATTCGACCGGGAAGGCAAACCTCATACCTTCTATTCGCTCAGGCACTATTACATCAGCCAGCGGCTCATGGAGCGGGCCGACATTTACGCGCTGGCAAAAAACTGCCGTACCTCCGTCGAGATGATCCAGAAAAACTACGCCGTCCATATCGCCGACATGCTCGATGCCGCCGCGATCAACACGAAACGACCGCGCCGCCGAAACCCTGCCGCGCAACCCGCCGTGACCTGACGATGCCGATCCTTCAAACATGGGGAAATGAGAAGCTTGCAGAAGCTTCCCCCATGTTCAGCGGGACGTTTAGCGGCCCGCCAAGAGAGCGCCCCTTGCGGAGCGCGAACGCCCGGGGTTCAGCCCCGATCTCTTCGTGGCGCGAAATCCCTCCCCTTGGCTTCCTGAGAGCGATTTAGTGACGCTCAGTGTCATACCCGCAGTTTGACTACGATATTGGGTAGGCTGCCACCCACCTAACGCTACATATTGAAATTTCTGACCGAGTCACTATGCTTCGCAGCGACTCGTAGTGACTCGGTGAAGTGGCAATACCAAAGTACCGGCGCAAGAAACTCTCTCGAAGCACGGGAGACGACCATAACGAGCGGCGCTTGACCGTTACGCTCGATCCCGAGCTGAAGACTCGACTACGGATGCACGCCGATGCTCGAAGCGAGTCGATGTCTTTGATCGTCAGCCGCGCAATCGAAGACCATCTGACGAAGTTTAGAGCTCAGCGACGAAGACAACCCTCTTAGAGGTTCAGGCCATGGCAATACAGCCGCTATCCGCAGATGGACGCGTGTCCGGTCAACCTGGATGGGAGGGGAGAAGACACTTCCGCCGCGATGGCGACGGAAGGCATTTGGGAAACTCGCTAAGCCAACCCTTTACCCGGGATCAAGCCTTCGAGGAATTCCTGATATATCTGAACGGACGCGGCATACGATCATTTCGCAATTTGATCGGCAGATCTTCGGCGTCCATATTTGTTCGATCAAACCTGGATTTCACACATCGACGGAAGTTTTTGCTCGTCGCCCAGCGACATGGCGCTACGCTCGGCTAATATGCAAATGCTCACTTCCCTCGTGCCTTTACCTCTTTCCTCTTGGACTTCGCGTCCGTCGCGACTAGTTCTTCGATGTCGTAGCTAACCTGCTCAAGTTCATTCTTGATGGGACGAGTCGGTCGGCAGATGACCCGACCCATCGAGGCGAACCCGCGCTCATTCTTGAAAAAATCTCTTAGGGCGATTGCCGAATTACGCGTGATGACGCCTTGCGCAGCGGCCATCAGTAGAAAGCGGCGCTCGATCTGCCCGCATGCGGATAGCGCATCGTTTTCCAGCTTTTCATTTCGCGCGATGTTGGCGTCATAAAAGTCCTTGTCGAAGCCTTCGACGGCAAAAAGCGCAGGACGGATTTTGACGTAGTGGAACAGATCGAAGAAATCATAGAGCTCCGCGACCTTGTGACCGGCGATGTCTCGCAAGGCAGCGTAGAGATACAGGACCGACATGCACGCCTTGTCGAACCTTTGAAAGCCGGAATCCTTGGCCCAGGTCACCTGGTCCTTCTTGAAAGAGGACCAATCCGCAGGCGGTCGCGGAAATTCCCTCTTCCAGCTCTCGGGGACCAAGTCGATCGTTGCCTGCTTGAGGTCGTCGTTGTCGAAAATATCGGCAAAGCGGATTCCCGCGTGCTTGAGTACTTCGTCGAAGCCGACCACTCGATAGAAGTAATACTGGCCGACCTTTTCTTGCCACTTGGCGAAAAAGGCGCCTTCGCTATCTTGCTCCACCAAATCCATGAAATCGTTGGGAATCTTGGGCAGCATGGTAAGTCCCCATCAGTTGAATACTGCAAAGCTAGCTTGTTTCGTCTGTGGGAGGAATAGCAGCTAGAAGAGTAGGATAATCGGTCTATGAACGGGGGTAAATGGCGGGAAACGGCGGGAAACGGCGGGAAACGAGTGACAACCCTTTGCAGAGGCCACAACCATCAATACTGCCCACGATGTAACTGATTGTTTCTAAAGGGGTATCTTTGATTTTCCCCGGAGGAGATGCGAGAACGACGGTGCCAAGGCACCGTCGTTCTCAACCCTGACCGACTGCCGAAACTAGTCTCGCCAAGGCTCGCAACCCAAGGCTAGTTCTGGTGCCAAGGCAAGTAAAGGCGGCAGTCGGTCCAAAAGCGGTGGAAAAGATGCTTGCCTCACCGAATGCCAAACAAAATGCCGGATTTGATGCCTTTCACGCGCTCCACTATCTCGCTGCTTGTGTGCTGTTGCTGAGTGTGTGTACGCCGCATATCGATATGCTCACGTTGCTTCGGCACATGTCTCCGCTTGAGAAATACGGCTTCATTATCCTTTGTCTCGTTGTTGCAGACGGCACGCGCTACTACATGGGCCATGCCTTCGAATATGGTCGTGACTTCGTGAGAAGATTGGCCAAGTTGTGGAAGTCGTTGGCTTGAGGCGTGAAGCCGAAGGGGACTTCAGCCGCGCTCGATCTCTTTACGCAGGATATCGAGCAGCAGCCATCCCATTTTTTGCGCCTACCTGCAGCTTCGAACCGTGTAGCGAAAATGCATAAGACCACCTGGGGTCCGAACTCCATGCGCTGCGCTCGCGCACACGGGTCAGTCTGGAGCCCGGCGCGCTGTTCGCCTTCATAAGCCGCGCTTTCCATTCGCAGCCTCTCTTCTTTGCCGCCTTCCTGCCGAAGGGCGCGCGCCGGTCAAGGCCGCTCGCTTCCTCACCTTCGGCTCGTGCAGCTCCGCGCCTCGCGGTGGCCGGAGGCCAACCTTTGACCGTCACGCTTCGACCCTTCGGCCTTCCGGCCGGCATCGAGGCCGCGATTGGCGCGGGCTCAGTGTCGAAAGGCCGAACAATGTCCGCTCAATCCCGAACCGACCGTATCCGCGATCTCAACGACGCATTCCGCACGACGCTCAAGGGCGGTCAGTGCCTCTTCACTCCCGGCGTCTCCGATATGGGTGTGCCGTTCGCGACTGCCGCCTTGGCAGCGGTGAAGGCGTTCTCCGACTTCGACGCCGACAACGATCCCTACGGCGAGCATGACTTCGGCGCGTTCCGGATCGGCGAAGAGCGCCTCTTCTGGAAGATCGACTATTACGATCTCTCGCTGGAATCTGGATCGAACGATCCCGCCGATGCGGCGCAAACCAAGCGCGTCCTGACGATCATGCTGGCGGAGGAGTACTGACCCGCAATCCGCACCACGGCTAGGCTCGGTGTCGAACGTCACGGACGTATCGGCCTCCGAATGTTCTTGATCGGAATATGGCAATCTTGCCATATTGGAACGGATGTATTCGAAGAACCGAAAAAACCTGGTGCGAAGAACGAAGGAAGAGGCGCCCGTCCGCCGTGGCAGCGGAAGCGTATTTCGTGATATGGGCTTTTCGACATCCACGGCTGCAGAGCTTGGCGCGAAGAGTTTACTTATCGACGCGATCGGCGATACCATCGAGCATCGCAAGCTTACGCAGAAAGAAGCAGCAAAGCTTTGCGACACCGACCAGCCGACGCTTTCGAAAGTGCTTCGCGGGCGTATGGAAAGCGTAACCATCGATCGCCTTGCCGGTTGGCTGACCGCGCTCGGGCGCACCGTCGAAATCCGTGTCCGCCCCTACAATGGGAGCAAGAAGGAGGGACATCTGGTCGCCGTTTTCTAGCGGCCTCACAAACAGCAAACGTGCGCTTTGGCCGAAGGAGACTATTCCTCTCGCATCATTCTCTCCTCCCTGGAGACCGGATCAGCTAGACCAAAGATCAGAATCCAACGCCCGTCGATCCGCATGGCCATCTCTTTGATTCTATTGAGAAAGTTTGCAACCATTACTACTACATCATATTGTGTGTATAATATACTTGCGTGCTCTGTTGAGCGACCGCATCCTGAAACATATTTTGTGTTCTTTCGTGAATCCCTTTTTGCTCGGAACTATTACAGGTGCAGCTACAACAGCCTATCTTATAAGGCTCGTGTATCTGGGGCAGCGTGCACAAGAAGCGTCGCAACAATACCGTGCTACATGCGTCGAAATTTCAGCACGGCTTGAAGCTTCTGAAGCCGCTGACCCGAGCACTCCCAACACGGCGCCGCTTGCGAGTTCTAGCGTCCTCAAACTTTAGCGCTTCGGCGAAACAAGCGCAGGCCAAAGACGAGCATAAAATAGAGGACAATTCCTGCCAAAACGCCCCAGCCCTCAGCAACGGGCTTGGACGTGAGAATCGACACATAGTGAATTCCCATGCCAGCATAATAAGCGATAGGTGCGGCAATGAACCATTCGGCATACTCAAGAAGCGAATTTGTTTGAACCTGCTGCCTTGTCATTCTCTTGAGAAAATCATCCATACTGGTTTGTAGACTCACCGTCTTATCGGTGCGGCTTCGGTCGAGAAGGAGTTGGATCTCAGATCGCAGTTCCACATAACGCCTACCTAAGCGATCTATGAAATCGAAGGTATCGAACAATTTGCGTTTAACAAAGTCCTCATACTGCTGATACCCTTCGACTCGGGTGGACCGGAGTTGTCGCATTAGCTCGATATATTGCGCGACGTAGTAGCGCGAACGCTCCACGCGATACATCAAGCCATCCTCGAAGGCCTTGCCAAGATGCGTGAGCTCAGAGGCGTAGGCCGACGCGGCCACGGGTGTGGTCGAATTTATCTTGCGCTCCAGTTCGCGCATCTTCTCACTGGCATCTGACAACTTCTGAAGGTCCCGCAATGCGGCCAACCTCAGTGTGCCCAGCGTATTTATTCGGTCAACAAGCCGCCCGAGCTGCCAACGAGTCCTGTATGACGGAATAATAGTATAGATCACTGGATCGGATTGGAGCGCAGCGCGGGCATCCGGATTTAGCCGACCTAAAGCAGAAATATAGATAGAACGACTATTTTGAAATAGTGAAACCGTGAATTCTGGCTTGCCATACAAGGTCTCCTCCGGCTGCGATCGATGGAGCTCTTCAATCACAGGCCAGAAGGCATCAACCGAATACAACGCTGTCCTAGAGGCGAACCTGGCGTCGCCTATCGACTGTGGAAAAGTTCGATCTACGAGCGCATCCCCTACTTGGACACAAGCCAATTTGGGCGCGATTGGAGAGCTCAACTCTCCTGGGCCTATTTCGACGCCGAATACGTTGCCAAAGAACTCTGCAAACACGCCTCCCACCGACTCCAAGGATAAGTCATCCTGTTTGGGGAAATTCGTCTCGCAAACAGCGAGGATTCGTGTCGCGACAAGCGCCCGGAACTGATCGACTAGGGTAATTCGTGCCTGACTAAGAGGTATTGGTATCTCCTCCCCCGGTTTCGAAACGATTCCTCCCCAGCGCGACTGAAATCGTTTCTCAACAAATTTAGAAATGCTTCGATACAAGTTAAAGATTGAAAGAGCTTCCGGCCCCGCATCCTTCAAATTTTCTGCCGACAGATCACTAAAATCGCACCAAATGCTCAAAGACCAATACTCGGTATGAAGCGTGGCACGCACCGTGAATCTAAGTCCATGAAGGAGCGCCCGTATCGAAAATACATTGTGCCGAACAAATCGTTCGTGGGTCGGCGTCTTTTCAAATGGTTGAAGTTCGGTGCGCCAGTTTTCAAATTTCGTGTTTGCCACGAAGTGATTTCGAAAGGCGAACAGGCGGGAGGAGCTACGATCGAAGTTCGGCGCCGTAAATTCCTTTTCCAGCGTTCCGCATGTCTGCGCCTCATAATGCATGTGCATAAATAGACGAAACAGGTAGTAGTCGATACTCCTGTGCCAAACATCCTCGGTGACTTTCTCAGGCTTCCACAGCGCCCTATGCCATATAAGGCCAGGCGCCCCCATTACGGGCGCGGGCCGCTGAAGCGCGCCCGCGTTTTGTACTCGATACTGGTCATCCTGGATGAACGGCATTTTCTATTGGCCCCCACCAAAGTAGGCAAGAAAGTCAAAGGCAAGATTGGTCTGTATGCTAGCGAGGTTATTTGGTTTCGCGTCCAATTTTCAAGCGACCTATAACGGCTGTTCGGGGAAACGAATATCGGAACGCCATGGCTAAAATGGGCTAGTGGTAAAGGTAGTCCGCCGAAGAGTGCGGAGGCGTACCTCCGCGCCATCCGCGTGTGCCTGTACTTCCTCCGCTTCCGCCAACGCCCAGCGGACAAGCTATTTCGTAGAGAACGGACGATTTGCTGATTCGCCAGCCGAAACCAATCCGCGTGTTCCCGTCTCAACTTGCGTCGCTGAGTGCAAATATCTCGGCTCAAAAGGCCACGCTTGCGAAACGACATGAAACCTCCCCGCTGGTTGGCTTATTCCTACTTTCCTTTCGATCCAACCGCCACGCTACGGGCCTCCGAAACATGCGCGTTCTATGCGGGCGCGCTCGCCGTCAAAACCGAACAGGGGCCCCCGCCCCATTACGGCAGGGCCTTCGGCTTTTGACCGCTTCGCTTTTCCGCCCGCATGGCCGAACCGCATCGAGGCCGCGATGAGCGTGGCTTCAAAATCGAAAGGAACATCACATGAAGAAAACGACCAAACCCGAAGACAAGAAGCTTCCCTCCTATCGCATCTTCAGCGTCACCAAAGACGGCGAGAAGTCGGTCTGGTGCGAAATCGGCGCTGCGTGGAAGCACAAGGACGGCAAGGGCTTCAATCTTCAGTTCAAGGCCCGTCCGCTCCCCGACGGCGAGATCGTTCTGCGCGAGCCGAAGCCAGCCGAGAACGTCGAGGTCTGATGATCGACCAGCCGGAGCGGTTCGCCGCTCCGGCTTTGCTAGTCCTTAAACTTCAACGCGGATGGAATGCGGCTGATGACCCGGCCAGTCCCGCGTTCCACGAACTCGATATTCGTCAGCATCAAGGTGTCGGTTGTTGCCGAGAATGGAGCTTTCGCGAAGGGGCTGGTGTTGACGGTTGCGCGCACGACGGAATTTCGAGGTGGATTGATAATATCGCTTTGGCTGTCGAGAAACGCGATCTGTATGGCAATTTCGGTTTCGCGCGACAACGTCGCAATCCTTGTCACGAGAAAATCGGCGAACGTAAAATACGCATCCATGAGCAAATTGCGGTGCAAGTTGCCGGTAACGCGTCCCTCGATAATCTGTCCTTCGACAAATGTGGTGTCCGTCATTGTGCCTCTGCCGGTAGAATATCCGGCAACAGGCGCAACTAATAGAACTTCGTCTGTGTACGTCCTATGTATTGATTTGTAAGGGAAATCGGCCTGGAAGGATTAACGGGTCATGCCGCGCCGCGTTACGACCGACGAACTGCTGAAGCGCATCGGAATCGAGCTGGGAGGCGACGAAGAGAAGGCATGGAAGCGGAGACACGATGCCGCTCATGGCAATGATATGGCCCCGGAGGACGCGCCCCCGAGCTAATCCGGGACATCAAGCTGCTCAAGGGTCTCTTCCACCGCATGCTGCTTAAGATCGTTGATGGTAGCGACCGGTATTACGACTACGCCACGCTGGATTATCCGTTGAGGCCATAGCGCGAACCCGTGCCGCCGGCCGAGCCGGTATAACCCCGAAGGTGCGCCGTCAAAACGGGAGACAGCAGTTAGGAGAGAAATGTTTGGGCGCCCTTTAAGGACCGGGCTCTAGGCGCTTCGCGTAAGGATAGAGAAAATGCCATTCCCGCGATACTTACAGCTTTAGGTGGGCTCCTATCCAGCTTGCGATCTGGGCCAGAAGCGGATGGTTGGTCGCGTTTAGAATCATCCCGATGATCGTTACGACCAAGGTGTATTGCATTACGCCGCTACCAAAGGGCTCACTCCAGATTCGAGCAGCTAGCGTCGTCGCCCGGTTTGGGCAGGAACCGCAATCGGGTTTCGCGCCCCTTGTTGACGCTCCGGCAGTCGAAGCTTCGCGCGCCTTGCGCTCCGATTCTTCCCGACGGATCCGTTTCAAAAGTTGGGTGGCTTCGGCTTTCGTGCGCTCGTAGCTCTTTGTCGCTTCGTCAGAAGCTCTTGTTTCGGCTTCGCGCTTTTCTCTTTCGCGGCGCAACTCTTCCGGCGTCGGCTCTAGCCTGACACCCGCAATACCCTGGGAGTTGACATAGACGCACATGACCCGCCGCGATCATGACAGCAGTCACCCGAAATCGTCGTACCAATTCTTGAAGATTTCAAGACAAACCGGCTTCAGGGAGCCGGTGGTGCAATATTCTGGCTTTTATTGGCCCGTCTCGACCGGACGATTGCCGCTACCACGATCGCGGCACCTAGGGTGCAACACGCAATTGCCGCGTCGGCCACATACTCGACCTTCACCGAATCCTTGCCCTGGCGATAAGCTAATATCGCAGGCGCGTTTGTGGCGAGTGATCCGACGGTGAGACCAACGGCGAGCGCACTAACCGTGCGGCCCGGATATCTGTTTTGAGAATCGGCCATATGTATGCGCTCGTTGTCATACTCCTTGGAGTCACCCCTTTCTTGCAAACTGCTAGCAGTTTGTCACTCGGGTCTAAGTAACTCGACAACCACGTACTTTTTGAAAGTATTCGAGGACGCTTTCGGATTTTGTCGCTCGTGTTGTTCCTTTGGCAAAGCCACGCTAGCGGCCTTCCAAAGATGCGTAGTTCTGCACGGGCGCGCGCCGCCATCAAAACCGAACAGGGGCCCGCCCTTCGGGCACCCATTACGGCAAGGGCCTTCGGCTTTTTGACAGCACCGCTTGACCGCCCGTGCGGACGAACCGCATCGAGGCCGCGATGAGCGTGGCTTCAAAATCGAAAGGAACATCACATGAAAAAGACGACAAAACCCCAAGAGAAGAAGCTTCCCGCCTATCGCATCTACAGCGTGACGAAGAACGGCGAAGACAAGTCGAACTGGTTCGAGATCGGCGCAGCGTGGAAACACGGCGACGGCAAAGGCTTCGGCCTCCAGTTCCGGGCCCTCCCGCTACCCGGCGCGGAAATCGTCCTCCGCGAACCGAAGCCGGTAATCGTCGGAGACGACAAGTGAGCCGCGCCGCGAATAAGGCTTCCGGCCGTTCTCCCCGCCGCAAGGCGGGGAGGGCTGCGCCGAAAAAGCAGAAGGTTCAGCACTTCATGCTCGCCGTTGACGGGCAGGAAATGCGGGTGAGTTACACTCCCAACTGGTCCGACGGAGAGTTCGCCTACGGACATTTCGAATTCCGAAGTCGCCATGAACCTGCGAGACGGATTCCCATCAGCGAAACCGGCTACTTCAGCCACTTCGCGCCAATGGGCGATATCCTGGTGGCGGAGACGCCGCAGGACTACGCCCGTTCCTACGTCGAAACCGTTATCGGTCTTGGCCGAAAAGGAGCACATGGCGACAATAGCCAGCTCTCCCTGTTTTAACTCGGTAAAGCCGGAGCGGTTCGCCGCTCCGGCTTTGTTTTCGCGTTCTAAATCGCTGATCTGGCACGGTTTGCATGAAAGTAAACCACGGCGGCTTCTTGCAGCTATAATCCTCCGGCAACCCCCGGAGACCCATGGCCTGTCCTCCACGCGTTATTTTTCTGCCCGGCCCCGTCGAAGAGCCGAAGAGGCCGGACGAAACCCCAAAGGGCGAAACCGGCAAGCATGGAGTCCATGGTGCAACAGAGCCGCGTCCGAACGGACAGTTCGACGGAGGCGAAGACCCTGACAGCAAGAGGACTTATCCATCACAGGGTCGCGGCGGACGCGAGCGCTGGATCGGCGACAATACCTACGACCCCGAATTCGAACTCGAATTTCCCCATGCGCGCCGCGACCGCACACGCCGCCGTCGCTGGTCGCAGCCTCAGCCGATGCGGCTCCGCTTCTGATAGTAGGGATTGGGATCGGCCCTGCTCTTCCACACCGGGTTGTCCCAATAGTTCATGCCAAAGAACGGCACCGGCTTCATGCTGCCTGCGACGAAGAGGATGCCTTGTCCTTCGCCCATATCAAGAAGCTCCTGCGGCAGAAACACGGGCCGCCCGAACTGCTGATAAGTCAGCCCTTCATTGGAGCTTTGGTTTTTCGGCGAAAGGCTGTCGCCCGTATTGTAGCCGAGCGCGACTTCCGTTGCCTTCGTCGCGCGCTCGCTCATCCAGCCGGCGGTAGTGAGATCGTTCGGCGCAAAGCCCTGAACGATCCCGGCGTTGGCGACGAAGGTTTCCCACCGTTCCTTGTAGAGGGCTTTTAGCTGGGTCAGGTCTTGCAAGATCGGCCAGACCTGGACGCCGTATCCGCGCACGAGACCGAGCGCATCCTCGATTGGCGGCAGATGGTCGAGTTGCGCGAATTCGTCGAGGATAAAAAGCGTTCGCAAGCCTCCGGGCGAATAAAGCGCGCGGAGCGCGCTGACGATCACGAGCCGGAGCCAGACACTGTGCGTCCGCATTTGCTCGGCGGGCAGTATGAGATAAACCGTCGTCGGCTTTTTCTTGAGCGCGCGGAAATCGACATCGTTGCGCGCTATGTTTTCGCGCAGCGGCAGCGAAAGTATCCACTGCGTTTGCGAGTCCGCCGACGACTGAATGCTGGAGATTTCATTGCTATCCCTCCCAAATCGCGAGGCGAGGCTGGCGATCTCGTATCCGCCCTCGGCCACCATCTGCTCGATTGTCTTTCGTAAGCCCCCTACGAGTTTCTTTTTGCCGTCGCCATCCGGCTCGTGCCGATCTCCCTCCGTCAGCATGAAGCGGACATTGCCGAGTTGGGGCACGCGCTTCTGGCGGTTCGCCAAAATGCACTCCCACATGATGAGGGCGATAACGAGACTTCGCGCGCTCTGCGTCCAATGCGGGTCGTTGCCCTCGATCTTGATGAGCGCTTCGCCAAGAGCGGCCGCATCGTCGAAGAAAGTCCGAGACGAAGGATCGAGAAAGGCAAGCGGATTGAACCCGGACGAGGGGATGCCGAGAACCCCGAACGGATTGAGGATCAGCACGTCGCCGATACTGTGGCGGTATCGCGCCGTGATGGCGGCAAGTTCGCCTTTCGGATCGATGACGATGATCGACCGCCCCGTGATCGAGAGAAGATTTGGAACGAGGACGCGCGTTGCCTTGCCTGACCCGTTCGGCCCGAAGAGCAGCAGGTGACGCTCTCCCTCATAGGTGAGTTCCGAACCAAGGCTTCCATCTTCGTGGCGATATCTGCCGAGATAGATGGAATCGGGCATCGCTAGCGCTTCGACTTTAAGGCCGCGAGCGCCTCTTCTTCCGAAGCCACGCGCCCGCTGCCGTGCGCCTTTTGCTCCGCGACCTGGCCGAGCCCCGCGCGTAGCGGCGAAGGGTCGAGGACTTTAGCGCCGGGTATGTCCTGAAAGCCGGATTGGTAGACGACCTCGACAGCGGCAAGACGCAAAGCAGAGATCAGCGGGGAGATTGCAGCTAAAGCCGCCAGACCGCCCGCCAGCCACCAAACGCCGAACGGCTTGGTGGCAAAGATGCCAACCGCAATCCCTGCGGCGATGGCAGTGGCGGCAGACATTTGCAGCAAATCCCTGCGCCGGTCGGCCTTGACCACAGCTTCTTGTTCGACCCTCTGCTTGTGCGTCGTCGGGCTATAGATCGGCTGGCCCCGATTGACGTGTTCGACCTTTTGACGCTCACCCCGCTCATCGATGATCCAGCCGAGCGATTGCCGCCGGACAAACGGGTAGATCGAAACGGCGCCGCAGAGCAGCCCGACGAATATCATCGTGGGGAGGAACGCGCCGTTGACGGCGGCAGAGATCGACAGGAGCAGAAAGACGGCAATCGCCCCTCGGGTGTACCCAGTAACTTGTTGCCAGAAATTGGTGGACTGCCCGCTCATCGCCAACCTATCGCAATATAATTACTCGCTTTTTCATACGCCGCTATTCGCACGTTACCTTTTTTTGGGCCCGCAAGTATTTCTGGTCTGGTATAAATCCCACATGCCGAGCGACCGCCGGAATGTGAGGTGACTGCCCTTCCTCACACGTCGTATCCCCCTAAATTTGGGGGTGCGATGCTCTGGTTCAAAAACTCAAAGGAAGGGTAGATTCGGAAAATAAGATTGAGGGCAAGCCATGCGCGGTAATACGCGGCGCAGTCCCGGCAGTGCCGATCCTGCTTGCGCTCCGCGCGGCTTGGCAGGGGCTCTCCGGCCCCGTGCACCCCGGCCAAGAGGAGCCTTGCCCCTCGTTGGATCACCCGCGCGGGAACGCTCCGCCTCCCGCCCCACAGGCCGAAGGGTACGCCCCCTCGGCGCCCGCGCTCAAGGAGCCTTGCTCCCCGAGACCCCAGCGCGGAGGGGGCCCAGCCCCCTTCCGCACCACCCCTACATGGGATGTTTCCCATGACGAGCGGCAGCGAAAAGCGGGTTCGCACCCGCATCTTTCCGATCCGGCTGTCCGATGAGGAGCGCGCCATCGTCGAGGCCAAGGCCGAAAGAGCCGGTCTCACGCCGAGCAGCTATGCGCGCCAAATCCTTCTCGACGCACCTGCGCCCCGGCAGGTGAGGCGCCCGCCGGTCGAGCGCCGCGAGCTCGCAAGGCTCCTTGGCGAACTCGGCAAGATCGGCGGCAACCTGAACCAGCTAGCCAAAGCGGCCAACCAGGGCCTCACCGTCTACCAGAACGAAATCCTCCTCGCGCTTGGAGGCCTGAAAGTGGTTCGCGAAGCCATACTTCGCGCGCTGGGCCGCGAGCCATGATCATCAAGGGCAAATCGCGCGCAGGGCCCGCAGCTCTGGCAAAGCACCTCGGCAACGCGGAAACCAACGAGAGGGTCACGCTTCTCGGCACACGGGGAACAGTCGCCGAGGATCTTCGCGGCGCGCTTCTGGAAATGGACGCCTACGCGGCCGGAACGAGATGCGAGAAGTCTCTTTATCACGCGGCGATCAGCCCCGGCCCGCAATATCGGCTGACAGAGGAGCAACGAGAACAGGCCTTCGATGCTTTGGAAGCGAAACTCGGATTTGAGGGGCATGCGCGCGTCGTTGTGCTGCACGAGAAATTAGGAAGGCAGCATTTCCACGTCGTGTGGTCGAGGATCGACCTCGATCAGATGAAATCCATTTCGGACAGCCACAATTATCGGAAGCACGAGGAAGTCTCCCGCGAACTGGAAAGATTGTTCGGGCATGAGAAGGTACAAGGCGCGCACCATGAGCGCGACGGCGTGAAGCGCCCCGACCGCACGCCGAGCCGTTCCGAACTCCGGCAGGAAGAAAGGACGGGCATCAAGGGCAAGCAGGTCAAAGAGGAAATTACGCAGGTGTTCCGCTCCGCCGACAACGCAGAAACGTTTCGGGCGGCCCTTGAAGATGCAGGATACGTCCTTGCCAAAGGCGACCGTCGCGACTTCGTGGTGATCGACCGTGGCCGCGGTATTCACAGCCTTGCCCGACGCATTGATGACATTAAAGCTGCCGAGCTTCGGGGATTTATGTCGTCGATCGATCGTGAAGCATTGCCCGATATCGAGAAGGCGAAGGAGATAGCCGCAAGCCGCCGCGCCGCAGTTGAGGAACTCGAAGAGGTGAGATCGAAGAACCTCCAGGACAAAGCTTATGCGCGCGGGGACGACTACGTTAGTCAAAGCAGTGCCGCCCAAAAGGATCACAAGAAGCGTCAAGCCCGACTCAATGAGCAGGGAGAGGCGATAAGAATGTTCGACTACGGCGACCCCGATCGCCAGGAAGAAGAGAAGCAAAAGGCGCGGCGTTCGGAGGAAAACGACCGAAGGCGGCGCGACCAGGAAGACAAAGACAAGAAGGCTGCACCGAGCGAAGGGCGCGGATCAAAGCAAAACACGAAGGAGCCTCCGGGCGAAGTTACCGATCAAATGGCGCGCGCTTTTGAGAAGTTGCAGGAGAAGGAGGAAAGCGGCGATGGCCATGACGACGACCCCGACCGGCAACGCGAGGCTCCCGGTGGAGGCCGCACCCGGAGCCGCTAAGGGCAGCGTTTGGCCAATGCTGGAAGCGGCTTTGCGGGATGGGTTTGCATGGGCTCCTCAAAATGAGTGATGCCATTCGGACGTTATTCCGAGCTGCCAGTTCGAATTTGACCATGCGGCATTGTTCGAGCCTTCAGCTATCGCAGCGCTGGCCATTCATCCGTGTACAGAGTAAACACTATGGCCGATAGTGTTCACTTCGGATTCAGCGAGTCAATGGGCCGATTTGGCTTTTGAAAAAATTTTCCTTCAGTGTTTTGCGATGCAGTTGTCACTTCATGATAAATTGGGCCGGAGAAAATACCTGACTCCGCAACAGCGGGCCGAGTTTATTCGTGCCGCGCTGCGCAAAGGGGGCGCGCACGGATCATTCTGTTTGGTACTCGCGCTAACTGGAGCCCGGATTTCAGAGGTTCTACGGCTTACATGCGCTCGGGTCGATGTCGATGATGCGGCCATAATATTTGAGACATTGAAACGCCGATCTCGGGGCGTGTTTCGAGCGGTGCCCGTTCCCGACATGGTAATGCGAATGCTGTGCAACGTGCACTCGATCCCGAATAGAATGAGTGCCGATGCGGGAGATCGAAGACTGTGGCCTTGGTGCCGCACAACCGCATGGAAATGCGTCAAGGATATTGGCGTTTCGGCAGGGCTCCCGAGGCAACTTGTTCAGCCGAAGGCCTTACGACACGCATTTGGCATTAATGCCGTGCAGGAGAAAATTGCGCTGACGCTTATCCAAAGATGGCTTGGTCATGCAAAAATTGAGACCACAGCGATCTACGCTACACCAATTGGTGATGAGGAACGTGCATTAGCGAAGTTGCTGTGGTCCGCATTGCCTACGGAGACTACTGGACGCAAGAACCCCTAGTGGCCTCACCTGAGGTCGGCGTCCGTTATCGAAACGGTCTCCGGTTGAATTCCGCTCATGTCGCCAACAGTTCGTGCCAACCCAAAGAATAGCAACATCAGCTGGCGGAAGTGAGCCAGGGCATCGACATACGATCCATTCGGATCGGCTATCGGGTCAAGCGGCACTCCAAGATGGATTTGATAAAATTCCTTCCCTTGAATGTCGATTGTATTTGCGGTCAACCAACGATCTTTCGCGATCTTGTTGATAGGCGCGCTGTGAATGATCAGATTCCGAAATCTACTAAGGCGGGCCAACCAACCGTCGCTGCTAGATTCGTCGCACATCTTCAGCACGAGGTCTTGAATAGGCGTCTGATCGGGCGGAAATTTTTTGAGCGATCCATACAATTGAGCCATCGTTCGAACATCTTTGGCTTTGAGAAAATGAACAGCCATAAATTGCGCCAAATAGTCCCGCGCTGAACAAATTTCTGCGAGGAACGAATGAAGTGCCATGTAGAGCTCGAAAATTCGGATATTTGCGAAGCGGCGTCCGGGCACAACATGTTGCTTGGTTGCTTGAAGATTCTGGAAGGCATATTCGCGGCAGATATCCCGCATTCGTAGACTGGCGGTTAGGAGAGAGAACGAGATGGATCGTGCGAGCTCTTCTAGTTCGACGTTTTTTGCATTGTGCGATGCGTAAGCGATCCCATTCCAGAAATCTGAAGGGGATTTGCCGTCAGCACTTTGGGGGAAGACGTGCCATACGGAATAGTCGGGGCCTACCGACTCCCATCCGAGAAGATCCAAGCCAAACTTCCGAAAGGCTGTGGCGTAACCTCTCTTATCCTGAAGTTCGAACCGAATAAGGTTGCCCTTGGTATCCGGCGCAATGAAGAGACGGCCGTCCTGGTGTGTGCCTGCTGTTAGGCCGCCGAGGAGATACAATACGTCAGAAATCGTAACCGTGGATTGGGTGATGGTCATGGCGGCGCCATAAATAGACCCTGTAAAACTAGCCCCAGATCAACGCATTTCACAGTATGGATTCCGCGTTGCGCGATCAATGAACACTATCGGCCATAGTGTTTAGCGGTTTTTCGCAAACTGGTAGGCATGTGGCCGCCCAAGACAACCGCCAAGCACTCATGGAGAGATGCGATGGCGATCTTGCCTTTCTGGAAGTCGAACCGGATTTTGGGCTTCCTTGATGAGAATACCCACGCTTCGTTTTTTCCAAAATCCGATATCCCAGACTATCCGCATGCAGTTCCGGGTGAGTGGGTAAGACTTCGGTCCGGCGACATCGGGCTCGTGCTCAAGCGTGAACGCGACGGTGCCCTGCTCACCGCGGTGCAGAGCTATTCAAATCTTCGAGGAATGAGCGCCGAACTGGCGAGGCCGGCCTACGAGGGTCTGCTAGGAGCCACAGCGTTTCTTCTCGGCGTTCCCATAGTGATCTTTCTGCTTAGGGATTATATCTTTCGCGCGTTTGTCTTCCTCGGGCTGATCAATAGCTGGATCGCGCTGATTCTTATCGGTATTGGCGGGTATCTAGCACTCCAAGCTCTGCTGACCATCCGCGCATATTTTCAGAAATATTCGTGGTGGAAGCGACTCGATCGGACGGTCGCGCGATATTCCGGGTCGTGATTGTCATGCGACCCGATCGATCGCAATAAGTAAGCTTCCCGAGCGGGAATAAAGAGGCGGATTTGGCCGCTATCATCCGAGGATGTTACCGATCGGGAATGTTTCGACTGGGTCCGGATGACGAGAGCCTCGCGGAAGGGAAACGGCTTCTATCGATCATTCGTCACGGCATTTATGATCGATAGGATTATTTCTATCGATCACGTTCTATCGGTCTATACGGATTTCCGTATATCCGCCGTTTATACGGAAATCCGTATATCGCGCGACGGCGCCGAATTTCCGGCTTGAATTCCCCGCCTAGCGGCGTATGCGGATTTGTTCATGCCACGCGTTTTGCCTCGCCCGATTATTCCTCCCCTTGTTGCACTTCCGGCCGATCCCCATCCGATCGTCGCGGCCTGGATCGAACATGCCAGAGCCGAGGCGCCGGAATGGTTCGAGTCTCCAGGTATGGCGCTGCATCGGCGGAGGTGGCGGATACAGGACGCATTGCTCAAGACCGCCGAAAAGCGCGGACACAAAGTGGGGCACCCGAAAGACGGCGTGTGGCCGGTATGGCTGTGGATCGGCGGAGAGCGTGTGGACTGGTCGATCTACGAGCGGGACAGGTTGCGGAAGATCCCGCTGACGAAGGCGGAGCTCAAGAGCCCGTTCAACACACCCGGTAGAACGTGGAAGCAGATCGCGGAGCCCTCCGGACTTTTCACGATCACGATCTCTGCCGAGTACAATGGGAAACGCCGTCTCGACGAGCAGCCCCGGCGCCTTTTCGAACGCCGGATCGATGCTATCGTCGACAAACTGGAGGCTGCGGCGGCGCGCACGGTCGAGGGAAAGAAATGGCAGGCCGACTTCGAACGGCGGCAGCGGCGACGCGCATATAGGCGCAAGATAGCGGGCATCGAAGCCGACCGCTGGGAGCGATTGCGGGAATTGTCCGCCGCGTGGAACGAGGCCGAACGGTTGCGCGCATTTGTGAGTACAGTCGAGCAGCGCATGAAAGACCTGACGCCGCGTCCGCCGCGTGTCGATGCCTGGCTTGGTTGGGCGCGCTGGCGCATCGACGATCTCGATCCCCTTGCCGAGGATACGGAAGCCGTATTTGCAAAGGTGATACAGCGGCCTCGGCCGATGTCGGAATACGAACGGGAATTCGGCGAGGAAGAAGATGACGAAGAATGATCGGGTTTTTCGTTGTAGCCGAGGATCGGCCATCGGGACGGCCTTGGAGCTCGGATCGGTTTACGAATTGCCGAATTTGCGGCGATGATCGCCGCAAATTCTCGATTTCTTAAACCGCACTGAGGCACGGCCATAAGATTTATATAGCCAGAAAATTCGCCTTTTGCTATGGCTTAAGGGGAGAAAATTCTACTTTACCCCCGAATCCGAGGCTTAGTGGCCAGAAATTCCCTCGACGACCTGCCCGAAACATTCGTCTCGACGACCGGCACCAGCAGGCTGGTTTCCAAGGCCGTCCGCGCGGGCAAGGTTCGGCGGCTGGCTTCCCGCCTTTATACCAAAGACCTGACTTCAAATCCCGAATCCCTGGTGCGCGCCGGTCTCTGGCAGATCGTTGCAGGCTACTTTCCCGACGCGCTGATCGCCGACCGCACGGCCATCGAGGGCGGCCCCGCGCGGAACGGGTCCGTCTTTCTCGTGTCGCAAAAGGGCCTGAGCGATATCGCCTTGCCGGGTATCACACTGAAACCCCGGCGCGGAGCGCGCGCCCAGCCCGGCGATCTTCCCTTCATGGGTGTCGTCCACTTCTCATCGCGTCCGCGCGCCCTTCTCGACAATTTTGCGCAAAGCCGAGGAAGAGGTTCTGTCTCCCGCACGCTATCGAAAGCGGAAATCGAAACCTATCTCGACAATCTTCTGCGCCATTCCGGCGAGGATGAGCTGAACCGCCTGCGTGACGAAGCGCGCAAGCTCGCACCGCGGATCAAAAGAGAGAAGGAATTTGCCGCGCTCAATGGAATGATCGGCGCCCTGCTCAACACCAAGACCGACAAGCTGCGAACCCCATCTGCTCGCGCACGCAGGAAAGGATTGGCCTACGATCCGTCGCGTCTTGCGCTGTTCGAAAGCTTGCGTGCCGAGTTGCACCGCTCGCCCCCGCTTGCCAGGCCCGAAGCGCCAGGCGACGGCACAACTCTGCCCTTTTTCGAGGCCTATTTCTCCAATTTCATCGAAGGCACTGAATTCGCGGTGGATGAGGCCAAGGCCATCATCTTTGAAAATCGTATCCCGAAGGCCCGGCCGCAGGACGCTCACGACATTCTGGGTACCTATCGCATCGTCGCCGACAAGAACGAAATGAAGCGCGTGCCGCAGACCTTCGCTGAATTCGAGCGGCTGCTGAAGCGCCGCCATGCCGAAATCATGCACGCACGGCCCGACAAGGCTCCCGGACAATACAAGGAGGATGCCAACCGTGCCGGCGCGACCATGTTCGTGGCACCGGAACTGGTTCGCGGAACCCTCGACCAGGGGTTCAAGATATTCAAGACCCTGGAAGTGCCGCTGTACCGCGCGGTCTTCATGATGTTCCTCGTTGCCGAAGTCCACCCGTTCGCCGACGGCAACGGCCGCGTGGCACGCATCATGATGAATGCCGAGCTTGTTGCTGCCAAAGAGCAGCGGATCATCATTCCGACGATCTATCGGGCCAACTATCTCAGCGCCCTGAAGGCGATCTCCAACCGCACCAGCCCCGAGCCGCTCATCCGGATGCTGGACTTCGCCCAGCGATTCTCACTGACTATCGATTGGACAGATTTCCGCCGTGCCGAGGCCGAACTCAAGGCGGCCAACGCCTTCATGGACAGCACCGAAGCCGAAGAGCGCGGGATAAGGCTGCGACTGCCGGAAACAGGCGCTGCCTGATGCGACCGCAATTCACAGCTGTCGGAATGATTGCGTCCGCCAAACCAGTCTGCCCGACCCTTTTCGGAAATGCTGTTCACTCAACATCATCCTGCTTTCGCCTTTCTGCCTGGGGCCGGAACCTCCAGCGCGCGTGCCGACGACTTGAGCCAGCGGGCGAGTTGTTTCGCGACCCGATCAGCCTGCCTTTCCAAGGCACATTCCCAGACGATCGCCACGCGCCATCCATCACGACCGAGCCGCTCCCTGACGAGGGAATCCCGGGCAAGTGTTCCTGTGAATTTGCTCTGCCAGAATTCGACATTCGACGAGGGCATCGTTGCAAATCGGCACCCCCTCGTGCCGGTGCCAAAAGCATCCGTGAACAAACACGGCAGCACGGTATTTCGGAAACACGAGGTCCGGTCGCCCCGGCAGGGATCCGACATGGGTCCTGTATCGGAACCCGAGCGCATGGATCAACTTTCTGAGTTGCAGCTCAGGCGCCGTGTCCCGGCCTCGTATCCGCGACATCATTCGCGATCTTGTCTGCCTGTCCACAATGTCTGCCAAGTTTTTTCCTCGTGTCTCTGTTCTTCGATCACAGACTCCGACCTGTCTATCTGCACATGGATTCGCACAAGTCGCGCGGGAAGAGAAGCGCGTTCATGAAGGCATCCTACGCAGTTGTTGACCTATTCGCAGGTCCGGGCGGTCTTGCAGAAGGCTTTGCAAACGTCAGACAGGATGATCACCGGCCCTACTCCATCGTCCTGTCTGTTGAAAAGGACGAACACGCGCACAAAACCCTGCTGCTAAGAAGCTTTCTGAGGCAGTTCGAGGGGGCCTTCCAGCCGAATACTATCAGTTTCTGAATGGCAGACTCGATAGCGAACCGGACTGGAAGAAGCTGTATCCGGAACAGTGGGCGACCGCCTGCCGCGAGGCGCTCCATCTCGAACTTGGAAACGCGAAGCAGATTTCGGAGCTGGACGGGCGACTCGATGAAATCCGAAAAGAATACGGCGACAGAATAATCCTGATCGGAGGTCCGCCTTGCCAGGCTTATTCTCTTGTCGGCCGCGCCCGCAACAAGGGCATCGAGGACTACGTCCCGGGCGACGACAAGCGACACTTTCTCTATCAGGAATACATCCGGATACTGAAACGTCTGCAGCCGGCAGCGTTTGTCATGGAGAATGTCAAGGGACTGCTTTCGTCCTCGATAGATGGCGAAAAGATATTCGAGAAGGTTCTCGACGATCTGGCGCATCTGGGCACGGGCAGACACAGCTACAAGCTCGTTCCGCTCGCGCCGAAGACAAACGGCTCCGCGCCGAACAGCAAGAAGAAGAAAACTCACGCAAACGATTACGTCGTCCGTGCGGAAGATTTTGGCATCCCGCAAGCGAGACACCGCGTCATTCTGGTTGGCATTCGCAAGGACTGTCTCGGCAATTCCGACAGCATCGAACGCGCGCTTCCAAGGCGTTCCGCGAGGGAGGTTGCTGTTCGTGCTGTTCTATTGGGAATGCCGAGGCTGCGCAGCGGATTGAGTGAAACAAAGGACACAAAGCAGGCCTGGAAGAAGGCAGTCCGCGACGCCATCACGGCCGTTGCAGGCCTCGACCACAACCTCTCGGGCAAGGAATTCGACCGCTTCACACAAGAGGTCGCGTTATATGCGAGGAAGGCCAAGGGTTCCCGTTTGCCGCGATCACGAACCAAGTCAATTCCGGTCGGAATTGGCCGTACCTGTCCGCGAAAACTGAGAGCCTGGATCGTCGACCCGCATCTGAAGCGTCTGCCGAATAGCGAGACGCGCGCTCACATGAAGTCCGATCTCAGGCGGTATTTCTTCGTCAGCGTATTCGGAGAAGTGACTGGCACATCGCCAAAGGCCGCGGATTTTCCCGATGCACTTGCACCAAAACACGAAAACTGGGGTTCGGGTGATTTCTCAGATAGGTTTCGTGTCCAGCTTTGGGACCAACCTTCGACGACGATCACTTCGCACATATCGAAGGACGGCCACTATTTCATTCATCCCGACCCTCTGCAGTGCCGAAGTCTGACCGTCCGCGAAGCCGCGAGGCTCCAGACCTTTCCAGACAACTACCTTTTCAAGGGAAATCGGACGCAACAGTACGTGCAGGTCGGCAATGCGGTGCCTCCGTTCCTGGCACAAATCATCGGCGAATCTGTACTTCGACTACTGGGTCATACCATTGAAAGGAAACGAAAAAAGAGACGCGGACCCGAACAAAAACAGAAGTAAGCATTTCAGGGATGCAAATGAAGGGCGCCAAAGCTAGTAGTTGTCGGATCAATATTTGCCCCTCCCTCTGGCTATTCATGAGCTGAATGATGGAAACGGTAGAAGCCGCGCCAAGAGCTTCTGTGCTTATCGAAAGCATGCGGGACATCGGTTATTCCCTTGAGACCGCGCTCGCAGACATCATTGACAACTCGCTTACCGCAGGTGCGCGAAACATCCAGATACTCACGCCGCCGGACAGGTCATCTCCGAGGATAGGAATTCTCGACGACGGCGATGGCATGACGCGCGAGGAATTGCTCGCTGCGATGCGTCTCGGGAGCAGAAGCCCACTTGAAGAAAGAGAGCGTACGGACCTCGGGCGCTTCGGTCTTGGATTGAAGATCGCGTCATTTTCTCAATGCCGCCGACTTACAGTCGTTACTCGGCGGAGCGGCGAGACCCACGCAGCAATCTGGGATTTCGAACGTGTGGCAAAGACCGACGAGTGGCTGGTCGAGATTCCGGACGACCCTGACACCATCCCCTGCGCAGACAGCCTCGGTGAAAAGGGCACCCTTGTTCTTTGGGAAAATCTCGACCGTATCGTCCGGGACACCTCCGAGGAGGGTTTCGCGCACTTTGTTCGAAGAATGGACGAAGCACGCTCGCACCTTGAGCTGGTCTTTCACCGCTTCCTCTCGGGCGAGCCCGGTCACCGCAAGATCGCAATCGTGCTCAACAATCGGCCACTTGAACCCTACGATCCTTTTCACTCATCGCATCCCGCCACCATCGCGGGGCCGATCGAAAAGATCAGGGTGGGCATGCAGGAAGTCGTCATCCAGACATTTACGCTGCCCCATCATCGCAAGGTGACTCCTGAGGAGTGGGAACGGCATTCCGGCGCGGCTGGATACGTCAAGAACCAGGGCTTCTATCTTTATCGGCAGAGGCGCCTGATCATCTACGGCACCTGGTTTGGACTGGCCCGGCAAACGGAACTGGCAAAGCTTGCGCGCGTACGCATCGACATCCCGAACGGACTGGATTCCGAATGGAAGATCGATGTCAAGAAGGCCTCGGCCCAACCACCCTATCAGGTACGCGAACGGCTGCGGCGCATCATCGAGACCATGGGCGCGAATTCAAGACGCATATACACGGCACGCGGACAAAAACTCATATCCGACAATCGTCTCCCGGTCTGGAATCGCATTCAGGACAAGGGTGAGATCATCTATCGGATCAATTGCGATCACCCACTCGTCTCCGCATTTCATTCACAGCTTCAATCGGCCCAATTGCAAAGAACGTTCAAGGATATCCTGGAGATCATGGGTTCAGCTCTGCCGATGGATTCGCTGTTCGCCGATCTTGGGGGCGAGCCAGACAAGGTCGGAGGCAACCAGTTGTCGGATGAGGCCCTTGGCCATGCAGTGACCATCACCGTGGCCCAGCTGCAGAGCTCGGGCCTCGGAATGACTGATATCAAACGCATGCTTCCCTTTGCCGAGCCGTTTCGCTCGAACTGGGACCGTGCCGAAAGCCTGATTGATCACATGAATGCCGAGGGGGATGAAGATGCCTGAGAATGCTGCAAATCTCGAAAATCTTGAGATCGCCGTCGAGGGCTTCCTCGCACGGGAAGCCAATCCGACCCCCGAACGGATTCGTGAACTGATTGCACAATTCCGTGTAATCCCGACATGCAGCGTCGATGACGAAACTGCAGAGTTTCTCGCAAGGCGATTTGAAGCGCGGCACGGGGTAACGATGACAATCGGTTCCGTCCTCACCGAAGAGGATTTCGAACCATGGCTTGACAGCGCGAAGCCCGGCATCAACCCCTATTACTGGTCGAGATACAAGAAGCTTCTTGCAGAGAAGCACTTCTCGACCCAGGTCATGGCGACACTCGACGATGTCACCGACCGCATTCTGGGTCTTCTCGAAAATCCATTGAAGCCGGGGCCGTGGGACAGACGAGGAATGGTCGTGGGCCACGTCCAGTCGGGGAAAACTGCCAACTATACCGGTCTCATCTGCAAGGCGGCCGATGCCGGTTATCGGCTTATCATCGTTATCGCCGGCATTCACAACAATCTGCGAAACCAGACCCAGCTTCGTATAGACGAGGGCTTTGTCGGTCGTGACAGCGCCCGCCTTCTCTCCCGAAATGATGAAAAGTTTGTCGGCGTCGGCCGGTTTGATCAGACGCGCAGGCCCGTGACATTCACGAATTCGCTGAGGGATTTCAGCAAGGCCATGGCGACGAGCGTGGGCGTACCGCTGCAGAATCTCAATGAACCGGTCATCTTCGTCATCAAGAAGAATTCGAGCACGCTCAAGAACCTCCTCGAATGGCTCGCGGAGCATAACGCCAGCAGAGGCGGACAGACCGTCGATACACCCATGCTCGTAATCGACGACGAGGCTGACAACGCTTCCATCAATATCGGTCATGACAAGGGCGAGGTGTCACGGATCAACGGACATATCAGGAGTCTTCTCCGGATGTTCGCCCGTTCCTGCTACATCGGATATACCGCAACACCTTTCGCCAACATCTTTATCGATCCGGATACCGACGACGAGATGTACAAGGCGGACCTGTTCCCGCGCAATTTTATCGTCAGCCTCGATCCGCCGACAAACTATTTTGGCCCCAGTCGTGTGTTCATTCAGGAGCCGGGAAGCTTCGTTCGGCACATCGATGACAACGAGGACACTCTGCCGCTTCTGCATACCAAGGAGCTGCCCGTCGCCGGATTGCCGGCAAGTCTGGTGAAGGCAATCAGGTCGTTTGTCGTCGCCCGTGCAATTCGGCTCCTGAGAGGGCATGTCAATCAGCACTGTTCAATGCTGATCAATGCCTCGCGCTTTACCGAAGTCCAGCGACAGATAAGGAATGAGGTGCACAACAGGCTTGAGCGGATGCAGTCGAGCGCCCGCATCAACGGAGCGCTGCCGGAATCAGACGCCTTGAAGGATCCCGAAATCGCGGCCCTTCATGACGTCTTTGAGGCGGAATATGCCGAGGCGACAGAGTTCTCCTGGCTGGACGTCCAGCAGAAGCTCAACGAAGCCGCCGCACCGATAAAGGCCGTCGAGGTCAACAGTCGGTCCTCGGGTACCCTCAACTATGCCGAGCATGAGAAGACCGGCCTGAATGTGATTGCGGTTGGAGGTTTCTCACTGTCGCGGGGACTGACACTGGAAGGGCTGATGATCAGCTACTTCCTCAGAAACTCAATGATGTACGACACCCTGATGCAGATGGGTCGGTGGTTCGGTTACAGGCCCGACTACGATGACCTTTGTCGTATCTGGATGCTTGAGGAAGCCGAAGGATGGTACTCGTATGTTGCGGAATCCATCGAAATGCTGCGCGAGGAATTGCGCAGGATGGAGGTGGCCGGCGGCACACCCGAAGACTTTGGCCTCAAGGTCAGAAGCCATCCGACCACCCTTATTGTGACTGCGCGCAACAAGATGGGGTCGGGTGAAGAGCTGGTTGTCAACATCGGTCTTGGCAACAGCTTCGTTGAGACCGTGGTGCTCAGGCGCGACAGAGACAGCCTTGAAGCCAATCGTGCCGCCGTTGATCGGTTCGCGAAACGGCTCGCAGGCGAAGGCAACCCGTTGACAGCAGCACAACGCGTTTCCGGCGGCTGGCTCCTTGAGGACGTAAACGTCGAAGCCATCCTTGGCTTTCTATCCGGTTTTCAAAATCACCCTGGCTCCATTTATACAGACCCCGGCCCGGTACGTCGCTATATCCAGGACCGTGCCGCCTCGGAACTGTTGTCGTGGGATGTGCTCTTTGCGAGCCTGCGCAATGAGGGTCCGGAATCGCTTGTCGATAACGGCCTTGGCGTGCCGATCATCTGCCAGTTCCGGAAGACCGGGCGAAGAAGCGACACACGCACACTTCGCATTACGGACAATGCCCGCGTCTCATCCCGAGGTGTCGAAAAGGCCGGTCTGACGGACGATCAGCGCCGGAATGCCGAACAGGCCTATCGCGCGGCCAATATTCTCGAAGAGGAACCGGGCAAGACACTCAATTATCCTGACCGCATATATCGCGAACAGCGCATTCGCCCTCTTCTCATTGTTCATCTGCTGCAGATCAGGGAAATGGCAGAGCCCGTCGTGGCCTGGAGCATCAGCTTCCCGAAGACTGCTGTCGAGGAAACTCGCGTCGAGTTTGTCGTGAACACGACCTGGATGCGCGAGAATTATCCGGAGGAGGCCGAAGACGAAGAAGCCGGGGATGATGATGAGTGATCCATGGACCGATCTCGCGACGCCTGATGAGACGACCAAGGTAAGCGCACGCCGCGTCGACGAGCGTCTGCGGTGGAATTTCTACTGGGCGAAAAGCGCCGATCGAAAATGCCTGCTCGTTCTCAGACATGCTCCCGACTCGCAGCCGGCGTCCCGTCTTCCGACCCTCAACGGCCTTGAGATATCCGAAACGGAGGCTGATGACGGCCAGAACAGAATGCTGGTCTTTCGTCTGTCGGACAGCAGTCAACGCGTCATCTTCGAGCAGCTCTGCCGGGACATCGTGTCGGCAACGTCCGTTGCAGAGTCCGAACCGGAAGCAGTCGAGTTTGCCTTGGCCAGAACCTGGCGCTGGCATCACCTCTTGCGCGGCGGAAGCAGCGGTCGACTCTCCGAGGAAGAGCAGAAAGGCGTCATAGGAGAATTGCTGGTATTTGAGCGACATCTTCTTACCCGCTTTTCACCCGGCGAGGCGCTGGAGGCATGGCGCGGCCCGCTCGGTGCCCCGAAGGACTTCGAGATCGGACAGATTTGCATCGAGGCGAAGGCGAGACGCGGAGGAGCCACACCCTTCGTCGTCATCTCGTCCGAACATCAGCTTGATAGTGAAGGTCTGGAATTTCTTTTTCTGCACGTGGTCGACCTGAGCAGCGCTCCATCGAGCGACGCGCTGGCATTCACGATCACCGACATCGCACGACGGGTTCGCGAACGTGTCGAAACCGCAGATCAGGGGGCAATCGAACTGCTCGATTCGCGTCTGCTGGCTGCCGGGTTTGACTGGCGGCAGGACTATTCGGCGTTCCGATGGGTATCCGGACGATCGCGCATCTATCGCGTCGGGGATGAATTTCCGCGTCTGTCCGCACATGACGTGCCAGCCGGTGTTTCCGATGTCCGGTATTCGCTCTCGCTCATGGAGTGTGAAGGATTCGCCGTGACGCCGGAAGTTCTCGATGAAGCATTGGCCGGAGGGGACAATGGCGATTGAGATCGGCGAATTCTATCAGGAGTTCTTTCAGGACATCCTGGCGTCTGCCGACGCTGACGGCCGCTATGCCGAGGACGCCTTTTTCAGCCTGTTCTGCGAGCAGCTTGTGGATGCAGGCGAGCTCGAGACCGCAGATCGCGCGCCATATGTTTCGCCGAATCGCGCAACAAGAGTGGACGGCTACGGTGGCGATCCGGCCGGAGCCGACGGCGTTCTGAGTCTGATCATCGCCGACTTTCATCAGTCGGCCGAGATCGCAACACTTACGGCCACCGAAATGGAGGCTCTGTTCAAGCGCGTCTACAGCTTCCTCTCAAGATCGCTTGATCGGTCCTTCAGGGATGGACTTGAGGAAACGACACCGGCCTTCGGACTTGCCGATCTCATCGCTGCGAGATGGCCATCGGTTTCCAAGGTCCGACTTTTCCTGGTCAGCAATCGCATGCTGAGCACCCGGGTTGACGGCCGCGAAGCGGACACGCTCAGGGATATACCCGTCACCTATAGCGTGTGGGACCTCGGTCGACTCCACCGTTTTTCCACGTCAGGTCACGGCCGGGAGGAAATCGGAATCGATCTTGAAGCCGACTTTGGCGGAGCGATGTCGGCGCTTCCCGCCCACCTGACGAATGCAGGCTACGAGGCCTATCTGGTTGCCGTGCCAGGCATGCAGCTCGCAAAGATATACGACAGGTGGGGTGCGCGCCTGCTTGAGCAGAATGTTCGCGTCTTTCTTCAGGCGCGAGGAACCATCAACAAGGGAATCAGAAACACCATCGAGAACAATCCCGAAATGTTCTTCGCCTACAATAACGGGATCACCGCAACCGCCGAGGCGGTCACGACCCGGGAGTCGGAGAGTGGACTTCTCCTGACCGGATTCAAGAATCTTCAGATCGTGAATGGCGGGCAGACAACTGCCTCCATCCATGCCGCCAGCCGGAAGAAGGGCGTGGACCTTTCCAGGGTCTTTGTGCAGATGAAGCTATCCATTGTGGACCACGAGAAGGCTGTTGAGATCGTTCCGAAGATTTCGGAGTTTGCCAATAGCCAGAACCGGGTCAACGCAGCCGACTTCTTCGCGAACCATCCTTTCCACGTCCGAATGGAGGATTTCTCTCGTCGCCTCTTTGCGCCGTCTCCTGACGGTACCTTCAGGGAGTCGAAGTGGTTTTACGAAAGAGCGCGCGGCCAGTATCAGGATGCGAGAGCCAACCTTACCGACGCGCAGAGAAAGAAGTTTGATCTCGAATATCCGAAGTCACAGCTCTTTTCGAAAACCGATCTCGGAAAGTACCTCAATGTCTGGAAGCAGCATCCGGATATCGTCAGCAGGGGCGGACAGAAGAATTTTGTCCATTTCGCCGACGCGATCGGCAAGGAGTGGGACAGGAACGCCGATGCGTTCAACGAAAGCTTTTTCCGCCATTCCATTGCCAAGGCGATCATTTTCACGGAAGTCGAGCAAATCGTTACCGAACAGCCGTGGTATCAGGGTGGTTTTCGCGCGAACGTGGTCGCATACGCGATATCGAAGCTTGCCCACGACGTGGACAAACTCGGCCTCTCGGTCGATTTCGACGCCGTCTGGAAAAAACAGGCGATAAGCGCGGTTCTGCGCGAGGCGCTGACAATAGCTGCGAAGGAAGTTCACGATGTCATCGTCGACACGCCGCCCAACGTCAGCAACGTCACGGAATGGGCCAAGCAGCAAGCCTGCTGGAACCGGGTCGCCGGCGTGGGAATCCAATGGCCGGCCAGGCTGAAGGACGAGCTTGTCAGCAAGGAAGAGGCACAGGAAGGGAAGCGTTCCGCCGTCAGGGATCAAAAGATGCTGAACGGCATTGACGCGCAGAGCGCGGTTGTCAAGGCGGGTGCCGCACTTTGGAAGGACGTACTCGATTGGGGTCTGGAGCGAAAGCTTCTCACCCCGATGGAACGCGGGATTCTCGAGACCGCCGCAGCGATGCCGCGAAAGCTTCCAAGCGAAAAGCAGTGCGTGATCACCATTGAGACATTGAGAAAGCTTCGCGCGGAAGGCTGCCAGCTCGGAGTTGGCATTGTCTGACGCACGGAGAACATAGTCGATGCGCGCGTGGGCACTTCCCCTTCGGACTCCGGCGTCGTTTCCCCGTTCTTCCTCCACTGCGCTTCGTGCCGAACAGGTGATCGCCCTCATCGCCTTTGTCTTTCATGCCCCTCCAAACCCAGTTCATTTTTCGCCCACTCGGCGCGAATTCCGGATTGCCTTTGGTGGAAACTCTAGCGCCTGCGACGCTTCTAGAGTGCTGAAAACTTGAACAACGACTCTGCTTCTCTCATGCGTTGCCTGGTCTCTTCAAAGCCTTCGGTATCGCTTCCGATGGAATTTGCTGCCTTATTTCGTCGTAAAGACGCCTAGCAGCTACGCGCGATACGCTACGGCCACAGTTGATACGTGTCGCGAAAGACTCCGGCCCGTCACACCCTTCACGAACTGCGCCCCCGAGGGTAGCCAACACCGTCTGGATTGTCGGCGTTTCACCAGCAGCTTTGGACCTAGCCATTAACAGACGAGCGGGCAGACCGGCTAAGAATGCGAGGTCTGCAACAATTCGAGAGACAAAATGTCGTGCGTGCTCGCATCGACCCAGTTTGTTCGGGCGACCAAGAAACGCGACTTCCAACTGGCAAAGCGGAACGCCCGACATCCACAACGGCCAGAGCGTTGCCAACACAGGAAGCGCTAACTCCGCGCGTTCTTTATCGATCGATAGCTTCTTGTATTCCTCGCCCAGAAGCCCTTCCAAATTTTCGGGGCGAATCAACTCCATAAGCATGGCTGGGCTGCTTTCGAGCCACTTTATCAACGACGCAACTATCTGTGTTGCGGACCCATCAAACGAACCAGAATCAGCAAGATCGAGCAGTTGTTGGAGAAGCTTTATCGAGAAGCCTGTTGAGGCGGCAAGGTGCTCGATCCACTTGTCCTTGTCGGGGAGATCGACTGTAGCGCGCGCCGCGATGGTAGACTTAATCCTTGTGTCGATCCACTGTTCATCACCCGCTACCTTCGCTCTATATGCAGCGAATGAGCGCTTCAGCATCGCAACGGCGGGATCTTCCACCTCACCAGCAATTGCTAATGGAAGCTTGCTCAGCAGATAGGCCGGAGTGCCGTTCTTCGTTATGCCGTTGTGAATTTGGTCTAGGACGACTTTCATCGGATCATCAATGGTCAGGCATTGGTCTGCCTGTTCGAAGATCGCCTGCAAGTCCATCCAATGATTGCTGATCTCACTTTTTGCGTCATCGAAGCCGATGACCTTGCTCGGTACGAGGAGGACGAACCCTTCAGCCCCCTCGCCTGCCCGCCCCGCCCGGCCCGCTGCGTTAAGTAGTTCATGAGCTTCAAGCCGTTTCATCTTGTCCGCGCCTGGATCGAAGCGGCTATCACCTGAGATTATGACTACCTCGCTTGGTAGGTTCATTCCCTGAGCGAGCGTAGATGTGGCAAACAACGCGCCAATTCCGTCGCGGCGTTTGAATAGACTTTCATGAAGATCGCGTTCCTCGCGCAATAACAACGAATGATGGCTCGTCGCGCCGGTCCTGAGCACGCCATCGTCGTCAAGGCGAAGATAGCAGTATTCTGCGCCTCCCATTTCCTCGACCGATAACAGTCGCCACGCCTTCTCTTCGTCCGTCAGGACGACGGGCTGAGCGTCGAGACGAGCAGGAAACTCTTTGACGCAGCTCTCACAAAAAAACGGTCGTCTGAACGAAAACAAGCGTTTTCATCCCTGCGGTGACCGATGCTGCCGCGATTGCTCCGCTTGATTCGTTCCCGTTGGGAGTTAACTGCCAAACACGACCGTTGTTGGCTTTTCGTGTGGCAAGCAGAACCTGCGATGACAACAGAGGGAGCAACGCGTAATCTTCGCGATGCGTCGTGCTCCACGTTTGCAATAGACTGAAGAACCCATATGGCGAGGCATGAAGCTCTCTCTGAACCCAAGTTGGTGCAGCTTTTTGGGTTGGGTGCAGCTTTCTGGCGCCGCGCAGTTTCTTATCTAACGCTGTGATTTGCTCAGCCGGATAAACCACGCATCCGCGAACCTGTCGGGTTGGTTTCCACGACAGATCAAGGGTCAAACAATCGCGGCCAGTAAGCTCCTTGAGCCAGCCTGCAATCTCGCCAGTATTTTTCATCATGGCGGATAGCATCAACAAATCTGCCGCTGGGGCCGCTCTTGTCAGTCCTAGAATTGTGAGCATAGCATCGAGCCCTCGACGACTTCTGTCTTCCTCCCGCGGATGGAGAAGGTGACATTCGTCGAAAACAATAAGCCCAAGACCCTCGAACGCTTCGGGTTGCATCGAAAGCAGCATAAGGCAGCGTTCCGGAGTGGTCACTGTCACTTCAGGAAGTACATAGATTTCAGCGAGGGTAACGTCGTCATCAACGTCACCAACAATGTCGAAACTTTGAAACGTACGCTTCAGCGCCCGCGTGGTTTGTGCGACAAGTGCGTGGGTTGGCGCTAAGAAAACAACTTTCTCACCGCGAAGCAGAGCCGTTACGATCTTTAATTCGGCAAGAGTTGATTTGCCCGCTCCAGTGGGAAAGCTGATTGCGGACGATATCCCTTGTTTGAGATAACCCGCCGCTATGGCTTCGCGATGATTGCGCCACAAGTAGGGGCGTTGCCGTGCCATCCTGCGCAAAACCTGCCACCATCCTGCCTCATCTACGCCGCCGGGCGTCGGGATTCGGGTTAGTGCCGTTCCCAAAAGATCGCGCTCTACCGCAAGGAGCAGATTTGCGAGATGAAGCGGCCCCGGATAGAGACTGTAAACTTGATCGCCGGAGTCCAGTACACCGTCTATTGCCTCGACGCAGAGTTCCCGCACCTTACGAAATATCGCCACTGCGGGTTCTAGTCCTCCTGCGCTAGGTTCAAGATCGAATCGTAACCGAATTTGCTCTGCCAGCCGTCTAATCCCTTTCAACAACATTAGAAGAAGCGACTGGACTGCACGGTCTCCCATATCGGCTGTCAGACTGATTTTTGGAATATCGCTCCTTAGGATCGAGATGAGCCTCCCGTGTGCTAGGTCTCTGATAGCGGTGAGAAGGGCTCTCTCAATAGGGCTTGTGTGATCGGGATGCAGCACGATCCGCTTAGCCGCCTCCGTCGCATCTGCATAAGACTCGGCAACGAGAAACAACAAAGTAGTGCACACGTCGGGAGAAACGGTGGAAGCGTCGATGCGGCTTGTTGCTGCTTTGCCGAAGTGACCGTGTGTAAACGCTTGATGTGCTGATGCCGCGACAAAGGCTGCTGCGGCTCGGTTTGCTCGGTCTGGAAGCAGCGACACATATGCTTCGTATGTAAGTGCAAGTCGCCGTAGCTCGTACAGATTCCTTTTAGTCTCGTCCGGCGGCGTACTCTCGGTCGCAGGCTGTAACCTTATCCGCGCCGAAACAACGTCGGCGAAGGCCTCCGTCAATCGTTTCGGCAAGCTTTCAAGATCAAGGCCGTCGAGCGCGGGAGCAGACTGGATGAGTGCCGAGGTGACCGGATCAAACATTCGCCACCGCCACCGACTTAATGTGTTCGATCACGCGATTGGCAAACTGATCCATCCATTTGCGTAACTCGGGAACGTACATCGTTTCGGCGCGGCGACGCTTGACATCTCCCGGCGCGTTTTCGTCGAACCCTTTGAATAGCTTTGCCCGCCGCGCAGAAGTCGAGTGGGTCTTTCCCACTGTGATGCTGACACGGTAGTACCGTGCCTCCTTCCACATGATGTTTGAAATCGCGGCGTCTACATCCAGGCCGGGATCGAGCCTCGCTTGCGCATCAAGGACGCCATTCACTTCATGAGTAAGTTCGTTTGCCCTATCTCCCGCTTCCAGTGCTGCGATTCCCGGCAGAACGTCCTCGCGAATTGTCTGGCGCGCATTGTCCGTCGCCTTATCTTCGAATATGACGACGGCCGTTATGGCCTTGCCGTCCGCCGACAATTCGAGCTGCAATCCATCGAACCCTTTGTGGGCTTTGATGATATGCGGCGGACGCGTGACGACGCCTTTTGTATCCCGATGCGCCGCGATCCAAGAAATGGTCTGAAATATCCAGCCGTCGCGATGCCATGGGTCTTCGTTAGGCTCGACGGTTAAGAGCGAGATGGCCGCTTTGGCTTGCTCCGCGCTCGTGCTGGGTCCATCAACTCCGGCGCCACCTAGAATTTTTGAGACATGGCGATATTGGCCAAGGGCCACGCGCGCAACACGCTGCGACAGCGTGTCTTCGTCCGTTATGGTCCAGCTAAAACCATGACAGAGCTGACCATGATCGATGGCTGAAAGAGTAAGCGACATGCGCGAAAACTTGCTGGCTGATTGTAGGTCTGCTGGCTAGGAGTTGGATACCGTCGGTGTTACTTTCTGAGTATCCAGTCAAAGGCCAGAAATTACCTCTAGCACCTAATATTGTTGGATCAAAACTAGGGTCCAGACTCATAAAGTCCACCACACGATAGCAGCGACGAGGCATACGGAGGCTAGGAAGTTTCTGGCGAGCCTGTCGTAGCGTGTGGCGATGCGCCTGAAGTCCTTGAGGCGGCAGAAGGCGTTCTCGATCTTGTGTCGCTGCTTGTAGGATTTTCTGTCGAAGCTGAAGGGCTGCTTGCGGTTCGATCTGTTGGGCACGACGGGCTTGGTGCCGCGCGCCGTCAGCCATAATCGCAGTTCTTCGCTGTCGTAGGCTTTGTCGCCGAGCAGCCTCTTGGCGATCTTGCTTCGGCGGATGAGACGCTGGGCCGGCGGGCAATCGTGCGCCTGGCCGCCGGTCAGGAGGATGGAAAGAAGACGGCCCTTAGCATCTGCGATTGCGTGGATTTTCGTGTTTCGCCCGCCGCGCGAGCGGCCGATCGCCTGCTTAAGCTCCCCCTTTTTGCGCCCGAGGCCGAGCGGTGGGCTTTGACATGCGTCGAGTCGATCATCTGGGTATCGGTGGATCGTCCGCGCTCCGCCAATTTGCGGAACAGCCGCTCCCAGATGCCGCGCTCGGCCCAGCGCACGAAGCGATTGTAGATTGTCGTATGGGGGCCGTATTCCGGCGGGCAGTCGCACCACCGGCAGCCGCTCTTCAAGACATGTAGGATGCCGCTGATCACGCGACGGTCGTCCACACGATCTTTGCCGCGCACGTCCGTCGGCAAGTGCGGCGCGATCCGAAGCCATTGCTCGTCGCTCAGCCAAAACAGGTTGTTCCGCATCCCAATGCCTCCGAATCACGAAGCAACGGAATCATCAACCGATTCAACCGACAATGACTTTTTTGGGTTTCGGCCCTAGTTTGATAGCGCGGCGCTTAACCCGCGAAAACTGCCTATTCTTTGGTGGAGACTTCGCGCTCTCATGACGACGACAGCCTTTCTCGGCGGAAGCTATCCAGATAACGCCCGCTAATCAGCCGGCCATGCAGAGCGCTGGCATCTGACTCGACGGCCAAGGGGCGCTGCCCCTCGCGAGCGGAAGGATTCCCCTTTGGGCTCCGGCGTCGTTTCCCCCGTTCTTCCTCCGCTGCGCTCCGTGCAGAACGGGTGATCCCCTTCGCCGACTTCGTCCTTCCCCTTGCTACCCCCGGTCTCGCCGACGGGCAGGGGTTCAGCCCGGAGGCTCGAACCCTTAGACGACGAAGTCAGGCCTTCATGTTTCGCTGCCGATCCAACTCGGTGAACCAATCCAAGACTTGTTGAGACATTCTAAGCCGCCTTGCGGCCGCCAAAGTACGCTCGAGCGAGTACGCAAACCGTGTCATCGGAATTCCGCGCGCATTGATTTCGAGTAGCAGGTGACTGGACCAGCGCAGGTTATCGGTGATTTGCTGCTGCGTCGGTTTGATAGGCGAGTTGATCATCATCGAGAGCATGCTCATCACAATCGACTCGTCGAAATGTTCGCGAAGGCGCTCGTCTTTAATGTCCTTCATGTAGCGATTGCGGCGGTATTCCAGATTCCAAAGGTCTTGCCGCCTCATTCGTTCCGGAATGTGATCCATGGCCTCGAATTCGTCGGGCCGTGATCCATTATCGTACAGCGGATTGCCGTTCCAGGCCGCCCAGCCGTCGGTGAAGCGATGAAGGAAGGCTTCCTTCCAAGGATCGATGTCGATCCCTCGCCCATGAATGGCCAGGAGCGGAAATGCGACCTTTCCGTCGATTTGCGTCGCATGGCGCTCCGTCATGTAGATCACAGCATCGATGTTTCCATAGGCTGGCTTGCCGTTGTCGTCCAACCTGGAGAGCGCCCTATGGACGATGAATCCGACGATATTCGGCTCGTAGAGTTCGTGGTCTTCGTTCACCAGAATGACCAGACGGACGAGGTTCTTTCTCGGAAATCGTTCGGCATGTGCAGCCAGTTGCCCGTCTGCCTTCCTGAGGTGGGTGACAATCGCGCGCCCGATCCTGTCGGACAGCTTGCGCCGCACAGCCTCCGGATCGGACAGGTTTTTGAGCAGCGATTCAACGGGAACCTTGCCGTAGAAAGGCGGATAGTCCTCGCGCTCGCGCAATTGATCGTTCAGATTTTCGATGCGCTCTGTTCCGTCCCCTTCGAGGGTTTTCACCTCAACGACGAGAATATCCTTGAGGCACACATAGTCCGGGCGTCGTTGCTCGGACGAGTGAGCATCATCGAGCGATCGAGCGCTGAGCGCCTCCTTGAGGTAGCGCTCGATGCGCGGCGTCAGCGGCTCGATCTTTCCGGTTCGCTCAATTCGCATTGGTGGGAAATAGGCGCGGCGAGACGTGCAGGAAAGTCAATTTGACGCATCAAACTGACTCTTTGGTGTATCCGATTGATTCTTATGGATATTTTTTACTCGCCCGCATAGAGCGGCGGGAGTACTGTCCCGGCGAGTGAAGAAAGACGCCTTCGGCCGGGTTCTTACCCAAATACTTACCCAGGCTAGAATCAGTCGAAGCGATTTGAAATTTCGAAGCAGTGTAAGTCTCTGTTTTTTAATACTAAAATATGTGACGCGAGGTGGAGCAGCCCGGTAGCTCGTCAGGCTCATAACCTGAAGGTCACAGGTTCAAATCCTGTCCCCGCAACCAATGTGAGCCCACGATCTTAGGCCCGGCCCTTCGCCGGGCCTAAGTCGTTTTTGGGCGAACATTGCCCCCACGCAGGGGGCCCCAAGACCCATACCCGCTATTGCGTCGGCTTGGCCGTGACGCGGATCTCGACGCGCTGGTCGCCGACCACGCCCGCATCCATTCCGTCATCGGCGATCGACGAGCGCGCGATCAGCGCGCTTTCGACGCCGTCGGCGACCAGCGCGTCGCGGACCGCCGCGAAGCGCGGCTGGCTCAGATGCGGATCGCTGCCCGAAGACACGCCGGCGCCGATCGTCACCGCGTCCGGGTGCATGTGTCTGATGTCGACCGCCGCCTGGTCCACGATCTTCTTCGCATCGGTCGCAAGGTCGGTACTGCCCTTGGAGAAATAGACGACATAGACCGACGGCACGTCGCGCTGAAGGACGGAGCACCCGCCAAGGCAGGCGAGCGCAACCAGACCGATGTATCGATACCGCATATGTCCCCGTTCGGTCCGGTCGGACCTGATGGGGTGGGAACCACCGAAGCGAGCAAGGGTTCCGGGACAGGCGCCGGCCGGCGAAGAATCTTCGCTGCCGAAACTAAGACCGCGCGAGAATCTCGCGCACGCTTTGCAGCAGATCGCCGCGTTTCACCGCCTTTTGCGCCCGCGCCGTCCAGTCTTCCTTGGTCTTGGCGTCGGCGGCGCCCTGGGCGCCGAGCGCCAGGTCGCGGATCGTCACCTCGCCCTTCGCCCGCTCGTCGCTGCCCTCGATGATCGCGATGGGCGCGCGGCGGCGGTCGGCGTATTTCAACTGCGCCCGCATGCCGCTTTCGCCCAGATAGAGCTCGGCCGCGATGCCGGCATTGCGCAATTCGCTCACCATCGCCTGGTAGCCGGGCAGCGCCGCCTTATCGAGCACCAGCACGACGACGGGCGCGCGGTCGACGCCCTCCGGAACGATGCCGCGCGCCTCGAGCACGTCGACCAGGCGCGAGACGCCGATGGAAACGCCGGTCGCCGGCACCTTGCGGCCGAGGAAGCGCTCGACCAGGCCGTCATAGCGCCCGCCGCCGCCGACCGAGCCGAAGCGGACGGGGCGCCCCTCCTCATCGACCGTCTCGAAGGTGAGCTGCGCCTCGAACACCGGGCCCGTATAATAAGCAAGGCCGCGCACCACGCTGGGATCGATGGCGACGCGCGCATCGCCGAAACCGGCGGCGGTGAGGACCGTGTCCATCTGCGCGAGTTCCGCGACGCCCTCCTCGCCCGTCTGGCTGCCGGCGACGAGCTGGCCGAGCGCGGCGCAGGATTGGGCGCGGCTGGCCGCGCCCGCGCTGAGGAAGCCCAGCACCCGGTCGATGCCCGCGCGCTCCAGACCGGCTCCCGGCGTGAAATCGCCCGACTCGTCCTTGCGACCCTTGCCGAGAAGAAGGGCGACGCCGTCCGGCCCCAGCCGGTCGAGCTTGTCCATCGCGCGCAGCACGGTGCCGCGTTGTTCGTCGCCGCTTTCGTCGTTCGGAATGCCGATCAGCTCCAGCACGCCGTTCAGGATCTTGCGATTGTTCACCTTGACGACGTGCTCGCCGTCCTTGAGGCCGATGGCGTTCAGCGAATCCGACACCAGCATGCAGAACTCCGCGTCCGCGGCCATCGAGGCGGTGCCGACCGTGTCGGCATCGAACTGGATGAATTCGCGGAAGCGGCCCGGCCCCGGCTTCTCGTTGCGGAACACCGGGCCCGTCTGGAAGCGGCGATAGGGCAGCGCGATGCGGTTGATGTTCTCGGCGACATAGCGCGCCAAGGGCGCGGTCAGGTCGTAGCGCAGCACCAGCCACGGCGCCTTCTCGTCGTCCTCGCCGTCGCGGAAGAAGAAGACGCCGTCATGCGGCCGGTCCTTGTCGGGCAGGAACTTGCCCAGCGCATCGGCATATTCGACGATCGGCGTGCTCAGCCGCTCGAAGCCGTAGCGGGCATAGACCTCGGCCAGCTTGCCGATCAGCCAATCGCGCTGCGCCAGCTTGCGGCCGCCGATGTCGTGGAAGCCGCGCGGCAATTCGGCGATGGGGCGAGCACTATCGGTCACCGATTCTCATCCTTCCACGGCGCGCTTGAGCACTTCCTTGAAGCCTGCAATGGCCGCCGAGCCGCCTTGATAGAGGAATTCGCTGCGGTCGACGATGGTTTCGCCGGCTCCGGCATGGCGCAGGAAATGGACGGCGCCATAGACCTTGGCCGGGCCGCACAGCGCCACGACGAAATCGCGCTGGCCTGACAGCTCGTTTTCGGTGCGCACCGAGGTGACGGTGCAGCCATGCTTGGCCGTCAGCGTCCGCAGGGTCTGTGCCGCCGTCTCGTGCGGGATCGAGAAACGCAGGACCTGGGTGGCCTTGGCGCGGGTGCGCGCTTCGATCTGCTCGACCACCTGTTCAAGCGCCGCTAGCGTATCGTGCGACCACAGCCGCGCCTTCAGCGCGGCGATCATGCAGCAATGCGATGCGATCACCGTGCCGCCCTCGATCTCCTTGAGATGGTTTTGCGTCATCGTCGCGCCGGTCGAGGTGAGATCGACGATCAGGTCCGCGACGCCGGCGGCGGGCGTGCCTTCGGTGGCGCCGGCCGATTCCACCAGCGTGTATTCCACGATGCCGTTCTCGGCGAAGAAGGCGCGGGTGAGCCGCGCGAACTTGGTCGCGACGCGCAGGCTGCGGCCGTGCTTCTGGTGGAACACCATCGCCGCCTCGTCCAGATCGTTGAGCGACGAGACGTCGATCCAGGATTGCGGCACGCCGACCACGAGCCGCGCGGCGCCGAAGCCGAGATTGGGCATCAACAGGTGCGAGGCATGCTGGCCCTCGCCATATTCGCGGTAGAGGTCCTCGCCGGTCAGGCCGATATGCGCGTCGCCGAGATCGATGCGCGCCGGAATCTCGTCGGGGCGGAAATAGATGATGCTGACGCCCTCGATGCCGCTCAGCTTGGCGACATATTCGCGCCCGTCGCCCGATTTGCGCACGCCAAAGCCGCAATCGTTCAGGAAATCGATCGCCTGGTCGTGCAGGCGGCCCTTGCTCGGCAGGGCCATGATGAGGGGGCCGCTCATGACCGCGCTTTCGCGACATAGGCGGCCAGCTCCGCCAGCGCGACCGGCCGCTCCTCGCGCTCGTCCAGCCGCTTGATCAGCACGATCCCCTTGGCGATCTCTTCCTCGCCGACGAAGACGACATGCGGCACGCCCCGCTTCACCGCCTCGCGCACGACGTTCTTGGGGCGGCGGCCGGACAGCTCCGTCTCCACCGACCAGCCCGCCTCGCGCAGCGCGACGCTGACGCGGACGCATTCGCGCCGGTCGACCTCGCCGGCGGCGACCACGATGGCGTCCGGGCCGCTCGACGCGACGCTCGCGCCCTCGCTTGCCAGCAGCAGCCGGTCCACGCCGATGGCGCAGCCCACCGCCGGGATCGCCTCATGCGCGCCCAGGGCCTGCAGCAGATTGTCGTAGCGCCCGCCGCCGCACAGATGGCCGATGCCGGGATTATCGGCCGCGTAAATCTCGAACACGAAGCCGGTGTAGTATTCCAGGCCGCGATGCATGCCGACATCGAAGCTGATCGCATCGGCGCCGCCGCGATAGACCTTCAGAAGCTCCAGCCTTTCGCGGCAATCGCCAAGCACGTTGCCGGCGAGCGGCACGCCGAGCGCCTTGAAATGCTCCCCGACCTTGGCGAGCACCGCATCGGGCTCGCCGCGGATTTCCAGCAGCGTCGCGATGCCTTCCAGCAATTCGCGCGACACGCCCTCGAAGGTCGCGAGCGCGGTGCGCGTCACCAGCCGCTCCACGATCTCTTCCGGCGTGCGGCCGCCGACATGGCGCAGATCGACCAGGGCATAGATCTCGCTGAGCAGCTTCTCGGCCTTGTCGGTGCCGATCGAGGCCAGCAGCGTCGCCAGTTCGTCCGGCGCCGCGTCGGGCGACGGGGCCACCCGGTCGGCGGCGGCCTTCATCAGCCGCTCCGTCGCGTCCTTGCGCGAGGCGATGCGGCGCAGCCGCGCCTTGGTCACCTCGTCCACCGCCAGGCCGGCGATGAAGGCGAACAGGATCGCGATGTCGCCGGTGACGATGGAGAGCCCCTTCACACCGCCGCGCTCGATCGCGTCCAGCGCCAAAGCGAGGATTTCGGCGTCGGCCGCCACGCGGTGATCGGCGCCGATCAGCTCGACCCCCGCCTGGTAGAACTGGCGATAGCGGCCCTCTTCCGGCGAGTCGTAGCGGAAGGCCGGGCCCATATAGGCGAGGCGCGCTTCCTGGTCCGACACCCGGGTCCGCAAATAGGCGCGACAGGTGGGGATGGTGAGCTCGGGCCTGAGGCAGACCTCGCGTCCGCCGGGATCGGAGAAGATGTACATGCGCCGGCGGATGGTCTCGCCCGAGCGGTCGAGAAAGGGCGAGGAGCGCTCCAGGATCGGCGGATCGACGATGTTGTAGCCGTAGCGCAGAAACGTCGCTTCCAGGGACGTGCGCGCCCGGCGCAGCGCGACGGCATCGTCGCCCGCGTAGTCGCGCGTTCCCGAAAGCCGGCTTTGTATCGTCTCCATCCGCCTGCCGCCCGCATATCCCCGCGGTTTAAAGCCGATGCGGCCGCCGCGAGGGGCCTTTGCATATACCGGGACGGTGCCCCGTTCCAGTACGGCCTATCCCGCGGTTTTTCGGGGGCTTTGGCCCCGGAAAGGACCGCCCCGACCCTCGCGATTCACCCCGTTGCCTGCCCGGCCGTGGCGCTCGGCAACGCCGTCGCGGGCCATGACGCCCCTCCATACAAATCCGCATAGAGACCCTACGGACTTCGCCAATTCCCGTTTGACCGCCCGACGCCCATCTTCCGTTCGTCAGCAAGGACGGAACGGATCATGGCGACGGACTATCAAGGAACGGTCGAAGGCGGGGTGCGCGGCCTCTTGCGCGCCGAGGGGCTGGCGCTCATGGCCGGCGCGGCGGCGCTCTATTGGCGGGTGGGCGGCGACTGGAAGCAGTTCGCCATCCTGTTCCTCGTCCCCGATCTCAGCTTCGCCGGCTATCTCGCGGGCCCGCGCCTCGGCGCCGCCGCCTACAACACGATGCATTCCACGCTGCTGCCGCTCGCCCTGGCGGCTTTGGGCATCGCGCTGAATACACCGCTCGCGACGCAGATCGCGCTGATCTGGCTGGCGCATATCGGTTTCGACCGCGCCCTCGGCTACGGCCTGAAATACGGCCACGGCTTCGGCTTCACCCATCTCGGCCGCATGGGCCGCAACGCCAAGGAGAGCTAGATGTTCGTCGGACATTATGGCGTCTCGTTCGCCGCCAAGGCCGCCGACAAGCGGCTGCCGCTATGGCTTCTGTTCATCGCCGTGCAATGGCTGGACGTCGTGTGGTCGGGCCTGGTGATGCTGAACGTCGAGAAGCTGCGCATCGTGCCCGGCTTCACCGAGGCGACCTCCTTCGATCTCTATTACATGCCTTATACCCACGGCCTGATCGGCGCGCTGGCCCTGGCGGCGGCGTTCGGCGCGGTGACGGCGCTGTTCTATCGCGACAGGCGCGCGGCGGCGGGCGCGATGCTGGCCGGCGCGGTGTTCTCCCACTGGTTGCTCGACCTCGTCGTCCATGTCGAGGACCTGCCGCTGCTGGGTGATTCGTTCAAGGTCGGGTTCGGCCTGTGGCGGCATGTCTGGATCAGCTTCCCGCTGGAGATCGCCATCCTGGTGGCCGGCGCCGCGATCTATGCCCGCGCCATGCCCGCCCGCGCGCCGGGCGGCGACCGCTGGCTGTGGGGTTTCGTCGCGGCGATGACGGCGCTGCAGGCCTATGGCAATTTCGGCCCCGCGCCGGCCTCCGGCCTCGCCCAGGCGCAAATGGCGCTCGCCGCCTATGCGATGTTGGCCGCGCTCGCCGCGCTGGTCGACTGGCGGCGCGGAACCGAGGGAACCGGGGCGCACGCAAGGCCGCCGGGCCTTGAGTCCGCCCGGTAACCGCGTCAACGAAATGAGATTGACGGGCCGGGGGGCATCGCTATAACCCCGGCCCTCTGTCACGCGTTCCAGTCGAAGGGAGTGCGCATGGGTACCCAACTTCCAGCCGGCTACAAGCCGTCTGAGAGCGAGCCGTTTATGAATGAGCGGCAACGGGAGTACTTCCGCCGCAAATTGAACACCTGGAAAGACGAGATCCTCCGCGAGAGCCGCGAGACGATCCAGAACCTGCAAGCCGAAACCGTCCCCCATGCCGATCTGGCCGACCGCGCCTCGACCGAGGCCGAGCGCCAGCTCGAACTGCGCACCCGCGACCGCCAGCGCAAGCTGATCGCCAAGATCGACGCGGCGCTGCGCCGCCTGGAGGACGGCTCCTACGGCTTCTGCGAGGAGACGGGCGAGCCGATTTCCTTGAAGCGCCTGGACGCGCGCCCGATCGCGACGCTGTCGCTGGAAGCCCAGGAACGCCACGAGCGCCGGGAAAAGGTCTATCGCGACGACTGAATATGGGCGTGGCCGGGCTCTTGCGAACCCGGCCACCGCCTCGGCCCCTCCGCCCCGTTTTAGAGCGGAATTTCGTATGGATCCCGGATCGCCTTCGGCGTCCGGGATGACCGCGCTGCCGCGCGGTCAGAACGGCATCAGGATGTCGAAGAGCTGCGAGCCGTAGCGCGGCTGCTGCATGTCGCTGACCGTGCCGCGCCCGCCATAGGAGATGCGCGCCTCGGCGATCTGGCTGAGATCGACGGTGTTGGCGCTGGTGATGTCCTCGGTGCGCACGATGCCCGCGACCTGCAGATCGCGCAGCTCGTTGTTCACCCGCACCTGCTGATGGCCGCCGATCACCAGATTGCCGTTGGGCAGGACCTGCGTCACCAAGGCCGCGAGCGTCAGGTTGATCGCCTCGGAACGGTCGATCGATCCCGAGCCGGCATTGGAGGTGTCGGAGCCCATCTTGACCAGGCTCGACGGGTCGGCGCCGGTGCCGGCGGCCAGCGGCGTCTCCAGGCCGAAGAAGTTCGTCAGGTTGGCGTTGTCGGAATTGGTCCGCGCCCGCGTCGTCGAGTTCGACAGCTTGGCGGTGTCGGCGACCGAGATGTTGACCGTGATGATGTCGCCGGGCCGGCTGGCGCGCGGATCGTGGAAGAAGCTGTGCGCCCCGCTGGACCACAGCGAGTTCGGCGCCCGGCTCGGCTCGGGCGGCGGCAGCGGCACGTTCGGCGTCGTGGCGTGCACCGGCGACGTGGGATCGGCGACGCCCGCCATGGTGGGCGCATCGCCAAGCTCCTTGATGCGGTCGACCGCGGAGCAGCCGGCAAGGGCGGCGGCGCAGGCCGTCAGGCTCAGGACTTTCAGGAGGGATCTGGTCATGGACATATCTCTCAGCGGGAAGCGGTGACGGCGAGAGCCGAACTCGCGGCGCGCACCGCGCCGGGGCCGGTGACGATGCAGCTGATCTGGCGGAACGAGGCCGGATTCTGCACGGTGATGGTGTCGCCGACGCCGCCATCGTTCATGGCGCGGCCCGAGGCGGTGAGCGTCACGCCCGGCGCCAGGAAGGTCATGGTGACGGTCGCACCCTTGGCGATGACCACGGGATGGCGCACGTCGTCGCTGCGCACGATCTCGCGGGCGCGCAGCATGCGCCGCGCCTCCATGCCCTTGAGCGTATCCATCGAGGTGACGACACCGGAGAACACGTTGGTCGACGGGATCGTGCCGTAGACGAGATCGCTTTCGGAGATCGTCTCGCCGCGCGCGATATCGCGGTTGGGGACGACGACCCGCATGCCGGGATCGGCGAAGGCCGGCAATGCGATGAGCAGGGCCGAAACGAAGAGGGCGAGGCGGAGCATCATGATCAGGAACCTCCCAGGCGCGCGGTTTCTTGCAGCATCTCGTCGGCCGCGGTGACGACCTTGGAGTTCATCTCGTAGGCACGCTGCGCGGTGATCAGCGAGGTGATCTCGTCCACCGCGTTGACGTTCGATGTCTCGAGAAAACCCTGTTGCAGCGTGCCGTAGCCGGCCGAGCCCGGAACGCCCGATTGCGGCGAGCCGGAGGACGGGGTTTCGAGATAGAGGTTGTTGCCGATCGGCTTGAGGCCGGCCTCGTTGGCGAAGCGGTTGAGCTCCAGCGTGCCGACGACCTGCGGCGCGGTCTGGCCCGGCACGGTGACCGAGACCTGGCCCTGGGCGTTGACCGCGACCGACAGCGCGTTGGTCGGGATCGCGATGCCCGGCGCCACGGTATAGCCCTGGTCGGTGACGATCTGGCCCTGCGGCGACAGGCCGAAATCGCCGGCGCGGCTATAGGCGTCGGTGCCGTCGGGCTGGGTGACGCGGAAGAAGCCCGGCCCCTGGATCGCGACGTCGTAGGGATTGGACGTGCTCTTGAGGTCGCCCTGGGTGGTGACACGATAGACCGAGGCGGTGCGCACGCCGGCGCCGAGCTGCACGCCGCTGGGCAGCAGCGTGCCGGAATCCGACGAGTTGGCGCCGGGCTCGGAGATGTTCTGGTAGAGCAGGTCCTGGAAGTCGGCCCGCTGGGCCTTGAAGCCGGTCGTGTTCATGTTCGCCAGATTGTTGGCGATGACCTCGACATTGGTCTGCTGGGCCAGCATTCCGGTCGCGGCGATGGAAAGGGCGCGCATGTCTAAGTCTCCTAGCTCGGCATGGCGCCAAGCTTGTCGATCGCCTGGCGCATGAGGTCTTCCTGGGTCTGGGTGAGCGTCGCGGTCGCCTGATAGGCGCGCATGACCTCGATCATGTGGCTGATCTCGATCACCGGCTCGACGTTCGAACTTTCGAGCATGCCCGAATGCAGCGTGAAATTGTCGGCCGAGGCCGGCGACTGGCCGTTCGCGGCGTAGAGGCTGGCGCCTTCCTTGACGAGGCCGCGCTCATTGGCGAAGTCGACGACGCGGATCTTGCCGATGATGCCGTTCTTGCCGCTGACCGTGCCGTCCTGGGCGATGTCGATGTCGCCGTCGTCGGGCGTGATGGTGATCGCGCCGCCGTCGCCCTGCACCGGATCGCCGTTCGAGGTGACGATCTGGCCGCCGGCATCGAGCGTGAAATGGCCGTTGCGGGTATAGCGCTCGCCCTGCGCCGTCTGCACCGCGAAATAGCCCTTGCCGTGGATCGCCAGGTCGAAGGGCGCGCTGGTGGTGTCGAAACGGCCCTCGGTCAGGTCGCGCACCACGCCGGCATCCTGCACGAAGCTCAGCGTCTGCGTCCCGGTCTGGCCCTCGGCGGGCGCGACCTGGGTGACATATTCCTGGAAAGTCTGTTCCTCGCGCTGATAGGCGGGGGTCGACAGGTTGGCCAGATTGTTCGCGATCACGTCCATCGAGCGATAGGACGCGACCTGGTGCGACAAGCTGATGAGCAGCGAATTATCCATTGGGGGCCTTTAGAACCGTTCTGGTCCTTTGCGTGGCAGAACAGGTGCAGCCGGCGTGCCACGCTAAAAGCCGCGGATTCGCTGGCTTTCTTCCCAGGGGCGCGGCGCGGGCGACCTCGAATGCCCGGCAAGAAATTCCACATGGACGGTTTGCGGCCCCCGATTTGAACCAGTCCTTAACCACGTCTGCCCAATTCTGCCCCCCGAGACATGCGGGGGCCGCGCATCGTGGCGAAGAAGGAAAAGCAAGCGCCGGACGAGGAGTCCGAGAAGACCGACGGCGAAGCCGCGGCCGACGCGCCCAAGCAAGGCCTCATCGGCAAGATCCTCGGCAACAAGCTCATCCTGTTCGGCGGCATCGGCGCGCTCGTGCTGCTTCTGGGCGGTGGCGGCGCGGCCTATTGGTTCCTGTTCGCCGACGCTCCCAAGCCCACCGAACTGGCGGCCGGAGCGCCCGAGCCCCTGCCCGCCACACCGCCCAACATCGCCTATTTCGACGTTCCCGACATCATCGTGAACATCCAGGGCGCCGATGCCGCGCCGGCCTATCTGAAGCTGTCGGTCTCGCTGGAGCTCGACAATGCCGAGGAGAAGGCGGGCATCCAGGCGCTGATGCCGCGCGTCGTCGACCAGTTCCAGGGCTATCTGCGCGAGCTGCGCATGGACGACCTCAAGGGCTCGGCCGGCATCGTGCGGCTCAAGGAAGAGCTCCTGCGCCGCATCAACACCTCCGCCGCGCCCTATCGCGTGCGCGACGTGCTGCTCAAGCAAATGATCGTTCAGTAAGGCAGGCAGGCATGGCCGACGAGACTCTCGACAAGAACGAAGGCCTGGACGGGGCCGAGACCATCGCGCCGCCCGGGCCTTCCCAGGCCGGCACCGCCGAGCGCATCCTGAACCAGGAGGAGATCGACAGCCTTCTGGGCTTCGACGTCAATTCCGACCAGCTCCAGGACAAATCCGGCGTCCGCGCCATCATCAATTCGGCGCTAGTCTCCTATGAGCGCCTGCCGATGCTGGAAATCGTCTTCGACCGCCTGGTGCGGCTGATGACGACCTCCCTGCGCAATTTCACCTCCGACAATGTCGAGGTGAGCCTGGACAGCATCACCTCGATCCGCTTCGGCGACTATCTGAACTCGATCCCGCTGCCGGCGATCCTGGCGGTGTTCCGCGCCGAGCAGCTCGACAATTACGGCCTCTTCACCGTCGATTCCAACCTGATCTATTCCATCGTCGACGTGCTGCTCGGCGGGCGCCGCGGCTCCTCGGCGATGCGCATCGAGGGCCGGCCCTACACCACCATCGAGCGCACCCTGGTGCAGCGCATGATCGAGGTCATCCTCGCCGACATGTGCGCCGCCTTCGAGCCGCTGGCGCCGGTGAGCTTCACGCTCGACCGCCTGGAGACCAATCCGCGCTTCGCCGCCATCGCGCGCCCGGCCAACGCCGCCATCCTGGTCAAGCTGCGCATCGACATGGAAGACCGCGGCGGGCGCACCGAACTCCTGCTGCCCTATGCGACGCTGGAGCCGATCCGCAAGCTCCTGCTGCAGCAATTCATGGGCGAGAAATTCGGCCGCGACTCGATCTGGGAGAGCCATCTCGCCACCGAGCTGTGGTCCACCAATGTCGAGATCGCCGCGATCCTCGACGAGCAGACCCTGCCGCTCAACCGGGTGATGAACCTGGAAGTCGGCCAGACCATCATGCTGAACGCCACGCCCGATTCGAAGATCGAGATGCGCTGCCGGGGCGTGCCGCTGCTCAGGGGACGGATGGGCCGCGTCGGCTCCTCCGTCGCCGTGCGCATCGAGGAAGCCGTCGAGCGCACCGACGCCTCCAGGGGCCTTTAGGAGACCGCCATGTCCATCGCCATGAATTTCGGCCTGATCGTCGAACTCGCGCTGACCGGTCTTCTGGCCGTCACGCTGGTCTATTGCATCGTGCTGGAGCGCCGTCTGGCCGCCGTGCGCCGCGGCCAGGAGGGCCTCAAATCCACCATCGGCGAGCTCAACGGCGCCATCGCCAATGCCGGCGGCTCGATGCGCGCGCTGAAGGCCGCGGCAAGCGGCGCCGCCGAGACGCTGGACGAACGCCTGAGCCGCGCCCGCGCGATCATCGACGAACTGTCGCTGCTGACCACGTCCGGCGAGCGAATCGCCGAGCGCTTCGACCGCGCGGTCTCCACGCCAGGTCCGGCGCGCCCGCAGCCGGCTTCCGACCTGCCGTCCGGCAGCATCATGAAGCGCCTCGACGCGCTGAGGGCCGTGCGATGAGCGGCCTGCCGCGCTATCTGCGGCTGCTGCCCGCCGTCGTCGTGCTCGGCACGGGCCTGCTCGTCCTCAAGGGCGTCGATATCGCGCGCGCGGCGCAGGCCGCGACCGCCGTCGATCCCGACGAGCCCGACAATTCCGGCCTTGCACCGGCCGATGCCGGCACCAAGCCCGCGCCCGACTATGCCGACGACGACACCGCGCTGGCGAGCCCGGCGGAAGCCGATGTGCAATCGAGCCTGACGCGGCGCCGCGCCGAACTCGACGCCCGCGAACGGACGCTGAACATGCGCGAGAACGTGCTCAATGCCGGCGAAGGCCGCGTCGACCAGAAGATCGCGGCGCTGAAGGACCTGCAGACGCAGATCCAGTCGCTTCTTGCCCAACGCGACGCCAAGCAGGACGCGCAGATCGCCGCGCTGGTGAAGACCTATTCGGCGATGAAGCCCAAGGACGCCGCCCGCATCTTCAACGCGCTGAGCGACGACGTGCTGCTGCCGGTCGCGAAAGGCATGAAGTCCGACGTGATGGCGCCGATCCTGGCGGCGATGAGCCCCGATGCGGCGCAGAAACTGACGGTCAAGCTGGCCGCGCTGCTGAAGCTTCCCGACACCGCGCCCGCCGCCATCTGCCCGGCGCCGCCGACAGTCGCCGACGCGACGACGCCCGCGCCGGGCACCGCCGCCACGCCGCCCTTGCAGACCGCCGCGCTGACGCCGCCGCCGGTCGTCACGCCCGAGCCCTCCTTGCCGACACCGCCGCCGCCGGCCCAGCCGACGCCCGCCGCCGCGCCGCCGCCGGCCCAAGCCGCCGTCGCGCCGCCCAAGCCGGCGCCGCATCACGTCGCACCGGCAAAGCCGGCACCGGCCAAGCCGGCAACGGCGAGCGCCCCGCCGCCCAAGCCCGCCACCGCCGCCGCAACGCCTCCCGCGACACCGCCGGCAGCGGCTCCGGCGCCCGCCGCGGCGACACCGACCAAGCCTCCGGCGCAGGCAGCAAGCGGCCCGCCGACCGCGCTCACCCCGGGCGGCTGACGCTTTAGGGTTTACGGAGAGTTAACGCCGGCCCGCCACACTGACCGAGGACAAGGACCGTCCTTCCGACCATGAAGTTCCTGTTCTCCCGCATCGTCCTCCTCCGGCTCGCGCTGTCGGCGTGCGCCTTCACGGCCGGATTCTGGAGCCAAGCCAAGGCCGACACGCTGAACGTCAGCACCTCCGCCGGCTATGCGCGGCTGCTGTTCACCTTCACGCCCAAGGCGCATGTCACCGCGACGGTCGATGGCGGCGTGCTCACGCTCGGCTTCGACCGCAAGACCGACGTCACCGCCGCGATGCTGGCGCAGAACATGTCGGGCTTTGCCGGCGGCGGACGCGTCGATCCCGACGGGCTGACCTACCGCTTCGCGCTGGCCCAGCCGATGCGCATCCATCAAAGCCAATCGGTGAACCAGGTCGCGGTCGATCTCGTACCCAACAGCTTCGCCGGCACCCCGCCCGATCTTCCGCCGCCCCCGCCGCCCAAGACGGTGGACGTCGCCACTTTGCCGCTGATCGCGGTGCGCTCCGGCGCCTATCACAATTTCACCCGGCTGGTGTTCGACTGGCCGCAAACCGTCAAATATTCGGTGTTTCCCGGCGCCGGCAAACTCGGCATCCGGTTCGAGACGCTGGCGCGCGTCGACGTCTCGACCATCGCGCGCTTCGCGCCGCCCTGGGTGAGGAACGCGGCCTGGCGCGTCGAGAACGGCGGCACCATCGTCGAGTTCGGCACCGACCAGGCCTCCGGCTTCCACGATTTCCGCGACGGGACCAAGATCGTCCTCGACGTGCTGGCGCCCAAGACCGACGCCGACAGCTACCGCCCGCCGGGCGACGGCAAGCCGACCGTCACCGCGCTGACCGCGCCCACGAACAAGCCGTCCGCGATATCGGGCGCGCAAGCCGCCGAGATCGCCGCAACGGCGCAGAAGCTGGCCGACGCCAACAAGCCCGCGCCGCCGCCCACGCCGCCACCGGCCGCGACGCCGCCCGCCGCAACGTCACCCGCGACACCTCCTTCACCCGCCGCCGATCCCGCGGCGCCGCTTCAGGACGCCAACGGCCAGCTCACGCGCGGCGGCGCGCTCCTGACCTTCGCCGGCGCCGCCAATCGCGGCTCCGCCGTGTTCATGCGCGGCCTGACGGCGTGGATCGTGCTGCAGGGCGCCGCCCCGCTCGACGCGTTGAAACTCAAGACATCCCTGCGCGACTTTCCGCTGGCGGTGGAAGCGGCATCCGCCGACGGCGTCGCCGTGCTGCGCATCACCTTCGCGCAGCCCGAGCAGATCGGCGCCCATGCCGACGGATCGAACCTGAAGGTCACGATCGCGCCACAAGTGAGTGAGGAACCGATCGCCATCGGCTTCTCCCGCAACCAGGACGACGCGACCCATTCCTCGCTGAGCACGCTGCTGCCCGGCGCGATCCATCCGGTCATGCTGACCGATCCCGTCGCCGGCGACCAGCTCGTGCTGGTGCCCGCCGCCGCCGGACGCGCCATGCTGGCGCCGCATGACTATGTCGAGTTCGGCGTCCTGCAGACAGCCTCCGGCCTGGTGCTGACGCCCTATATCGACGATCTCTCCGTCACCATCGACCGCACGCGCGTGACCATCACCCATGCCGGCGGCCTCGCTTTGACGCCGCCGACCATGCCGGCCGCGGTGTCGCCGGCCGCCATCGCGGCGCGCGGCGGCAGCCCATCCTTCCTCGATTTCGCCGCCTGGGCGAAATACACCGGCGGCAGCTTCCTCACCACCGAGCGGCGGATGCGCGCCGCGACCGCGCGGCTGAAGCCGGAAGACGCCCAGCATGCGCGGCTGGTGCTGGCGCGGTTCTATCTCGCCAACGGATTTTCCGCCGAGGCGCTCGGCCTGATCAACCTGATGCAGGCACAGGATCCGGCGCTGCAAAGCGACCAGCAGCTTCAGACCATGCGGGCCGCGGCGGAATACGCGATGGGCCGCTATCGCGATGCGCATAACGACCTCTCCGCCGCCGCCTTCGACGCCGACCGCCACGCCGCCTATTGGCGCGGGCTGATCGAGGCGGCGCAGGAGGATTGGGACAATGCCCGCGCCGACCTCGACCGCGCCGAGCCGGTGCTGAACCAGTACCAGCCGGACGCCCAGGCGCGGCAGCGCATTGCCAAGGCGCAGGCCGCCCTTGGCCAGGGGCATCTCGAAGTCGCCGACGCGGCCATCGCGCGGCTGCCCCAGGCTATCGCGCCGGAACTTCAGATCGAGGCCAATGTGGTACGCGCCCGCCTGCTCGCGGCAGAGAATCGCGGCCATGAGGCGGGCGTGCTGTTCGACGCCATCGAGAAAAGCGGCAATGCGCATGCCGCCGCCGAGTCGCTCTATTACCGCACCGACGCCGCGCTGAAGGCCGGCGTGATGACCAGCGACGCGGCCATCGCCGCGCTGGAAAAGCTGCGCTTCCGCTGGCGCGGCGATCTGCTGGAGATGAAGACGCTGCGCAAGCTGGCGTCGATGTATTTCGCCAAGCAGCGCTGGCGCGACGGATTGCGCACGCTGCGCATCGCGGCCACCGCCTTTCCCAATGACGACATCTCGCGCAGGGCGCAGGACGACATGCGCGCCGCTTTCGCCGACCTGTTCATCCGCGGCCGCGCGGACAGAATCGCGCCCATCGAGGCGCTGGCGATCTTCTACGATTTCGTCGATCTGACGCCGATCGGCGCGGACGGCGACGAGATGATCCGGCGCATGTCGGAGCGCCTCGTGGCGCAGGACCTGCTCGGACCGGCGGCCGATCTCCTGAGCTATCAGATCGACAAGCGCCTCGACGGCATCGCGCGCGCCCAGGTCGCGACGCGGCTCGCCATGATCTATCTCCTCGATCAGAAGCCGATGAAGGCGCTCGACGCCATCCGCACGACGCAGATCAGCACCCTGCCCGACGATATCGGCCATCAGCGTCTGCTCCTGGAGGCGCGCGCCTTCGCGGCGCTCAAGCAATGGAACAACGCGCTCGACCTGATCGCGGTCGATCCCGGCGCCGACACGGCGCGGCTGCGGGCCGATATCTATTGGGAGAGCGGCAATTGGGCGGTCGCCGCACAGAAGGCCGAGGAGTTGCTCGGCCAGCGCTGGAGCGATGCCGCGCCGCTGGGCGCGGACGAGCGCGAAGAGGTGATGCGCGCCGCGGTCGCCTATTCGCTGGCGAATGACGAGGCCAGCCTGGACCGGCTGCGCGACCATTTCGGACCGAAGATGAAGGTGAGTCCGGATGGCAATGCCTTCACGGTGATCGCGCAGCGCATCGACGAGCATGGCGTCGCCTTCCGCGACCGCGCCGCGCAGATCGCCTCGATCGACACGCTCCAGGCGTTCATGAAGGACTTCAAGAAGAGGTACGATTGAGCGGTGTGTTGCCGGCCCAAGCCAGACTGTCATGGCCCGCGAATGCGGGCCACCCAGTTGAAATCCGCGCTGCTTGCGAGTTTTGAGTCTTCACGAAGTCTGCGAAGTTTGGCCTTGTATCACCTGGGTGGCCCGCATTCGCGGGCCATGACACCGGTGTTGGGTGCAGGCACCGAACGACAATGCCTCGCGCGAATTACTTCGAGAGCTTCACCTTCTTGACCGGCGCGGCCGTCACCTCGTCCACCCATGTCACCGCGCGCGCCGCGATCTTCTCCCAGCCCGGCTCGCCGACCAGCCAGTGACTGTGACCATCGACTTCCTCGAAAATCGCGCGGCCCTTGTAGCGCTCGGCGATGCGCTTGACGGTCGAGGGCGGGTTGATGCGGTCGTGGCTGCCGGCAAAGGCCAGGATCGGACAGGTCACGCTCTCCGGATGCACCAGCGCGGCGCGCTTGGCGTCGAACGCCCAATGCATGATCTCGAACGTGGCGAGGCCGGACTCCGGCACGAAGCGCGCGAACACCTTGTGGCGCTCCGCCGGCGGCAGGCGGTCGAGCGAATTGGCCGCCGCGATGCCGTAATCGGGCTTCAGCGGCGCGTTCCAGAAATCGCCCGCCAGCAGCATGGTCTGCGCCGAGGCGATCTCGAAGAAGGTCGAGGGCAGCACGCCCCAGGGCGGCGATGGCGCCAACAGGACGAGCGCCCGCGCCAGCCCCTTCGCCGCCAGCATCTGCGCCAAGAGCCCGCCGAGCGAATGACCCACAAGCACCGGCGGCGCGTCCAGCCCCTCGATGAGCTTCGCCAGATCGTTCGCGTAATCGACAAGGCTCGTCGTGCCCAGCGCGCGGTTCACCGGCACGCCGTGTTCGTGGAAGCGCAGCGCCGGCGCGTGCACAGGGTGGCCCACCGCCTCGAACGGCTTGCGGAATTTCTCGAACGCCCAGGGCCCACAAAAGGCGCCGTGGATCATCACGATGTCGGAGCGGCTCACGCTTCCGGCCCAGCGACGTCGCGGAACGCCGCGATCACCTTGGCGTAGGTGTCGCGCTTGAAGGGAACGATGAGCCGCGGCAGCGCCTCGGGCGCCAGCCATTTCCAGGCGGCGAATTCCGGCTCCGGCGTCCTCACGTCGATATCGCTGTCCTCGCCCAAAAACCGCATCGCCAGCCATTTCTGGCGCTGGCCGCGATAGCGCCCGTGCAGCGCGACGCCCAGAAGATGCGTCGGCAGGTCATAGCACAGCCAGTCGTCCATCGCCGCGAGGAGCCTCGCCTTGTCGGTGCCGATCTCTTCCTTCAATTCGCGCAGGCCCGCCTGTTCGGGCGTCTCGCCGTCGTCGATGCCGCCCTGCGGCATCTGCCAGCCCTCGACCGTCTGGTCGATGCGGCGGCCGACGAACACCAGCCCCTCGCGATTGATCAGCATGATGCCGACGCATGGGCGGTAGGGCAGATCGTCATGCGAGAGGATGACACGCGCCATGGATGGGTTCGCTATTTCTTCGGAAGAACTATGGCGGAAGCGGGCACCAGAACAAAGCCCCGTGCCGGCAGGCCCTGTGCCCATTGCGCCACGCGCTCGATCGTCACGGGATAGAGAAAGCCGGCGCCGGACGCGCTGCCTTGGGCGCGCGCGGCGGTCTCCAGTTCCGACAGCTCGCGGTCGATCTCCATCGCGGTCTGGATCTTGTCGATGGTGGCGGTGGCCTGGGCGAAGGAGGTGCCGGCGCGGGCGGCGACATCGGGCGCCGAGGAATGGCTCGCCGCGCCGTTGTCGTAGAACAGAAGGCCGCGCCGCGCGAGATAGGTCATCATCGGCTCGAGCGAATCGGGATCGGACAGGAAGCGCCCGCCCAACAGATTGGTCACGCCGGCATAGCCGGTGAAGCGCGTCAGGGCCCAGACCAGCCGCTCGGTGTTGGCGTCCTCGGCGGCGCCGGAGCGCAGCGTGTGCGAGCCCGGATCGCTGTCGGGAAAGTCGAACGGCTCCATCGGAACTTCGAGCAGCACTTCATGGCCCTCGCGCCGCGCCTCGGCGACCCAGCGCTGCACGTCGCTGGCATAGGGCGCGAAGGCGAGCGTCACCTGGGGCGGCAGGCTGGCGAGCGCGGCGGCGGTCTGCTTGGCGCTCATGCCGAGGCCGCTGATGACGATGGCGATGCGCGGCTTGCCGTTGTCGGCTGCCGGCGCCGCATAGGCGCGCATCGGCGCCGTGCCGTCGACCGCGATCCGCGGCAAGGGTCCGTTCGCGGTGCTCTCGATCAGCGCCGGATCGGCGACCAGGGCACGCCCGGCATAGACCGGCTGGGTGACGGTCGGCGGCACGATGGCGGGCGGAACGGCGGTCTCGCCGGAGGCGGTCGCCGGCGCGGGTCTCGGCGTGGCGGGATGGGCCAGCGCCGCGGCCTTGGCCGGCGTCTGGTCCAGGCGCAGGCGCACCACCGGATCGCCGGCGCGCGGGTTGCCGAACAGCGCCACCGCGATGCCGAACAGGATGAGGATCGCGAACAGCGCGAAATAGGCGAAGACGAGCGGTCGCGCCCCGCGCGTTGGCCGGGCGTCCGCGTAGTCGCCGGTCGTGCCGCTCGCCGCCATGGATCAGAGACTAACGCAAGTCACGGTTACGATGACGTTAACGATCTTCTCTCAAGCGTGATCGGGCGACGTGCTGTCGACCGCCAGCGTCTTGTGCAGATAGGCCAGCCCCATCGCGAGCTGGAAATCGTCATAGGCGCGGCCCGGCGCCGGCTCGATCGGCTTGCCCAGCGGCTTGGCGGGCGGGCCTTCGGCGAGCAGATGGTGCGGCAGTTCGACCTCGCGCTGGTAGTCCGGCGCGTCGGGGCCGCCGTCGACGACGATGTCCGGCACGATGCCCGTCGCCTGGATCGAGCGGCCGGCCGGCGTATAATAGCGCGCCGTGGTCATGTGCAGCGCCCCGCCGGCGCCGTTGTCGAGCGGCATGATCGACTGCACCGAGCCCTTGCCGAAGCTGAGCGTGCCCATGACGGTGGCGCGGCGGTGATCCTGCAGCGCGCCGGCGACGATCTCCGACGCAGAAGCCGTGCCGCCATTGATCAGCAGCACGACCGGCAATCCACCCGCGATGTCGCCGTAATGGGCGTCGTAGCGCTCGATGGAATCGGCGCCGCGGCCGCGCACCGAGACGATCTCGCCGGTGCTGAGAAAGTCGTCCGACACGTCGATCGCGGCCTGCAGCACGCCGCCGCCATTGTTGCGCAAATCGATCACGAAACCCTTGAGCGAGGGACCGATCACCCGCTTCAGCGTCGCGACCGCGACGCGCAGATCCGGATCGGTGCGGTCGCTGAAGGCGACGATCTTGATGTAGCCGACATCGCCTTCGCGGCGGAAAGTCAGCCGCTCGACCTCGATCGCCTCGCGCGTCAGCTTCACGTCGAACGGCTTGTCGGCGCCGCGCCCGACCGAAAGCGCCAGCGAGGTGCCGATCGTGCCGCGCATGCGCGCGGACACGTCGTCCAGCGTATGGCCCTTCATCGCCACGCCGTCGATGGCGACCAGCACGTCGCCCTTGCGCAGCCCGGCGCGCGAGGCCGGCGTATCCTCGATCGGCTCGACCACCTGGGCGCTGCCGTCCTTGACGGTGACGATGAGGCCGATGCCGCCATAGGCGCCCGCCGCCTTGGTCTGGATCGCCTCGTAGGTCTCCGGATCGAAATAGCTCGAATGGGCGTCGAGATTGCTCAGCATGCCGCCGATGGCGTTCTCGACCAGTTTGCGGTCGGCCGGCTTGTCCAGGTAGTTGTCGCGCACCGCCTGGAACGCCTCGCCGAAGCGCACCAGCGCGCTTTGCGTCGAGCCGACCGGACCGATCGCGCCATAGGCGAAATGCGACGCCGCGACGGCGAGGCCGAAACCGCCCGCCACGCCCAGCACCAGCAGGAAAAGCCTGTTCATCGTCCCCCCGGACCGGCCTTTCAATTCGCCGCGGCGGTGCCGGCGGGGATGGCCGCCACCTTGCCGTGCAGCAATTGCAGCGCGTAGGTGAGCTGGAAGTCGTAGGGCTTGCCGTCGGCGCCGGTCTTGGGCGCGTTGGCCGGCGCACGGATCACCGTCTGGTTCGGCTTTTTCGGCAGCGGCTCGCCGGCGAGATGGCCGGGCAGGTCGGCCTCGCTGGGCCGGGCGATCTTCGGCACGTCGTCCTCGTCGCCGGCGGCGACCGCCACGTCGGGGATGATGCCCTGGGCCTGGATCGAATGGCCGGACGGGGTGTAGTAGCGCGCCGTCGTCAGGCGCAGCGCGCCGCCGCCTTCGCTAAGCGGGATGATGGTCTGCACCGAGCCCTTGCCGAACGAGGTCATGCCCAGGATCGTCGCGCGGTGGTGATCCTGCAGCGCGCCGGCCACGATCTCCGACGCCGAAGCGGTGCCGGCATTGATCAGCACGATGACCGGCTTGCCGTCGGTCACGTCGCCGGCATGGGCGTCGTAGCGCTGCGTGTCGTCGGGATGGCGGCCGCGCGTCGAGACCACTTCGCCCGCGGTCAACAGGTCGTCGGACACCTGCACCGCCTGGTCGAGCAGCCCGCCGGGATTGTTGCGCAGGTCGAGGACATAGCCCTTGAGGCCCGGGCCGATCTGCTTCTTGAGATCGCGCACCGCGGTCTCGAGCCCGCTCGCCGTGTTCTCGTTGAAGCCGGGCATGCGGATGTAGCCGACATCGCCCTCGCGGTGCCAGCGCACCTCGTCCACCGCGACGACCGCGCGCGTCAGTGTCACGTCGAACGGCTTCTTGGGCGCGTTCTTGTCGGAGGTGCGCAGGATCGTGAGCGTGATCTTGCTGCCGGCCGGGCCGCGCATCTTGTCGATGGCGTCGTTGAGGTTGAGCCCCTGCACCGAGGCGCCGTTGATCGCGGCGATGTAGTCGCCAGCCTTTAGGCCGGCCTTGGCGCCGGGCGTGTTGTCGATCGGCGAGATGATCTTGACGAGGCCGTTCTCCATCGTGACCTCGATGCCGATGCCGCCGAACGAGCCCTTGGTCTGGATCTGCATGTCGGCGAACGCCTTGGCGTCCATGTAGCTGGAATGCGGATCGAGGTTGGAGACCATGCCTTCGATCGCGGCGTTGATCAGTTCGCTGTCGTCTACGGGGCGGACGTAATTGGCGCGCACCCGCTCGAACGCGTCGGAGAACAGGTCGAGCTGGCGATAGGCGCTCATGTCGTTGGCGCCATGGGCGGCGGGAAGGATGCCGAGCGCGGCGACGAAACCGATGGCGATGCCGGCGCCGACGAATGCATATTTGTTCATGTTCTTCTTGCCTTCCTTAGATCGGGTCCCAGGAGGGACGCGGGGCTGGATGCCCGCCCGTTCTGACGCAGTTCGAAGTAAAGCTCGCCATCTTGGCTCATTTGCGGCGCTTTGTCCGTTCGCATGCCTGACGGCATGACGCCCACCGGCTCACCCGCCAGCACCTGGTCGCCTGGCTTGACCACGATCCGGTCGAGCCCCGCGAGCACCAGATCGTACCCAACGCTGACTTCCAGGATCAAGACTTGGCCGTTCTTATGGTAAGGACCGGCGAAAAGCACCTCGCAATCGGCCGGTGCGACCACCTGCGCCCCGGGCGCGGCGGCAAACGTCACCCCCGGCGCCTTGGCGGAGCCGTCCGCCGGCAAGATTGTTCCCACCACGGGCTGGAGCAGCGAGCCCCGGCCGCCCGCTCCGCCGGAATTCTGGGCCGTTACAACCACGACAGATTCCTGCGCCGGCTGGGTGCGCAGCGCCGCGACCCGGGTCAGCAGGACCTCCAGATTGGCGGCCTCGCCCGCGATCGCCTGTAATTTCGTGCGAAGACCGGCATAGGTTACATCGGCGCTGGCGGCCTGGGCGTCCTTGATCGCGAGGAGTTGATCGAGTTCCACCCGGGCATGGCGCAGCTCGGTCGTGATGCTCAGGGCCTCGGCCCGCCTTTGCACCAGCGCCGCGCGCGTCTGCTTCAAGGTCTCGATGCGCCGAGCGAGCGCCGCCGCCTTGCCATAGACATCCGGCAGCGAGGCGCCGATCAGCATCGCGCCGCGCGCCGCGCCCAGCACATCGTCGGGCCGCATCGCCAGCGCCGGCGGCGTGTCGTGCTGCAGTCTTTCGATCACCGCGAGAAGCTGCGCGACCTCGACGCGGTCGCGCAGGAAGCCGGCGGAGAGTTTCCTGTCTTCCGCCGCGAGCCGCACGATCTGGGCATCGAGCACGATCTTCTCACGTTCCAGGCTCTGCACCCGCGCCGCCGTCGCGATCAGCTTGCGGCGCAGGGCCTCGGCCTCGGCCTTGAGGGAATCGCGGCGGGCCTTGGCCGCGTCGGCCTCCGGCTTGCCCTTGGCCAGGTCGCCCTTGAGCTGGCGGAACTGGTCGGCGGTCGAGGGCAGCTTGCCGAGGACCTTCGCCGGCAGCGCATGGGAAAGATCGGGCAAGGCTTCGACCGTCGGCGCGACGACTGGCTGCGGCACGGCCTGTTCCGTGCCGGGCTTGGCGCGCGGCCGGGGCGGCGACGGCTTCCTGGCGCCCGTCATCAGAAGCGCGGCCGCGATGGCGGCGGCCAGCAAGGCGCGATGGGTGAGCGCGTTCAGGCCGCGCTCTCCGCCGGCTGCTTTTCGATCAGCGAATGGCCCGTCATCTGCGGCGATTTCGGCAAGCCCATCAGGTCGAGCAGGGTCGGCGCGACATCGGCGAGGCGGCCATTCACAAGCCGCGTGCCCGCCGGCGCGTTCACCGCGATGATCGGCACGTCGAGCGTGGTGTGCGCGGTGTGCGGCTCATGCGTCACCGGATCCTTCATCATTTCGATATTGCCGTGGTCGGCGGTGACGAGCAGCACGCCGCCGGCCTTCTCCACCGAGGCGCGCAGGCGGCCGAGGCATTCGTCGATCTCGTCGACCGCCAGGATGGCCGCCGACATGATGCCGGTGTGGCCGACCATGTCGGGATTGGCGAAGTTCACGACGATGAGATCGTATTTGCCCGACGCGATGGCCTCTTCGAGCTTCGATATCACTTCCGGCGCGCTCATTTCCGGCTTCAAATCGTAGGTCGCGACCTTGGGGCTGGGCACCAGGATGCGGTCCTCGCCGGCGAACACGGTCTCGCGGCCACCGTTCAGGAAGAAGGTGACATGGGCGTATTTCTCGGTCTCGGCGATGCGAAGCTGTTTGAGCCCGCGCCCCGCGACGATCTCGCCCAGCGTGCCGGTGATGTTCTCGGCGGGGAAAAGCTGGGTCATCAATTTGTTCAGCGCGTCGGAATATTCCGTCATGCCGGCGGCGGCGCAGAAATGCACGACGCGGCCGCGCGCAAAGCCGGCGAAGCCCGTATCGAGCAGCGCCAGCGAGATCTCGCGCGCCCGGTCGGCGCGGAAATTCGCGAAGATCATCGCGTCGCCGTCGGCCATGCCGGCATAGTCGCCGATCACGCGGGGCACGACGAACTCATCGGTGACGCCCTCCTTGTAGGAGGCTTCGACCGCGGTATAGGCGTCGGGGAATTTCGTGCCCTTGGCATCGACCATCGCGTCATAGGCCTTCTCGACACGGTCCCAGCGCTTGTCGCGGTCCATCGCATAGTAGCGGCCGGACACCGTCGCCAGGCGCACGCCCGCGAGGCCGGCCACGGCATCGGCGAAAGTTTTCAGGAAACCCAGCGCGCTCTTCGGCGGCACGTCGCGGCCGTCGAGAAAGGCGTGCACGAAGACCGGCACGCCAGCGCCGGCCAGCACGCGCACCAGCGCCGCGATCTGGTCCTGGTGGCTGTGCACGCCGCCGGGCGACAGCAGGCCCATGACGTGGACGGCGCCCTTGCTTGCCTTTGTCCTGGCGATGACATCGAGCAGGGCGGGCCTTGTGGCGAAGCTGCCGTCCTCGATCGCGAGGTCGATGCGCGGCAGGTCCTGGCTCACGACCCGGCCGGCGCCGATGTTCATGTGGCCGACTTCGGAATTTCCCATCTGCCCAGCCGGCAGGCCGACGGCGCGGCCCGAGGTCGCCAGAAGGGCGTGCGGACAGTCCGCCAGCATGCGGGTGTAGTTCGGCGTCTTGGCTTCGGCGATCGCGTTGTCGGTCGGATCGGGCCGCCAGCCCCAGCCGTCGAGGATGCACAGCACCGCCGGACGCGGGCGGGGGGACGGCGAGGCGGTGGCGGACATGCGAAACCTTTAGGACGGATCGCCCGAAAATAGAAACCGCGCCGCGCGATGTCCATGCAGCCGCCGCGATCGCGCGCATCCCCCATGCAGGAAGCGGCTTTGACAGGGCCAGTTCCCGCACCCTGTACTCCACCCATGCGCTCTTTGCTCGTCGTCCGCCGCGGGCCGTTCGGCCGGCCTTACGCCTTCGTCGTCGTCGCCATCGTCTTCCTGGCGCTGCTGGCGGCGGCCGGCCTGCGCGCCACGCCGGCCGTGCTGATGGTGCCTTGGGAACACGCCTTCGGCTGGTCGCGCGCCACCGTCTCTTTCGCGGCGGCGACCGGCATCTTCCTGTTCGGCCTGACCGGTCCCTTCGCGGCCGCCGCCATGCAGCGCTTCGGCGTGCGCCGCACCGTGCTGGCGGCGCTGGCGCTGATGAGCGCCTCGACGGCGGCGAGCCTTTGGATGACCGCCGCCTGGCAGCTCGAACTGCTCTGGGGCGTGCTCGGCGGCATCGGCAGCGGCGCCATCGCCAATGTCCTGTCGGCGACCATCGCCAACCGTTGGTTCGTGCGCCATCGCGGCCTGGTGACGGGCCTGCTCGCGGCCAGCACCTCGACCGGCACGCTGATCTTCTTCCCGGCGCTTTCGGCCATCCTGGAACAGGGCGGCTGGAAATCCGTGATCATGGTGGTGTCGCTGGGCCTGGCGGCGCTGATCCCGCTGGTCCTGTTCTTCCTGCCGGAAATGCCGGCCCATGTCGCCGAGCGGCCGTTCGGCGCCGATGCCGATCACCATCCGCCGCCGCCGCCCACCGCCAATCCCCTGCGCATCGCCTTCGCCGGCCTGGCCGAGGGCGCGCGCAGCCGCGACTTCTGGCTCCTGGCCGGCACCTTCTTCGTCTGCGGCTTCACCACCAACGGCCTGATCGGCACGCATATGATCGCGCTCTGCGCCGATCACGGCCTGGCCGAAGTGACGGCGGGCGGCCTGCTGGCGATGATGGGCCTGTTCGATCTCGTCGGCACCACCGCCTCGGGCTGGCTGACCGACCGCTTCGATCCGCGCAAGCTGCTCTTCGCCTATTACGGGCTGCGCGGGCTGTCGCTGATCTACCTGCCCTATGCCGATTTCACCTTCTACGGCCTGTCGCTGTTCGCGATGTTCTATGGCCTGGACTGGATCGCCACCGTGCCGCCGACCCTGGCGCTCGCCAACAAGGCCTTCGGCGACCAGCGGGCGCCGGTGATCTTCGGCTGGATCTCCGCCAGCCATCAGATCGGCGCCGCCACCGCGGCCTTCCTCGCCGGCATCTCGCGCACCGCGACCGGTTCCTATCTCGATGCGTTCGTCGTGGCCGGCCTGGTGGCGGTCGGCGCCGCCTTCGCCGCTTTGGCGATCCGCGGCCGGCGCCTCGTACCGGCCTGAACGAACATACCGGCCGGACCTGCCGGGAAGAACTTGCCGGGGGAGCGGAAATCGTCCAGGGAGCGATATCTAACCTATTGGAGAAACAGGAATAATTCCAGCAGAGGGGCGGCACGATCCTGGCAAGAAGGAAGCCGGATCAGTGTCAGAGAGCAGAACCAGCTCATGCGCCGCGCACTCTATATACGACTTGCCTGCCTCGTTTTGGGGGCGGCGCTGGCGGCCGCGCCCGCGCCGGTGATCGCCTTCAGCCGGGTCAAGGACCTGGTCGAGATCGAGGGCATCCGCGACAACATGCTGGTCGGCTATGGCCTGGTGGTCGGCCTCAACGGCTCGGGCGACAGCCTCAAGAACGCGCCGTTCACCCAGCAGAGCCTGCAGACCATGCTCGAACGCATGGGCGTCAACACCCGCGGCACCACGATGCAGACCAAGAACGTCGCCGCGGTGATGGTGACGGCGAACCTGCCGCCTTTCGCGGCCCAGGGCACGCGCATCGACGTGTCGGTCAGCGCGCTGGGCGACGCCAAGAGCCTGCAGGGCGGCACGCTTCTCGTCACCAGCCTGTTCGGCGCCGACGGGCAGATCTACGGCCTCGGCCAAGGCCCGGTCGCGATCGGCGGCTTCACCGCCAGTGGCGACGCGGCCAGCGTCACCCGCGGCGTGCCGACGGCGGGGCGCATCTCCAACGGCGCCATCGTCGAGCGGGAGATTCCCTTCAACCTCGGCGCCCAGCGCTCGCTGCGCCTGTCGCTGCGCAATCCCGACCTGACGACCGCCACGCGCATCGCCAGCGCCGTCAACGCCTACATGGGCGGCGGCATCGCGGAGGCGACCGATCCCTCGACCGTGCGCCTGACCGTGCCGGAGGGCTATCCGCACGGCGTGATGGGCGTCCTGACCGACCTCGAACAGGTCAAGGTCGATCCCGACGAGACCGCGCGCGTGGTGATCGACGAGCAGTCCGGCGTGATCGTGATGGGCGCGGATGTGCGCATCTCCACCGTCGCCATCGCGCAGGGCAACCTCACCATCCGCGTCACCGAGACGCCGCAGGTGAGCCAGCCCGAGCCGTTCAGCCAGGGCGGCACCACCACGACCGTGCCGCGCACCCAGATCAACATCGACGACAGCAAGGGCAACCGCATGGCCGTGCTGCACGAGGGCGTCTCGCTGCAGAGCCTGGTCGACGGGCTGAATGCCTTGGGCGTCGGCCCGCGCGACATCATCTCCATCCTGCAGGCGATCAAGGCGGCCGGCGCGCTCCAGGCCGACATCCAGGTGATCGGATGAGCGGCGACATCGACACCAGCGCCGCGCTGACATCGCTGCAACCGGGCATCCCCACCGCGCCGCGCGCCGCCGATCCGGCATCGGCCAAGAAGGCGGCCGAGCAGTTCGAAAGCGTCTTCATCACCCAATTCGTCGGCGAGATGTTCAACGGCATCTCCACCGACGGCCCGTTCGGCGGCGGCCAGGGCGAGCAGATGTTCCGCTCGCTACTGATGGACGAGTACGGCAAGCAGATGGCGGCGCAGGGCGGCTTCGGCCTCTCCGACGCGATCCAGCGCGAATTGCTCAAGACCCAGGAGACCTCGCATTGAACCCGGACAGCGAAAAGATCGAGCGGCTGGTCAAGCTCGCCGAACGCCTGATCGAGGCGATCGAGGGCGATATCGCGGCGCTGAAGGACGGCAAGCCGCAGGCGATGCGCACCACCGATCCGGAAATCCAGCGCCTGTCGGCGCTCTATAGCCGCGAGGCGCACGGCTTTTCGCCGAACACGGTCAAGGCTGCGTCCGCGTCCTTGCGCGGCCGCTTCACCGAAGTGACGGCGAAATTCCGCGAGACTCTGCAGCTCCATGCGCGGATGCTGACGCGTGTGCGCAATGCCAGCGAAGGCATGATCAAGGCGATCGCCGCCGAGGTCGACCGCTGCGCCGCGCCGGCCCGCACCTACAACCCGCAGCGCCAGGCCTATGGCAAGCCGGCGCAGGCGATGGTGTACAACAACGTCGTTTGAAAATTCTCAGGCCGTCAGCCCGAGCAGCGACGAGGAACTCGTCGAACTCGACGCGCCGCCAGTCAGCATGTTCAGCGCGAGCGTATAGCTCGACATCTGCGCCGTCAGGTAAGCCGGCGCGGTGCCCGTGGTGTTGCCCGGCGTCGCGGCCGGCGCCGGCGGCGCGTTCGTCGTCTGATAGGCGCTCTGGATCTTCGACAGCACGCCGAGAAGCGCCGAGCGCGCCAGATCGGCGCCGGTCTTGGTCGATAGGTCGAAGCTGGTGCCGAGGCCGAGGCCGAAGGACTGGTTCGCGGACGTCGAATTCGTCGTCGCGGGGTCGCTCGATGCGCCCTTCGCGGCCGGCGCCGTCAGCGTTCCCGGCGCGATGCCGAGGCGCGCCAGCGCGTCGGACTGCGCCGGTCCGGAGACCAGCGAGATCGTCTGGCCGGGATTGGCCACGATTTTCAGCCCTTCCGCGCCGCCGGTATAGTTGACCGAAGCGCTGCCATGGGTCTGGAGCTGGATGTTGATCTTGGTGGCCAGCGACTGGAGCGTCTCGCCCTTGTCGATGGTCACGGTGGCGGTGCGCGCCCCGACGCCCCGGATCTGGATCTTGAAGGTATCGCCGGCGCGCAGCGTCGTCTGCGCCGTCAGATCGACCGACTGGTTCGGATTGACCGTGCCGCGCGGCAGGCCGAGCGCGTCCAGCACGCTCGATCCGTTCGGGTCGACCGCGAGGCTGGCGCCGGACGAGACGCCGTCGATGCCGGCATATTGCTTGGTCCAGTTGATCGCGCCCGTCGACGACAGCGCGGTGGCGAAGCTGTTGCTGACATTGGCGATGTTGCGCGTCTGGCCGGCGAAGGTGCCGGTGGTCGAGCCGGTCAGATAGATCGTGCCGTCGCCGCCGACCGTCACAGCGCCGCCCTTGTCCTGCGCCGCCGTGCCGACATAGGAGACGAAGTTCGGTGCCGCGGTCGTGCCCTGATCGGTCAGGGCGAACACGAAGGCATCGCTGCCGCCCGAGGATGGGGTGGCGACCGTCGCGGCACCGCCCGCGGTCAGGTTTGGGTTCTGTGTCGTGCCCGAGACATAGACCTGGCCGCCGGAGACGGTGAGGCCGCCGATGGCGCCGCCATTTTGCAGATCGCCGAGATCCTGCGTCCAGGTCGGCGGCGTGGTGATGTCGCCGCCGGCATACTTCGCCACCACGGCGTGGCCGTTCTGCACGCTGGCGACATACAGGCTGCCGTCGCTGCCGGTCGCCGTCGCGGCGACTGAATCCGCGGCGGACGTGCCGAACTGGTTTTCGGAAATCAAATTGCCCTTGGAATCGAATTTCGCCAGATAGGCGTCGCCGCCGCCCGACGCGGTCTGCCCGTTGCCGATCACGCCGCCGGGCATCGAGACTGCCTTGCCGTCGACATTGGCGGTATAGCCGCCGACCGCGCCGCCGATATAGACATTGCCGCTGGCGTCGACGCTGACGGCGTTCGACTGATTGTTGATCAGGGTCTGGATCTGCTTGACCCAGGTCTGGTTGCCGTTGGCGTCGTATTTGGCGACGAAGCTGTCATTGTTGCCGTCGGCAATCGCGGTCGTCGTCAGATCGGCCGTGGTCGTGCCGGTGATGACGACGCCGCCCTGCGGATTGAGCGCCAGGCCGCCGGCCGTCGCCGTTCCGGCGCTTCCCAGCATGCGCGTCCACAGCACATTGCCGGCGGAATCGTATTTGGTGAGATAGGCGTCCTGCTGGCCCTGATTGACCTGGTTGCCGAAATCGCCGGTGGCGTTGCCGAGCACATAGACGTTGCCGCTCGAATCCACGACGGTGGACGATGCGGTCGTCGTGCCGGTGGTCGGCGCGGCGGTGACGCTGACCGTGTTGGTCGGCGTGGCGGTATCGAGATCGGAAAGCTTGATCAGGCGGCCCTGCTGATCGGCGGCCTGGGACGAGGTGGTCGTGGTTCCGGCCGTCGTCGTGCTGGTGGTCGTCGCGGTTGCCTGGCCGGACGAGCCGGCGAGATAGAGCGACGGCGTCGCCGCGGCCGAGGACAGGCTCACGGTCTCCGTGCCGCCGGGCGAGACCTGAAGCCCGTAGGTCGCCTTGGTGGGATCGAGCACCGATCCGGATGTCAGCACCTTCTGGAAGCGCGTCGAGAAGCCGCCGGCGGAAAGCTGCTGGTTCACATAGGAGACGACATTGTCGAGCGTCAGCGGGCCCTGGATCTGCGACAGGTCGATCGCGACATTGGTCGTCGTGCTGCCCTTCTTGACCGCGATGGTGAAGCTGTCGGACGGCGACAGGCCCGGCAGGGCGCTCCCGAGATTGGCGTTGCTCACCAGCGTCTTGGTCTGATAGTCGAACGAACCGAACGGCACGACCACGGTGGACGTGACGCTGGACGACGGCGCCGCCGCCTGCAGCGTGAAATTGTTGAACGTCGTGTTCGAAATGTAGTTCTCGACCTGCGTGAGACCCGCCTGGAAGCGCGTGTTCAGGCCGGCGAGCTGGCCGGACGTCATGCCGTCGCGCTGACCCATCTTGGCGATATAGGCGAGCGTGTTGACCGCGCTGTAGAGCGAGAAGAGCTTCTGGTTGTCCTGCTCGGTCTTCTGGTCGGCCGTGGTCGTGGCCGCCAAGGGCACGTTGCTGGTGTCGAGGAAATTGGTCGTCGATAGGACCTTCGCGTCTTCCACGCTCTGGTCAGGCTGGGTCGCTTCCCAGGGCGGAGAATCGTTGGCCGTCGCGCTGTTGCTTGCGGTTGCCGTCGACGATGTCGCCGCGGATGCGCCAGCCGATTGCGCCGTGAGAGTCGACACGGAGCTCGTCAGCTTCGCCTGATAGAAGCTGAGCAGCACATTGGGATCGAGACCGACCGACACACGAGAAGCCTTTGCGGACCAACGCGGAATTCTCCCGCGTCGCGGTTAAGACGACGCTAAGTCGACACGATCGTGCTTAATCGAGCCTTAACGGCCGTCGGCGACAATCTTGCCATGTCAGCGCCCCTCTCGACCGATTCCTACGAACACGGCCTTCGCCTGTCCGGCCAAGGCCGTCACGCGGAGGCCATCGACCATTACGAGCGGGCGCTTGCCGCCAGGCCGGACGATTCGCGCGTGCTGTTCGCGCTCGGCAATACGGCGCGGGCGCTGGGCATGGCGAAGCCCGCCGAGGAATTCTATCGTCGCGTGCTGGCGCGGGAGCCGGCGCGGCTCGAAGCGCTCGTCAGCCTGGCGAATTTGCTGCGGGCGCAGGGACAATTGGCCGCCGCCGAAGCGCTGCTCGCGCCGGCGCTGGCGCGGACGCCCGATGCACCGGAGCTATGGCTGACGCTGGGCTCGACCTATCGCGAAATGGGCGATTTCGCGCGGGCGGCGGAACATTATCGCGAAGCCCTGGCGCTCAAGCCGGACTATGCGCCGGCGCTCGTCAACCTGGCCGATCTCTTGACCGACGACGGCGATGTCGACGCGGCCCTGGCGCTGTACGGGCGGGCGATCGCGCGCGAGCCGGACAATGCGCAGGCGCGGCTCAATCGCGCGGTGCTGCATCTTCTCAAAGGCAATCTGAAGGAAGGCTGGCGCGACTACGCCGCGCGGCTGAAAGTGCCCGGCAAGGCGCCGGTGCCGGAGCACAAGCTGACGCGCTGGACTGGCGGCAGCCTGAAGCGGACGCGGCTTCTGGTCACCGCCGAGCAGGGCATCGGCGACCAGATCATGTTCGCCAGCATGATCCCCGATCTCGCAACGCGCGCGGCGCGCGATGGCGGGTCGATCCTGCTCGAATGCGAGCCGCGGCTGGTCGATCTGTTCGCGCGATCCTTTCCCGGCGTGATGGTGCATGGCTGGGACCTGGAAACGCGCGGCGGGATCACGCGGTCGCGCTATGGCTGGCTTAAGCAGGCCGGGGGCGCGAACGCTTTCATCGAGATGGGCAGCATCGCCAAGGTGCTGCGCGGCAGCGTGGACGATTTTCCGGACGACAACGCCTTCCTCAGACCCGATCCGCTGACGATGGCGCAGTTCGGCGGCATTCTCGCGGGCACAGGTCCGGGGCCCCATATCGGCGTGTGCTGGCGCAGCGGCAGCGTCGCCGGCCACCGCGCGCTGCAATACGCGCCGCGCGAGGCCTGGGCCGCGTTCGTCGCGAAGCTGCCAGGAACGGTCGTCAGCGTGCAATACGACGCGCGGGACGAAGAGATCGATGCGCTGGCCGCGATGAGCGGAAGGCCGATTGTCGTGCTGCGCGGCCTGGATCAGAAGATCGAGCTGGATCGAACCTCGGCGTTGCTGGCGTCGCTCGACGCCGTCGTATCGGCGCCGACCGCGGTGTCCTGGCTGGCGGCAGGGACCGGTGTCGACACCTACAAGATCCTCTACGACACGAGCTGGACCGCGCTTGGCCAGCCGCATGAACCCTTCGCGCCGTCCTGCGCGCTGATGATGCCGGGATCGCGTGGCGACTGGGCCAGCGCGTTCGGACGGACGCTGGAGCGGCTCAACGCGACGCTGTAGCCGCGCGCTCGACGCGGCGGGCTTCGAGCGCCCGTGCCAGGTCGGTCGCGATGCGTGCCGCGCCATGGCCGTCGATGGTCATCAGCCCGGCCGCCCGCATCTCGCGCAGCTTGCCAGCATCGCCGAGCGTTTTCGAGACATGCCGTGCGATGGCGTCATCGCCGGTATCTGCGGCGACGCCGAGCGAAATGCCCATACCTGCCGCCTCGAAGGCGGACGCCGATGCGGCGTGATCTTCGGTCAGGCAGAGATAGAGCGCCGGCACGCCCGCGGCGGCGAGTTCATAGGCCGTCACGCCGAAGGCCGCGAGCGCGAGATCGGCCCCGGCGAATTCGGTCGCCAGATCGTCGGCGCCCTCGATCGTCTCGAAATTGCGGTTGAGCGTCACGATCTGGCGCGCGACCGCCCTGCGATCCGCCATTCCGGGACCGATGACGAAGCGGGCGCGGAAGGCGGGATCCAGCTTGGCGAGCGCGCGGGCGCTGCGCAGCGTCAGGCCGAACGGATCGCTGCCGCCCATGGTGACGAGGAGTACGGGGCGACCGGAGACTTTGCGCGGCGGCATCGCCGTCTGGCTCGAGCCCAGCAACGACCATTCCCAGCCGATGCGGGGGCTGCAGTGCGAGCCGGTCCAATCCAGTGCCAGAGCCTGCGGCACGGGCGGATAATAGGCCAGATCGCAGGCAAGACGGCGATCCGAACCGTCATCGACCAGGGCCGTCAGCGCGAGGCGTTGAGACAGTGCCGCGAGTTCGGCGCGATCGGGGCCTTCCCGGCAATCGAGCAGCAGGAGGTCGGGCGCGTGCTTGTCCACCAGAGAGTCGAGTGTGTCTGCGATCGTCACGCCGAAACCGGCGCGGCGGATCGGCTCGCAGGCATCGTCCGTGCCATTCAGGGCGAACACCGCGCCGATGCCCTCGCGGTCGCGCAGGGCGCGCGCCAGCGCCACCATGCGTTTGACATGGCCGTAGCCGAATTTGCCGCCGCCGTCGCAGCGGATGAGCGCAAGGCCGCCCTGCGCCGCGATCCGCTTCTGCTGGACATGCGCGTTGATGCGGCGAAGCGAAGGCTCGCGTTCGAGCAGCAGCAGGATGTCGGCCAGCGAGGCTTCGCCGGCCTTGGCCGCCATGCGGGCATGCACCGCTTCGATGAAAGCCAGATCGTCGGGCGTATCGACGGTGAGTCGCCCGCCCTCGCGCGCCAGCTCCGGATAGGCGGATGCGCGCGCGATGGGCACAAAGTCGGGATGCAGCTTGAAATAGCCGGTGACGTGCTCGCGCGCGACGGCGTCGTCCTGTGCGTCCATCATCAGCTTGTCCAGGCCGCGACGGGTGAAGGGATCGACGCCCTCATGCGCGGTCCGCGCGCCGTCCCGCATCAGGACGTAATCGCCGCCCTGCGCGATCATCGCGGTCAGGAGATGGTCGATGAAGCCAGCATCGATGAAGGGTGCGTCGGAGGAGACCCGCACGATGACGTCCGCGTCGGTCGCTTCGGCGGCAAGCGCGAAGCGCGCCAGGACCTCGTCTTCCGGGCCGCGGATCACGGCGACACCGTTCTCCTTGCCGAATTCGACGATGGCGTCGTCCGCGGCGTTTGTCGTCGTGGCGACGGCGATGTCTTCGATGAGGTGGGATTTCTTCAGGCGGTGGACGATGTGCCAGAGCAGCGGCCGCCCGGCGATGGGCCGCAGCACCTTGCCGGGGAGGCGCGTCGAACCCATGCGGGCCTGGATGATGGCGACGATCCGCAGGTGCTCGCTCACGCGGCGCCTTTCCATTCGGCACGGATCGCGCGCAGCGGACGCATGCCGTCGGACGGATCGGCGCGCCAGTCGCGGTCGGCCAGTTCCGAGGGCTGCGGGCCCTTGAAACCCCGGCCGTCGGCGGCCATCGATTCGCGGATGCGGGCGATGACCGGGGCGATCTCGCCCGGCAGCCAGCAATGGCCGGCAGCGTATTCCGCGCCCCGGCCATCGAGGTCGAGATGGAATTCGACGGCGGCCGCGTTCCAATGGTGCACGGCGCGCTCGATCACGGCGGGCCGGCGGGTATGATCGGACCAGCCGACCTTGCAGCCGGTGGCGTCGCGTATCGCCGCGATGGCGGCGAGATTGGCTTCGGCGGCCGGCGTCGGATAGGCCGAAACGCAGTGCAGGAGCGTGATGTCGGCAGCGCCGGCGCGCTTCAGCGTGTTCGCGGCGGCCGCGATCTCTTCCATCGTCGCCATGCCGGTCGACAGCACGACGGGCTTGCCGGTCCTGGCGCAGGCTTCCAGCAGCGGCGTCACGAGAAGTTCGTAGGATGCGATCTTGTAGAAGGAGACGAAGGGCCTGAGTTCCTCCACCGCTTCGAGATAGAACGGCGTGCAGGAGAACTGGATGCCCCGTGCCAGGCAGCGTTCCGACAGGGGCGCGAGATGGGCGTGTGGAAGTTCCCATTGCCGGCGTGCGCGATGCTTCTCGCTTCGGGCAAGGATTTCCGGGGCGAACATGCGGTCGATCTTGAAGAGCTGGAACTTCACCGCGTCGCAGCCCGCATCCGCCGCCGCGTCGACGAAGGCGAGCGCCCGGCCAAGATCGCGATCGTGGTTGCTGGAGGCTTCGGCGATGAAGATCGGTAAGGCGGTCATGCGTCGGCCATCTGAATCTCTCTTAACCGTTTTTAAATGCGTTATGGCTAAAAGAGCGTTAACGAGGGGCCGCCATGGGCGTGGAAATCGCACAAACCAGCATCGTCGCGGTAAAGCCTTGAGCGACATCACCCGCCCCTTTTTCGTCGTGTCGAGCGGACGCTCGGGCACGGCGATGCTGCACAAGGCGCTGTCGGCGGAGCCGGGCGTCGAGATCCATCACGAATACATGGTCCAGATCGCCCAGCCGCTCGCGGTGCGGCGTTATCTCGGGCTTGTCGATGCCGCGGAGACCCTGAAGATCCTGGGCGAAACCCATGTCGCGGCGGTCGGCTACAGCGAAGCCCGCCATTGGGGCGATTCGTCCAACAAGCTGTCCTGGCTCATTCCCGAGCTGGCGAAGGCGCTGCCCTCGGCCAAATTCGTCCATCTCGTGCGCGACGGCCGCAAAGTCGCCGGGTCCTATTTCCGCAAGCTGGGCGATGAGTGCTACGACGACCGTTCCACGCGCATCCTTCAGGCCCATTACGACGATCCCGCCCGCGCGCCGGCGCCACCGCCGGAGAAGAAATACTGGTGGCCGGTGCCGCGCCGGGACGATCCGGCGGCGCCGAGCTTTCGCAGCTTCGATCAGTTCGAACGCATCTGCTGGCACTGGGCAGAGGTGAACCGCGTCATCCTGAGCGAGTTGGCGCGGCTGCCGGCCCGCCGGCAGATGTTCGTGCGCCTGGAAGACCTGCATGACGAGCCCGGCGCCGTGAAGAGCGTCTACGACTTCCTGGGCCTGCCCTTCTCGGACGCGGCCTTCGCGGCCTTCGCCCGGCCGCACAATGTGAACCGGCCGGAAGACCGGCTGCTCGAGCCCGCCGAGCGCGCGCGGTTCGACGCCATCGCGGGCGGGATGATGGAGCGCCTCGGCTATGCAAAACGTGCCGAGTACGTGATGAATTATTAACCAAGAAGCGCCGATGATGGTTACCGGAATATTTCGTCGGACCATTCCATGAGCGACACCTGCGAGCTCTGCCAACGCGCGGCGCTCGAACCGATCTACAAGCCGGAAAAATCGACGCGCGGCCTGACCGTTTATCTGTGTTCGGTCTGCGGGCTGCTGCAGAGCCTGCCGCGCATCGATCGCGCGGCGCGCGCACCGGCGGCGGTGTCCGCCGGCGCCGATTGGGGCAATGTCCGCTATGGCAAGGGCTTTCGCACCCAGATCGCGGTCGAGGCGCTGCGCCGGCATCGCGATTTCGCGAGCGACTTCGCGCTGCTCGACGTGGGCTCGAACCGCGGCAGCTTCGCCCGCGCCTTCCTGACCGCGGCGCCGAACGCGCATCTTATCGCCGTCGAGCCCGACGAGCGCGTCGCCGCCAATTGCGCCGGCCTGCCACGAACCCAGCTGATCGGCGAGCGCATCGAGAACGTCGCGCTGGAGACGGGCCGGTTCGACGCGATCCATTCCTGCCACACGATCGAGCACCTGATCCATCCGGCCAGCACGCTGGCCGATCATCATCGCGTGCTGAAAGACGGCGGCATTCTGGTGCTGGACGCGCCGAATACCGCGCTTCTGGCCAGCGACGACATCGTCGAGGAATGGTTCATCGACAAGCATCTCTATCACTTCTCGGAAACGACGCTGACGCGGATGCTCGAAGCGTCCGGATTCACGATCCTGGAGCGGCCGGACGCCAAGGACCGCAGCAACCTGTTCTTCGTCGCCAAGAAGAACGGCAAGGCGCCGTCCAACAGCGGCGTCAACCTCGATGAGGTCGAATATGCCCGCAATCTGATCGCGACCTATGTCGCGAATCGCGCGCGCAATCTCGCCGCGCTGACGGCGGTGGCAACCGAATTGCTGAGCCTGGCGCCCCGGCGCGTCGCGATATGGGGTGCCGGACGGCTGTTCGACAGCCTGGTGACCCACGGCAAGTTCGACGCCAGCTCGCTTGCGATCCTGGTCGACAAGCACCTGAAAGCGCATGTCGGCGAACGGCATGGTTGCACTCTGACCGGCCCCGAAGACCTTGCCTCGGCCAAGCCCGGGGTCGTGGTGGTGATGAGCCGCGACTTCGCCGGCGAGATCGCCCAGGAGGTCAACACGCTGACGCCGGGCGCCGAGATCATTCTCTATACCGACCTGATGAGTCGGGCGCGCGCCGCCGCATAGGAGCTCCCATGGCCTTGACCCTGCGGTCCATCAGCGAAGAAGAGCCGCGCACGGCGGCGCAGGATCTGGAAGACCAGCTCGCGAAGGCGGCCGCCTTCGTGCGCAGGCACACCATCGCCTCGATCTATCACGCGGGCTCCGGCCATCCGGGCGGCGCCTTGTCGTGCGCCGACATCCTGACCTGCCTGTTCGGCGCCGAGCTGAACTTCTGGCCGAATGCGATCGACGATCCCGAGCGCGACCGCTTCGTCCTCTCCAAGGGTCACGCAGCGCCGGCGCTGTACGCGGCCGGCGCGCATTACGGGTTCTGCGACGCCAAGGCGGCGCTCAACCTGCGCAAGCTGAACAGCCCCTTCCAGGGCCATCCGCACGTGCTCGACCTGCCCTGGGTCGAGACCAGCACCGGCTCGCTCGGCCAGGGATTCTCGGTCGCGCTCGGCATGGCGATGGGGCTGAAGCTGAAGAACAGTTCGGCGCGGGTCTACACGCTGCTCGGCGACGGCGAGTTGCAGGAGGGCGAGGTGTGGGAAGCCGCGATGTGCGCGGCGCATCACTGCCTCGACAATCTCTGCGTCATCATCGACTACAACAAGCTGCAAAGCGACAACCGCAATTCCGAGATCATGCGGCTGGAACCGCTGGCCGCGAAGTGGCGCGCCTTCGACTGGGCCATCGCCGAGATCGACGGCCACGACATTCGCGAAATCCTGTCGACCTTTCGCCGCGCCGGCGTTACCCGAGGCCGCCCCTCGGTGATCATCGCCGACACGATCAAGGGCAAGGGCGTGAAATACATGGAGGGCATCGCGGCCTGGCATGGCAGCGTGAAGCTGACCCGCGAACAGGCCGAGGACGCGCTGCAATCGCTGGGCGCCAAGAGCGCCGAGATCAAGGAACTCCTCGATGTCCACTAGTGCTCCGGCCCTGATCGGCACCAGCGGCGATTCGCTGCGCGAAGCGTTCGGCAAGGCGCTATCCGCCCTCGCCGACGAGTTTCCCAAAGTCGTCGTGCTCGACGCCGACATCGCCGGCGGCACCGGCGTGCATCACTTCCGCAAAAGCCACCCCGAACGGCTGCTGCAATTCGGTATCGCGGAGCAGAACATGATGGCGGCGGCCGGCGGGCTGGCGGCGACCGGATTCATCCCGGTGGTCACGACCTTCGCGGTGTTCTGCCTGCGCGCGGTGGAGCAGGCGCGATTGTCGCTCGCCTATGCGCGGCGCAACGCCAAGATCGTCGCGAGCCATCCCGGGCTCGACGTCGGACCCGACGGTGGCTCGGCCCAGGCGCTCGAGGACCTTGCGGTGTTCCGCGCCATTCCCGGCATGACGGTGATCTCGCCGGCCGATCCGACCGAGATGGCGCTGGCGACCCGCGCCATCCTGGAATTCGACGGCCCGGTCTATATGCGCACCGGCCGCAGCGCATCCCAGCGGCTGTTTGGTGACGACCACACATTCGAGATCGGCAAGGGCCGGATCATCCGGGACGGCCGCGACCTCACCATCGTGGCCTGCGGCGTCGAAGTGGCGCGGGCGCTGCAAGCCGCGGAGCTTCTCGCGCAGGAGAACATCTCCGCCCGCGTCGTGAACATGGCGACGATCAAGCCGATCGACGCCGATCTTCTCGCGCGCTGCGCCGAAGAAACCGGCGCCTTCGTCACGGCGGAGGACCACAACATCCATGGCGGGCTAGGGAGCGCGGTGGCGGAAGCCTTGGCGCGCTCGCGGCCCTCGCCCGTCGAATTCGTCGGCGTGAAGGACGTGTTCGGCGCTTCCGGCGAGCCGGAGGAACTGGCCGAGTTGTATGGCCTGACCGCGCCGCACATCGCCGCCGCGGCGCGCGCCGTGCTGGCACGCAAGGCGGGCCGCGCATGAGCCGGTTCTCGCTCGCCGGAAAGAACGCCGTCGTCACCGGCGGCAGCCGCGGGATCGGACGCGCCATCGCGCTCGGCCTGGCGCAGGCCGGCGCCGACATCGTCTTCACCTATCGTGAGAAGCGCGACGAGGCTGACGCCGTGGCCGCCGACATCGCCAAGACCGGACGCCGCGCCCTGGCGCTGCCAATGGACGTCACCGACCGCGCCAGCGTGGAAGCGGCAGCACGCGATGCCCGCGCCTTCGGCAAGATATCAATCCTCGTGAACAATGCCGGTATCAACAAGCCGACCGATTTCGACAAGATCGAAGACCGCGACTGGGATACGGTCCTGGCGACCAATCTCAAGGGTCCCTTTGTCTGCGCGCAAGTGTTCCTGCCGCTTCTGGCCGAGGCCGGCGGCGGCTCGATCGTCCATATCGGCTCGGTCAGCGGGCAATATGGCGGACCGCGCACGGCGCATTACGCGGCATCGAAGGCCGGGCTGATCTCGCTGGCGCAGGTCATCGCGCGGTTCGGCGCGGCGTCGCATGTGCGTTCCAACGTGGTGGCGGCGGGCCTGATCGCCTCCGACATGGGCAATGCGGGTTTGCAGGCGGCGAGCGTGCAGAAAGCGGCCGAAGGCATCATCTTGAAGCGGCTCGGCCGTACCGAGGAAGTCGCCGACGCCGTCGTGTTTCTCGCCGGCGACGCGTCGTCCTACATCACGGCGCAGACCATCAACGTCAATGGCGGGCTCTACTTCTGATGGGCAAAACACTTCTCATCGTATCCGGCGGGATCGAGGCGGCCGACGCCGCCAAGCGCGCCAAGGAAATGGGACATTACGTCGTCGTCTCCGACCGCGATCCGCAGGCGCCGGGCTTCGCCTTCGCCGATTCCTGCCTGATCGCGGACGTCTATGGCCCAAGCGAGACGGCGGCCGCCGCCGAACGCTACAGCCGCAAGATCCGCAAGATCGACGGCGTGATCTGTGTCGCGGCCGACGCGCCGATCACCGCCGCGACGGTGGCACAGCGCCTGCGCCTTCCCGGCATTTCGCTCGCCAGCGCGGAGCTCGCCTGCGACAAGCTTGCGATGAAACGGCGCTTCGCCGAATGCGGCGTGCCGGTACCGTGGTTCGCCGAGATCCCGACGCCGCAGGCCTTGCAACGCGTCGCGATCGAGCGCGGCCGCGACCTGGTGATCAAGCCGGCGGATTCGCGCGGCAGCCGCGGCGTGCAGCGCGTGGCCCAGGTCGCCGATCTCGACAAGGCGTTCGCGTTCGCACGCTCCCATTCACCCAGCGAGCGCGTGATGGTCGAGCAATATCTGGACGGACCGCAAGTCTCCACCGAATCCGTGGTCGTCGACGGTCGCTGCTTCACGCCGGGCTTCTCGGACCGCAACTACGAATATCTCGAACGCTATGCGCCGTTCTTCATCGAGAATGGCGGCGACCTGCCAAGCCATCTGCCGGCCGAACTTCAGCAGAAGGTCAAGGACGTCGTGGCGCGGGCCGCCGCGGCGCTCGGCATCACGAACGGCACCGTCAAGGGCGACATCGTCGTCCACAAGGGCGAGCCCTATGTCATCGAGCTGGCGGCGCGGCTTTCGGGCGGGTTCTTCTGCACCCGCGAGATCCCGCTCAACACCGGCGTCGATTTCGTCGGCGCGGCGATCCGCATCGCGCTCGGCGAAGCGGTCGCGCCGGAAGACCTCGAGCCGAAGCATTTCACGCCCGTGATCCAGCGCTATGCCTTTCCCAAGGCGGGGCGCGTGGTCGCGATCGAGGGCGCCGAGGAAGCGCGCCGGATCGGCGGCGTCGCCGACGTGATCGTGACCGCCAAGCCGGGCGACGTCATTCCCGATGCCGGCGACAAGCGTCCGTCCGCGGCGATGGTGCTGACGGTCGGCCCGTCGCGCGAGGCGGCGCTGGCGGCCGCGAACGACGCGCTGGCCTGCCTGAAGATCGTGACCGCGTGAACGCGCCGCTGCAACGTCGTGAACTGGCGGCGGCGGCCGGTACGTTGCAGCTCTTTGCGCTGTTTCATCTCAATCTCGCCTTCTCCTCCATCGAGGACGAGCAGCGCGGCGAGGTCATCGCGCGTTGCTACTGGCCGCTGCTGCGGCTTGCCGAAAAGTTCGGCCCCATCGGTATCGAAGCGACCGGCTATACGCTGGAAGAGATCGCCAGGCGCGATCCGGAATGGATCGGGCAAGCGCGCGCGCTGATCGCGAGCGGACGCATCGAACTGATCGGCTCGGGCTATTCGCAGATGATCGGGCCTCTGGTGCCCGCGCGGGTCACCGAGGCCAATCTGCGCATCGGGAACGACGTCTATGAGCGCCTACTCGGCACACGGCCGACGCTGGCGCTGGTCAACGAGCAGGCCTATTCCGCCGGACTTGTCGGCCTCTATCTCGACGCCGGCTATTCCGCGCTGGCGATGGATTGGGACAATCCCGGCACGGCGCATCCGGAATGGCCGGCGGAGACGCGCTATCTGCCGCAGCGGGCGCTGGGCGCGGACGGCCGCTCCATCGGGCTGGTGTGGACCAACACCGTCGCGTTCCAGAAGATGCAGCGCCTCGTGCATCGCGACATCGGCATCGACGCTTATCTCGACTATGTCCGCTCGCAACAGGCACCCGGGCGGCGCGCGCTCTGTATCTATGCCAGCGACGCCGAGATCTTCGACTTCCGGCCCGGCCGCTACAAGACCGAGGAGAAGCTGAGCGGCGAAAGCGAATGGACGCGCATGGAAGAAGCCTTCGCGCGGCTGACAGGCGAATTCGCGCTGGTCGCGCCGTCGGACGTGCTTTCGCTGCGCGATACGGCGAGCGCCGGGCAACACCTTCGTCTAGAAACGGCGGCCGGCCCGATTCCGGTCAAGAAGCAGCGCAAATACAATGTGGCGCGCTGGGCCGTCACGGGACGCGACGATCTGGGCGTCAACGCCGCCTGCGAGCGAATCTATTGCGGACTGGCCGTCGCGAATGCCGACGACAGTGCCTGGAAAGAACTTTGCTGGCTGTGGGCCAGCGATTTCCGCACGCATGTCACCGAGACGCGGTGGACGAAATTCCGCGCCCGGCTCCGTGACGCGGAGGCGCGTTGGGCCGCGCCGGCCGCGCCGGCGGTTGTCAATCCGGATGGCACGGCGATCGAGGATCGATTCATCGCCATCGATACGGGACAGGTGACCACCCGTCTCGATCGCCGCCGCGGCCTGGCGCTCGACGGCGTCCGTTTCGCGGGCCATGCGAAGGCGTCGCTCGGCGGCGTTCCGCACGGCCATTTCGACGACATCGCGCTGCAGGCCGATTGGTACAGCGGCGACTGCGTCTTCGAAGCGCCCGGCGAGCACAAGGTAACCGATCTCGACTGGGCCGCCACACACCTGCGGACGGCGGGCAATGGCGACGTTGTCGTATCGGGCCGGATCGAGACGCCGAAAGGCGCGATCGAGAAGACGCTTCGCTTCTCGGCCAGCGAGCCGCGCATCGATTTCGAGCTGACGTTCCATTGGCCCGACTGGGGCAAGGGCAGCCTGCGTCTCGGCCATGTCACGCTTCTGGACGAGGCGTTCGATCTTTCGCGCCTGTTCCTGACCACACACAATGGCGGTCGTGCGGCGGAACGCTTCGATCTCGCCGGACAGACGGTCGAGCATGGCGCGCCGGTGTCGTTCCTGGTGTCTTCCTCGCAAGGCCTTGGCATGACCGAAGGCTGGGCCGAGATCGGCGACGATGCCACGCGTATCCGCGTCGAGGTCGACCGGTCCGCGGCCTGCCTGCTCGGCCTGCTGACGCACCGCGTCAGCGGTGGGCGGCTGTTTTGCCAGTTGATCCTCTCGGCGCTGGAGCTCGACGACACGCGCAAGCCGTCGGCCTATGAGTCCAGCCCGCGCCGCTTCCGCTTCAGCCTGATCGGCCGCTGAACTTCCCGCCAAAAAGGATACGGACGGCGCCCCGATGGACGCCGTCCGCTCCATTTTTTACCCACCCTCAACAAGTCCCCTACGCCCCAGGGCGCGAAGGGCCGATTCTTCGGCTCCCTCGAAACCGCTGTGAGCGGCGATGCTTTCGCACCGCCGCTCTCAGGCCTAGCGGAACAGCGACAGAATCGTCTGCGGCGCCTGGTTGGCGATCGACAGAGCCTGGACGCCGAGCTGCTGCTTGACCTGCAAGGACTGCAGCGTGGCGCTTTCCTGGGCCATGTTCGCGTCGACGAGGTTGCCGATGCCGGTCGTCAGCGTGTCGGACAGCTTCTGCGCGAAGGTCGCCTGGATCGAGAACTTCTTCGCGCCGGCGGAAAGCTTGGCGAGAGCGGAGTTCACATTGGTCAACGACGCCTGGATGGTGGCGACGAGCGTCGAGGCCTTGGCTTGGGTCGAGATCGTGTTGGTCGACTTCAGCGTGACGATCGTGCCCGAAAGCGCGAGCGTCTGGGACGACGTCGTGATGCGACGCGTGCCATCCGAAGACGCCAGGGCCGTGATCTGGGTCGTCGAACCGTCGACCAGGTTGGTGCCGTTGAACGACGCGTTCTTCACGATGGTCGTGATCTGATCGCGCAGTGCGACGAAGTCCTGGTTGAGGGCCTGACGGCTGGCCGTATCCAGCGAAGAGTCCGCGGCGGACAGCGCCTTGGTCTTGAGCTGGATCAACAGGTCGGAGATCGACTGTCCGGCGGACAGCGCGACATCGACCGCCGAGGTGGCGCGGTTGAGACTGTCGGTGACGGCGGCGTAGCCGGCGACAGCGCCACGCTGGTTCTGCGCGATGGCGTAGGTCGAACCATCGTCGCGGGCCGACGAGACCTTGAGACCGCTGTTGATCGCGGCTTGGGTGGTGTTCAACTGCGACTGGGTCTGGTTGAGGTATTGCAGCGCGACGAGGGCGCCGCTGTTGGTGTTGACGCTGAAAGACATGATTGTCTCCGTTCTGGTGTGGGTCGAGCGTTTTGCTCGCGGGCTTTTTGCCCGCCCTTACCCGTTGGCAAGGGCCATGCCGGAGAGGCTTCAGGAATTTCTAACCATCGATTGCGAAGCGCGCCCGGAAATCCCTGCCCGGTAAAATTTGACGCGCATTGTCCGCGTTAGGCATTTTCTTCCTTCGCGGCGGCAAAACTTGCCGGCGCGGGCGGCAAGTCTTGCCGGTCGGGGCACAAAAAAAGAGCGGCGCGGTCTCCCGCGCCGCTCTCGCACGCAAATTCCCCACTACTTGAAGAGCGACAGGATGGTCTGCGGCGCCTGATTGGCGATCGCGAGGGCCTGTACGCCGAGCTGCTGCTTGACCTGCAAGGACTGCAGCATCGCGCTCTCCTGCGCCATGTTGGCGTCGACCAGCTGGCCGATACCGGCGGTCAGCGTGTCGGAGAGCTTGCTGGTGAAGGTCGACTGAATCGAGAACTTCTTCGCGCCGGCGGAAAGCTTGGCGAGAGCGGAGTTCACGTTGGTCAGCGACGCCTGGATGGTGGCGACCAGCGACGAGGCCTTGGACTGCGTCGAGATCGTGTTGGTCGTCTTGAGCGTCACGATCGTGCCCGAAAGCGCAAGGTTCTGGGCGGAGGTCGTGATGCGACGGGTACCATCCGAGGATGCCAGGGCCGTGATCTGGTTCGTCGAACCGTCGACCAGATTGACGCCGTTGAACACGGCGTTCTTCACGATGGTCGTGATCTGATCGCGCAGGGCGACGAAGTCCTGATTGAGGGCCTGGCGGCTGGCGGTGTCCAGCGAGGAGTCGGCCGCGGCAAGCGCCTTGGTCTTCAGCTGGATGAGCAAATCCGAAATCGACTGTCCCGCGGAAAGCGCAACATCGATCGCGGACGAGCCACGGCTGAGACTGTCGGTCACGGCCGAGTAGCCGGCAACCGATCCGCGCTGATTCTGGGCGATGGCGTAGGTCGAGCCATCGTCCTTGGCGGATGCCACCTTAAGACCGCTGTTGATCGCGTTTTGTGTCGTGGTGAGCTGCGATTGCGTGGCGTTGAGGTATTGCAGCGCGACCAGGGCGCCGCTGTTCGTGTTGACGCTAAAGGACATTGTTGTCTCCATTCCATTCTGGTGGGCGACGGCGTTCTGCACGTCTAGGGCGCAAGCGCCCCCGGCGGAGGATTTCGCAAGCGCCATGCCAGAAAATGGACCGGCGGAAACCTTTTAAGTGATTGATCTTGCTTGATATTGTCCCGGGGTCGGACCGGGTGCGTTAGGCATATTTTGCCGCCCGGCAGAAACGGAAAAGGCCGGCTTGCGCCGGCCTTGCCCAGGCTATCCCTTGCGCGGGCTTTCTTCAGGCCGCGCCCTGCAGGCCCTGCATGATGGTGCGGTTGACCTGGATGAGCGGATCGAGCGAGGCGCCGTTGCGCGTCACCTGCTTGGAATATTTCGTCACCCACAGCGAGAGCGAGACGATCTTGGCGCGGACATCGGTGGTCAGCGCGTTGCGGTCGTCCATGCAGTCGGCGGCGAGGGTGCGCCACAGCGTGCGGTTCCAGTCGATCGCCTCGGCCAGCGGTCCGCCGGCGATGCCGCGCTGCTGCGCCTCGATCAACGCGCCGGTGACCTGGCCGAACAGCCGGTATTCGGTCGAACGCGGGTCTTCAGTAACCCGCTGCGTGTTTTGGTAGGCTTTCAGGGTCATAGCTCAAGCGTTCCTGTTCGAAGTCGAAGAGTTTGCGGCAGGAGATCAGCGCCTTGTAGTAGGCCCCGGCCATGACGTCCCGGCTGATCTCGATGCAGGTGGAGAGCGTCTGGCGGTTCTGGATGGCGCCCATGAACTCGGTCATGCGCAGCGCGAATTCGTTGTAGTACTGCTCGGTCGCCTCGGGATCGAGGTACATCATCATGATCGGCACATAGATGCGGCGCGCCGGCGTGGTCGCCTCGTGCGGCTGCATGATGTCCTTCTCGCGCAGGACGCAGGCCTTGTTCTGGATGACGAGGCTGGTGCGCTTGTCGCCATTGGTCAGCACGGCGCCGTTGAGCACGAATTTCTCGCCAGGCTTCAAGGACAGTTTCAGCGGCATCGTTCTCGTCTCCCAGCGTGCGCGGCGCACGTTCGATCGCCGTGAGGCTAACCCTTGCGTGGTTAACAAACCGCTTGCGATCCGCGGCTTTGCGTTTACCCGGGATTAGGCATACCCGGGTCTTAATCGTGGCGGAAAATCCGGGAAAACCGCCATGGCGCAGCCAGCCCCTATCCCTTCGATGGAACGTCTCGTCGGCATGGACGCCAAATTCCAGGCGCTCGCCAAGCTCGAAATGCTGCAGGAAGAAGTCGACGCGGCCGTCGCGCGCAAGACGTCCAACGGCATGCTGCGGCGCGCGATCAAGGCGTGGCGCCGCGGTGACATCGTCCGCTCCGGCCAGCTCGCGCTGGAATCGACCGGCATCGACGAGACCAATTCCAAGGCCTATCACGTGCTCGGCATGGCGCTGGAGCGCATGGGGCATATCCACAAGGCGCTCGTCACCTATGAACGCGCCTTCGAGCTCGACCCGGACGATCCGGAACTGCTGATCAATCTGGGCCTGATCGCCTGGAACCTGAAGCAGATCGACGGCGCGGCGCGGATGTTCAGCCTCTATATCGAGGCCTGTCCCGAAAGCCCGCTCGGCTACAACAATCTGGGCTCGGTGCTGTGCGACATGGGCGAGCCGGAACGCGCCATCGAGACGCTGCGCGCCGCGATCTTCCGCATGCCGCAGGAGCCGATCCTGTGGAACGCGCTGGCCACCGTCCTGGCCGAGGAAGGCCGCGCCGAGGAGAGCCTGGTCTTCTATAACGAGTCCGTCCGCCTCGATCCGAAATTCGCGCGGCTGCACCACAATCTCGGCTACGCCTATGCGCATCTGGGCATGCTGAAGGAATCGCTCGCCGCCTACGAGACCGCGCTCGCCCATGTCACGGATCCGAGCGAGAAGCTCGAGACGGCGCATTCGCGCGCCATCTGCCTGATCGGCATGGGACGGCTGGAGGAAGGCTTCCGCGAATTCGAGATCCGCAACAATCCGCGCTTCCGCGCCTATACCAATCATCTCATCAAGGCGCCGCTCTGGCAGGGCGAGGACCTTTTGGGCAAGCGCATCGCGGTCGTCGGCGAACAGGGGCTGGGCGACGAGTTCATGTTCGCCACCATCCTGCCCGACCTGGCGCGCATGGTCGGCGACACCGGCCTGCTGCAGATCGCGGTCGATCCGAGGCTGGTGCCGCTGTTCCAGCGCTCCTTTCCCAATGCCGAGGTCGGCGCCTATGACGACCGCACGCTGATCGATGCCGACGGCAACAAGCCGCTGCGCTTCATGAAATTCATCACCGACAGCCAGGAGCCGGATTATTGGGCGCCGATGGGCTCGGCGCTGCGGTATCTGCGCAAGGACATCCAGGATTTCCCGCACGAGGCGTTCATCCTTCCCGACCAGGGCCGCGTCGCGAATTTCCGCGCCGCGCTGAAGGCGAAGGGGGCCGGTCCCTATATCGGCATCTGCTGGCGTTCGATGATGCTGGCCGCCAAGCGGGCAAAATATTATTCGGCGCTCGACATGTGGGAGCCGATCCTGAGGACGCAAGGCGTCACCTTCGTCAACCTGCAATATGGCGACGCGGCGGCCGAGATCGCCTCCGTGCGGGAGAAATTCGGAATTGAGATCCATGCCCTCGACGTCGACCTGAAGGACGACATCGACGGCGCGGCGGCGCTTTCGGCGGCGGTGGATCTGGCGATCTGCGCGCCGACGGCGGCGGCCGCGAACGCCGCGGCGGTGGGAACGGAGGTGTGGTTCCTGACGGCGGGCCGTACCTGGCCGCAGCTCGGCACCGACGAATATCCCTGGTACCGCAAGACGCAGGTCTATTCGCCGGAGAAATTCGGCGATTGGGCGAGCCTGATCCCGCAGGTCGCGGAACGGCTTGCGGCTTTCGCGAAGCAATAGCCGCCAGCTTCGCCGCGACGGCGCGACGGGCGCGGCCGATCATCTCCATCTGGACGATGAGCGCATTCGCCGCGGTGATGAGCGCGCGCACTTCGGCGCGGCGTGCCAGGGCGGCGCGGCCATAGCGGCCGTGGCGGAGGCGGTTGCGGTTTCCCAAGGGTGCGCCGCGCGGACGCCCGGTGCGCCTGCCCAATTGAACCTCAACTCTCGGGAGGGGGTGGGGGGTCGTCGGCGACGCGGCGCACATTGATGTCGTGGTTGAACCGGCCGTTGAGCTTGGCCAGCGCCAGCACGAGGCCGGCCGAAGTCTTGGCGACGTTGATCGCGTTCTCGAACTCGGCCCTGCGGAGAAATCCGTTCTCGTCGTAGTTGAGCGGAATGGTGTTCGCGCGCTTCAGCGCGTCGCGCATGCCCTCGGTCAGGATATCGAGCTGCGCTTCGAGGCGCGCTTCGATGATGCCGGCGGCAAAGCGGGGACGCGGTTCGTTCGGTTTCGGCTCGACAGCCTTTTGGTCGTTCATGCCAGGAATGTTGTCTCTGACATGGCCGGTTTCAAGGCCAAAACCAGGAAAATCGTCTTATCCACGATCACGATTTTCAGCCCGTTGATCGGGCAGCGGTTTTTCGCGCGCGCTGTTGGACAAGTCGGCGCGCGTATCGACGGACCCATCGCGCGGCGCCGCGATGGGTCCCGGCTCTCGCTCCGCTCGGCCGGGATGACAGCGAAGTTAAGACCTATTGCCCCTTGCGCAGGTTCTGCTCCACCGAGACGACGCAGCGGCGATAGGCGTCGGTGTCCGGCTGATAGCCGCGCGCCTGGCAGAAGCGCGGCGCCTGCGGACAGCCCTGTGCCGTGCAGCCGTTCGGCGCCACCGTCGCGGCCGCGTCGTCCTCGTCGCCGAACGGCGCGAAGTCGCTGCATCCGGCCAGGCCGAGGGCCATTGCGATCGCCAAAATTCCGATGCGTGTCTTCATCGCGCGTGTCCAACCCCAATCGCGTTTGCCGCCCGCCGCGAGCGGCCAGTGCCGATTTTGGATCAAGGCCCCTGCCGGCGCAAATTCTGTTTCACCGAAACCACGCAGCGATCGTAGTTCGCGGTGCCCGGGACATAGCCGCGGGCGACGCAGAATTGCGGCGCCTGCGCGCCGTCAGGCTGCCGCAACGTGCCGTCCGGCGGGTACCGCCCGGGCGGACCGTCGTCGGGAAACAGCGAGTCGGTCGCGAAGCCGCGCTGCGGCAGCCCCAGGCCGGCGATGATCCAGTCGGGCGAGGTCAGCGCCATCACCCGGTTGACCGAGCAGCCGCCGGCGCCCAGGGCCAGCAGCACGACGAGCAGAAGTCTTGCGCTCACGGCGGCCTCAGAACTGGATGACGAAGCGAAGGCTGGCGCCGTTCGGCGCCGCGTCCAGGCTCAGGCGGTAGCGTTGCGGGTGATAGCGCGTCACGACGGCGTAGTTGAAGCCATAGGCGACCGCGGCGCTGGCCAGCGTGTCGTACCAATGGTTCTTCTTGTTGTCGGTCAGCGCATAGCTCGACACGAACCGCGCGGCATAGGCGGGCAGCCCGTACTGCCAGCCATAGCGGTCCCACAGAAAATCCGCCGAGGAATCCGCCAGCGCCAATTCGGGTGGCGCGAAGGAATGGAAATCCGAATGGTCGGGCCGCCTTATGCGCACGAGCTGCTGCAGGGCGTAGGTCGTGCCGACCGTCAGGCCGGCCGCCACGGCGAACTCGCCGAACCCTTTCCAGTCGCGATGCAGCAGCGCCACGCCCGCCGCGCCGACGGGAAGCGCGATGTTCAAGATGTTGCCGGCCTTGCGCAGGCCGCTATCCGCGGCGAGGGCCGGCGGCGCCCAAAGCCAGGCCGCCGCGCACAGACCTGCGCAAACCGTCCTCAACCGCATGGCGCCCCCAAAACCCGTTATTTTGCATAGTTGGCGGTCAAGTCGCCGCCCCAGTCAAGGCGGGCCGCCTATTGCTGCTGCTGGTGATAAAGATGCTCGGGCATCGAGGGCGTCGGGCGCGGCGCGCTCATCGGGCGGGCGACGCGCAGGAAATCCTCGTGGCGGACCGGCGCCTGGGTCGGCTCGACCGCGACGGAGATCGCAAGCTCGCTCTCCGCGCCGCCCTTGTAGGTGCCGCGCGTCGGCGGCACGTCGGCATAGTCGCGGCCGACCGCGGCGCGGATATGGCGCTCGCCGGTGACGATGTCGTTGGTCGGGTCGATGCCGATCCAGCCGAGGCTGGGCAGATAGGCCTCGACCCAGGCATGGGTGGCGTTGTCGGCCGAGCGGTCCTGCCGGCTGCCGCGATGGTAGAGATAGCCCGACGTGTAGCGCGCCGGGATGCCCCAGGAACGCGCGACCGCGATCATGATATGGGCGAAGTCCTGGCAGACGCCGCGCCGTTCCTTGAGCGCGACCTCGATCGGCGAGGACGCGTCGGTGATGCCGGGCTTGTATTCGAAGGCGTCGTGGATCGTGGTGCTGAGATGGCGCAGCGCGGTCAAGGGATCGCCCCTGGGCTTCTCCAGCGCGTGGGCGGCGATGAAGCCGCGCAGCCCGGGCGTCATATGCGCGAAGGTCGAGGGTTCGAGCAGATCGAACTGCTCGTCGGAGAGGTTGTAGGGATTGTAGCGGCCCCATTCGAGCGCGTCGGCGGCGCCGGGGAGCGGCGGCTGGCTGGCGATCTCGACGACGGCCTGGGCCTCGATGCGAAGCTCCTCGTGGTCGCGCAGCACGTTGAAGTGATAGACGGCGTTGCCGAGATAATCCGTATACGCATAAAGCTGGGCGCGCGGATTGGTGGTGATCTGGAAGCTGCGCAGCGACTGCGGCCCTTCGGAGCGCGGCTGCATGCGCAGTTCCATGACCGACTCGCGGATCGGCGCCGAGTAGCGGAAACGGGTGACGTGGCGGATGGAGTAATACATGGCCGCTCCTAACCTCTCCCGCTTGCGGGAGAGGTCGGCGAGCGCCGCGAGCCGGGTGAGGGCCCGCAGCCACACCCCTCACCCGAAATTCGCTTCGCGAATTTCGACCTCTCCCGCAAGCGGGAGAGGTTATCGCGCATCACGCTCACAGCACCGTCTCCGCGCCGTAGGAGATGTAGGCCAGGTGCACGCTTTCGTGGATCTGCTCGCATTGGCGCGTGATGTCGGCGAGGAAGGGCACGATGCCGCCGCCCATCAGATCGTCGATCTGGCCGAAATCGACCGTCGCCTTCAGCCGGCCCGCCAGGCGCTCGACCACCGCGCGGCGCGCCGGCGGGGCGGCGGCGGCGACCTTGCCGAGCGAATCCACCACGCGGTCGACCGCGAAGCGCACCGAATGGGGGAATTCGCCGTCGAAGACAAGGAACTCGGCGATCTTCTCGGGCCGGATCTGGGCGGTGTAGGCGCGGCTATAAGGCTCGAAGGCGGAGCAGAATTTGAGCAGCACCAGCCAGTCGAAATATTTCGGCGCCGCGACGCCGGGCAGGCTGCGGAAATGCAGATCGAGCAGGCGGCTGACGAGCTGGGCGCGCTCGATATGGCGGCCGAGCTGGATGAAATACCAGCCTTCGTTGTGGCTGAGCGTGGAATAGACGACGCCTTCCAGCGTGTGGAAATCCTCCAGCGCCTCGCGGAAGATCCGGGCGGGGTGATGGCCCCACACCGCCTCGGCCGTGACCGGCGAGAGCCGCAGATAGAGCTTGTTGAGGTGCTCCCACACTTCGGTGGAGAGCTGTTCGCGCACCTGGCGGGCGTTGTCGCGCGCGAAACGCAGCGAGGCGACCAGCGAGGACGGGTTGACGCGGTTGAAGGCCAGCCCCTGGGTGATGACATAGGCGTCGTGCGCCTTGGGCGCGAACTCCTCGCCCGACAGCGCCTCGACGACGCGGTGCCAGGCGGCGTCGGCGTCCTCGCGCGATTGTTCGACCATGGATTCGAGCTTGACGGCGACGAGGCGGGCGGTGTGCTCCCCGCGCTCGATATAGCGGGCCATCCAATACAGGCTGTCCGCGACCCGGCTTAGCATTGCGGCACGCGCAAGGGGCTTTCACGCGGAGACGCGGAGACGCGGAGAACGAACTCCGCGTCCTCCACGGCTCCGCGTGAATCAAAATAAGAGTTGTCATGGCCCGCGAATGCGGGCCACCCAGGTGAGATATTCTCCAATGGAGAACGTCGAGGGGCGAACTCTCTCTGACAAAACGGGGCAGGCGTCACCTGGGTGGCCCGCATTCGCGGGCCATGACAGCGGGGGGCGGGGTGGGAGTGCGACGTCATTCGCTCAGCACCCAGGTATCTTTCGAGCCGCCGCCCTGGCTGGAATTCACCACCAGGCTGCCGCGCTTGAGCGCGACGCGGGTCAGCGCGCCGGGGACGATGGTGGTGTGCTCGCCATGCAAAATGAACGGGCGCAAATCGACATGGCGCGGCTCGACCCCGCCGTCGACGAAAGTCGGCGCGGTGGAAAGTTGGATCGTCGGCTGGGCGATGTAATTGTCCGGATCGGCCTTGACCTTTTCCGCGAAATCCGCGCGCTCCTTCTGCGAGGCGTGCGGGCCGACCAGCATGCCGTAGCCGCCCGACTCGCCCACCGCCTTGACGACGAATTTGTCGAGATTGGCGAGGACGTGGGACAGCGATTTCTCCTCGCGGCACAGATAGGTCTCGACATTGTCGAGGATCGGCTCTTCCGACAGGTAATAGCGGATGAGGCGCGGGACATAGGCGTAGACCGCCTTGTCGTCGGCCACGCCGGTGCCCAGCGCGTTGGCGACCACGACGTTGCCGGCGCGGTAGGCGTTGAACAGGCCGGGCACGCCGAGCGAGGAATCCTCGCGGAAGATGAGCGGATCGACGAAATCGTCGTCGATGCGGCGGTAGATCACGTCGATGCGCTTGAGGCCACTCGTCGTGCGGGCATAGACGACGTTGTCGTTGACCAGAAGATCGCGCCCCTCCACCAGCTCGACGCCCATCTGGCGGGCGAGGAAGGCGTGCTCGAAGAAGGCGGAGTTGAACACGCCAGGCGTGAGCACCGCGATGGAGACGTCGTCGTGATAGGGCGCCAGGCTGCGCAGCGTGGCGAGAAGCTCGTTGGGATAATGCTCGATGGCGCGCACGCCGGTGGAGCGGAACACCGCGGGGAAAGCCCGGCGCACCACGTCGCGATTGGCGAGCATGTAGGAGACGCCGGAGGGAACGCGCAGATTGTCCTCCAGCACGACGAAATCGCCGGCCTCGTTGCGCACCAGATCGCTGCCGCAGACATTGACATAAGCGCCGTGCGGCACGGGCAGGCCGCGCATCTCGCGGCGATAATGTTTCGAACCGTAGATCATCGAGCGCGGCACGATGCCGTCCTTGAGCACGCGGGCGTCGCCATAGATGTCGCGCAGGAACAGGTTCAGCACGGTGATGCGCTGGCGCAGGCCGGCATCGATGCGGGCCCATTCCTTGGCGGTGACGATGCGCGGCAGAAGATCGGTCGGGATGATCCGCTCGGTCGCCTGGTTGTCGCTGTAGACGGTGAAGGTGATGCCCTGGTGCAGGAAGGAGAGCTCGCAGGCCTGCTGGCGGCGCAGAAGCTCGCCGGCCGGCAGCGTCGTCAGCCGCCCGTCCAGCGCGGCGTAGTGCGGGCGCACCGTGCCGTCGCGCGCGAACATCTCGTCAAACGGCTTGCCCAGCGCGTAGTGCTCATAGGGCGCATCCCGCCCGGGCAGGCAGGCGCGGTTGGGCTGGTGGTTGTCCGGCCCGCCGAAATCTTCCGTGTGCGCCAGTACTTCGTGCTGCATCCGCGAAATGTGACGGGATTTCACATCCTTCCGTCAAGCGGTCCTTTTGGCGGCGCCCCGGCCGGCGGCGGTCAAAAGCGCGCAGCCGCCCTTATGCATGGGCCCGGTGGCGCCGGACGGGCGCCGCCGCGGGCACCATCCGGACCGGCCCGCCGAGGAATTTGCGCACGTCCAGGGCGGTCTGGTCGGCGAGTTCTTCCATCGGGATATGGCCGGTCTCGGCATAGATGATGACCTTGGAGCCGGGGATCGCGTCGTGCCAGGTCGCGGCGGCCGACACCGGGATCAGGTGGTCCTGCTCGCCCCAGAGGATCAGGACCGGCATCTTCAGGGCGCCGATATGGTCCTTCACGAAGCTCGTATCGTCGGCCTCGCCGAAGCGCTCGGCGGTCGCCGCGCGCGAGCCCTCCATCCGCGCGAAGTCGGCATATTGGTCGATCATCGCCTCGGTCAGGATCTTCTTGCGGACGATGGCGTCGGCCAGGGCCTCGCGGACCAGCGGCTTGGGATCGAGATGGCCGAGGATCGGGCGCAGCCAGCCCTGGCGCAGCAGGCGGAAGGCGAGCGGCGGGCTGTCGCCCGCGCGCGACGGCATTCCGCCGGCATCGACCAGGATCAGGGCGGTGACGCGATCGGGATGTTCTTCGGCGAAGCGGGCGGCGACACCGCCGCCCATGGAATTGCCGGCGAGCGCGAAGCTCTTGAGGCCAAGCTTGTCGGCGAAGGCGAGCACGAATTCCGCCATGCCAGCCTGGCTGTAATCGTGGTTGGCGGTGGCGCCGGTCAGGCCATGGCCGGGCAGATCGACCGAGACGACGCGGAATTGGTCGGACAGCGTGTTCGACCAGGGCTCCCAGGTGAACAGCGAGGCGTTGGAGCCGTGCAGGAGCAGCAGGATCGGCGCGTTCGTGGCGCCGCGGACGCGGTAATGGGCGCGGGCGATGTACGGGCCGAGAGTCGCCGATGGTCCTGATCCGACATCCTCGGGTGGCAGGGTTGAGGGATAGCTCAGCGTCACGAATTGCGACGGCGGCGTCGCGTATTTCGCTTCCAGCGCGGCGCGCGGGATGTCGGGGGCGCTGTAGACGTAGAGACCGACGCCGAGCAGCACGAGGAAGATGACGACGATACCGATGAACACACGCATGGTAGGCTCCAAGATCGTTGAGCAAGTGTAGAACGCTTTGAAGCGTTGCACATATCCTACCCTCCCCTTGAGGGCCTGTTGCGCAAAGACGGGCCCTCAAGGGGAGGGTAGACACCGTCAATACTCCAACCCGCCCGGTCCCGGATCGTCTGGAGGTCTGGGCAGCGAGACGATCATCGCCGGTTCGGCAGGACGTTTCGGGGTTGGGAGTTTGCGCGGCGGCGTTTCAAGAGCGGGCAGGATTTCGGGGCGCACGGCTTCGCCACCCGCCGACCACGCCAGCGTGTCGAAATTCGAGCAGGTCCGGCACACCGCCGACCACTCATCCTGCGCCATGCCGCAATGGCGGCAGCGCCATTCGGCGTCGCGCGGCGCCCGCGCGGCGCGGGCGAGCCAGGCATGGGCGAGCGTCGCGTCGGCCCGCTCGCCTTCCTCGATCTCCGCCATCAAGGCGCAGACCCGCGCGCTGGCGTGATCGCCCAGGAGCGGCGCCAGCAGGCGCCGCGCCTCGGACCAGTTCCTGGTCAGCACCGCCTCTTCGCATTCGAGCAGGCGGCTCTCGAAATGATCGCGGTTGAGATGGGCGAGGCCGACAAGGCGCGCAACACGCTGTTCGTTGCTCTCGTCCGGCTTCATCGCGGCGTAGATCTCGGCGAGATCGGGATGCGGCGACACCGCCCAGCAGGCTTCCACCACGCCCTGCGCCCGCCACAGCTTACCGGCGGCCGCGAGCTTCTTCGCCGCCAGCATCGCCGCCGGCGCGAGGCCGGGCTCGAGCGCCAGCGCGTCCTCGGCACGCGCGAGCGCGGTGTCGGTGGCGCCATGGCGGTCGGCTTCCAGCGCCTCGGCGGCGAGCAGAACGGCGCGGCGGCGGCGCAGGACCGGACCTTCCAGCAGCTTGAAGCGCGCGAGGTCTTCCAACACCTTGCGCGCGTCGGCCCAGTCGCCGCGCGCCGCCTTGAGTTCGAACAGCGCGTTCGCGGCCCAGGCCACGCGCGGCCGCAAGGCATGCGCGCGCTCGGCGAAGACCAGCGCCTGGTCGGGCTGGTCCTCGCGCGCCGCCAGCAGGAAGAGGCCGCGCAGGCCGAGAAACTCGGTCTGTTCGTGATGCAGCATGGCGCGATAGGCGTGGCGCTGCGCGGCGGCGTCGCCGTCGACCTGCGCGCTCTGCGATTGCAGCAGCAGCGCCAGCGGATGGGTGCCGAGAATGCCGCGCGCCCGTTCGGCATGGCGGCGCGCCTCGCCGGCGTCGCCCGAGGCGATGGCGAGGAGGCCCTGGCTGAGCGCGTCATTGCCGCGCCGCATGCGCCGCGCGTTGAACCAGGCGCCGATGGCGCCGGGACCGGTGACGAGCGTCGTGATGAGCCGCGCCAGAAGGATGACGACGACGGTGAAAAGCACGGCAAGCGCGATCGCAACCGCGGCGCTCATATGGATCTCGTAGGCGTCGATCGTAAAGACGAGTTCGCCCTGGCGGTCGGCGATCCATACGATGCCGATGGCGAGCAGCGCGGCGCCGACCAGAATGCCGATGAGCCGGATCACGGCGCCGCCAACAGCGCCGCCATGCGGCGGGCGAGGCCGGCGGTGTCGCGCGCGATGGCGGCGCGCGCCCGGGCTTGGTCGCGCCAGGGCTTGATGGCGGCGCGGGCGGCGCCCGTCAGGCCGTCCAGCTCCGCGAGGGCGCCGTCGAGATCGCCGGCGTTCAGCCGCGCCCCGGCGCGGGCCAGCACGGCGTCGCTGTCCTGGCCCTTGCGCTCCCCGATGCGGCGCACGACGACGAGATTGCCGATATTCGCCCACAGACGGCCCAGCCAGGTCGTGGCGCGCGCGGCGTGTTCGGCGGCCAGCGCCTGCGCGGCGGTATCGGGGAAGCGCTCTGCCAGCAGAGCCTCGTTCGGCGCGCCATGCGGCGCGATCGCCGCGAGGTCGGCGGCCTCCGGCGTGTTCGGCATCAGGGCGGCGAAGGCGGCCAGTTCGCCGGCGAAGGGCGACCGCGTCGAACTGGCGCGCACCAGATTGGCGAGCGCGAGCTCGGCGGCGGCGCGCTTCATCGTGGCCGAGGCGTCGAGGCTTTCAAGATGCGCAATGCGGGCGGCGAGCGTGGCCTGCTCCGCCTGCACGGCGGCGAGGCGCTGCGGCACATCCGAGCCTTGCGCGCCGCGTTCGAGCGTGGCGAGGCGCAGATCGAGATCGGCGAGGCGGCGGTCGGAGGCGTCCAGCCTTGCGGCGGCCCCTGGATCGGGCGTCGCTTCGAGCTTGCCGACACGGGCGCCGAGCGTGGCGATCTCGCTCTGGGCCTGGGCGAGCGCCGCCGCGGCGCCGTCATCGGGTTTGGGTTTCTCCAGCGCGGCGAGGCGGGCTTCGTCGGCGGCGAGACGCTCGCGCAGCAGCGCGACCTCGCCCGGTGCCGCCGGCGCCGCCTTGTCCTGGTTCATCTGCCAGAACAGCAGGAACGCACCGGCGATGACGACGGCCAGAACCAAAAGCGCGACGACCACCCCCGCGCCGGCAAAGCGCGGCGGCGGCGGATGCACGACGTGCACGGTGTGCGGACCGGAGGAATCGGCGGCGCTCATGCGGCCAAGTATGGCGGCGCTAAGAGAGGCCGTCGAGCAGCGCGGCCTGGTTGGGGCGCGCGGCGATGCGGATCGCCTTGAAATTCAGGCCGGCAAGCGGCCGGGCGGCGGCTTCGCTGATGCAGCAGGCGATGAGGCGGACGCAGGCCGGTTGCAGATTTACTCTGGCAATGCAGGCCGAAAAGGCTTGGGCGCCGCGGGCGGAGAACAGCAGGACGGGCGTCGATCTCGCCGGCTTGCAGCGCGGCGTGGGCGGCGGCGGGAAGTTCTTCCGTCACAGGCACGTCATAAAGCACTTCAAGGCGCACGGTGAAGCCGGCCGCCCGCAACGCGCTTGCGAGCCGGCCCTCGGCCTCGGCGCCGGCGGCGTGGAGCAAGGTGCCGTCCTGCGGCTTGGCCCAGCCGCGCACGGCGGCGGCCAAGGCTTCGGCGTTGCCGTCGGCGTCGCGGACATCGGCGAAGCCGGCGGCGCGCGCCGCTTCGGCGGTCTGCGCGCCGACGGCGAAGATCGGAAAGTCGCGCCGCGAGCTGCGCCGCGCGAAGGCGCGCACGCCATTGGCGCTGGTGGCGAGGATCGCCTGCACGCCCTCCAGATGCAGCGGATGGCCGTCGTGGTAGCGCACGCGAAGCAAGGGCGCGACGAGCGGGACGTGGCCCCGCGCGCGCAGGAGCACGGCGGTTTCCTCGGCGTCGTCGAGCGGGCGGGTGACGAGGACGCGCATGAAACAAGAGTGTCATAGCCCGCGAATGCGGGCTACCCAGGTGACGCGCGAAGATGTGGTGTTACCTGGGTCCGCCGCATTCGCGGCGGATGACACTATATATTTTGATATTTTGAAACTACAGCGCCAGCCATTGCGCGACGCGGGGCCTTAAAGCTTCGCCCGCTTCGCGGCCGGCGGTTTCGGCTTCGGCGCGGGGGTTGTGGCCGAGCACGACGGTGAACGACGTCGTGTGGAAGGCGCGTCCGTCGGGCGACAGGACTTCGCCGTCGAACGACAGCACAAGGCGGTCGAGCGCCGCCAGGCCGGCGATCGGCGTGCGGCAGGAGCCGTCGAGCGCGGCCTGGAAGGCACGCTCGCAGGTCAGCGCGAGTTCGGTCGGCTCGTCGTTGAGCAGGCCGGTCGCTTCGCGCGCCTGGGTGTCGGTTTCGCGGATCTCGATGCCGACGACGCCCTGCCCCAGCGACGGCAGCCAATCCTTGGGATCGAGCACCTGGGTCGCGCGCGCGGCGAGGCCGAGGCGCTTGAGGCCGGCGAACGCGAGGAAGATCGCGTCCATCGCGCCGTCGTCGAGCTTCTTCAGCCGCGTATCGACATTGCCGCGCAGCAGCACGATGTCGAGATCGGGGCGGAGGCGCGCCGCCTGGGCGCGGCGGCGCACCGAAGAGGTGCCGAGGCGGGCGCCGTGCGGCAGATCGGCCAGCGACTTCACCGTGTTCGACAGAAACGCCTCGCTCGGATCCTCGCGTTCGAGGAAGGCGCTGAGCGCAAGGCCGGGCGGCAGCGCGGTCGGCACATCCTTCATCGAATGCACCGCGAGGTCGATCTCGTCCTTCAGAAGGGCGTCTTCAAGCTCTTTCACGAACAGCCCCTTGCCGCCGGCATCGGCGAGGCTTTTGTCCTGGATGCGGTCGCCGGAGGTTTTCAGGATCACGATCTCGCAGGCCGCGCCCTTGGCGATCAGCCGGTCGCGCACCATGTTGGCCTGCACCAGAGCGAGCTTCGAGCCGCGGGTTCCAAGGCGAAGGGTGCGGTTTTGCGGCATGACGGCAAACGGTCTAGAGACGGCGCGTGACGGTATCAAGAGTGCAAACGCTTTGCGCGACCTGACGGTCCTGGGCATCGAGACGAGCTGCGACGAAACGGCCGCCGCCGTGGTGCGCGGGCGCGGCCCCGGGCCGGGGACGATCCTGTCCAACATCGTGTTCAGCCAGCTCGAGGCGCACCGGCCCTATGGCGGGGTGGTGCCGGAGATCGCCGCACGGGCGCATATCGAGCGGATCGATGGGATCGTCGAGGAGGCGCTGGCGGCCGCCGGCGTGACGCTCGCCGAGCTCGACGCGGTGGCGGCGACGGCGGGGCCGGGGCTGATCGGCGGGGTGATGGTGGGGCTGACGACCGCCAAGGCGCTGGCGCTGGCGGCGGGCAAGCCGCTGGTCGCGGTCAATCACCTGGAGGCGCATGCGCTGACCGCGCGGCTGACCGAGGGGGTGGAATTTCCCTTCCTGCTGCTGCTGATTTCCGGCGGGCATTGCCAGCTTCTGGGGGTCGAGGGCGTCGGCAGGTTCCGGCTCTATGGCACGACGATCGACGACGCGGTGGGCGAGGCGTTCGACAAGGTCGCCAAGCTGCTCGGCCTTGCCTATCCCGGCGGGCCGCGCATCGAGGCGCTGGCGGCGGGCGGCAATGCCAAGGCCTATGCCCTGCCCCGGCCGATGCGCGGGCGCGCGGGGGCGGACTTTTCCTTTTCAGGCCTGAAGACGGCGGCAAGGCTGATCGCCGATGCGGGACCTATTGATACGGCGGGGCTCGCCGCGTCGTTCCAGGCCGCCGTGGTCGACATCCTGACCGACCGCACGGCGGCGGCGATGACGCGCTTTCGGAGCGATTTTCCCGACGCGGCAGCGCCGGCCCTGGTGCTGGCGGGGGGCGTGGCCTCGAACGGGGCGATCCGCGCGGCGCTCACCGCGCTCGCCTCACGCGAGGGCTTCCAGACAAAAATACCCCCGCCCAGGCTTTGCACGGACAACGCCGCGATGGTCGCCTGGGCGGGGGTGGAACATGGCCAGCTGGGCTTGTTCGACGGCATTGGGGTTTCGCCGAAGGCCCGCTGGCCGCTTGCCGGAACGCCGCTCGGGGGGAGCGAAAGCGCGCCGGCGAAGCTCTTGACGGGGTCTTAGACGTTCACGAAAGCCGCGAAGGTCAGGACGCCGGCCATCACCAGGATGGCGACCGAAAACAGACTGGCGACGGCGCCGCCGAAAGCCGAGTGCTGCGCGGGGACGTGGGATGTAACGTTGGTCATGACTGCCTCTCCTATTGCTTTGGCGCCGTGGGTTTGGCCCCGTATCGCCGCTTCGAAATCCGTTGCCGGCCTTTGCCGACACGACCGATATAGGCGGCGTTCCTTGAAGTTCAATAAATGAAATCGAAAACGTTCAGCGTTCAAACAACCATTTACATTGTATAACTAATTGATATTACTATATATTTGTGCGTTGCAGCATTGAGCCATGCACAGGGCGCATGGTCGGAAGAGCACTATTACATAGGTCCCACTAGACCGTTGAACCGCGCCGTGACCGGGCGCGCAAGGAAGCCCTTGTCTTCCCGCGCCGGAACCGTCACCTGTGGGTCTCTCATCCATCGCGAGCCCTCGTGAAGATCGCCACCTGGAACATCAACTCCGTCCGCCTGCGCGCGCCGCTGCTGGCGCGGTTCCTGCGCGAGCACCAGCCCGACGTCGTCGCCCTGCAGGAGACCAAGGTCGAGAACGGGCTGTTTCCGGCAAAGCCGTTCGCGCAGCTCGGCTATGTCCACCAGGCGATCAACGGGCAGAAGGGCTATCACGGCGTCGCGGTGCTCTCGAAGATCCCGTTCCGCAAGACCGAAGTGCTGGGCTTCTGCCGCGAGGGGCATGCGCGGCACATGTGCGTGACGCTCGAAAACGGCGTCGAGCTGCACGATTTCTACGTGCCGGCCGGCGGCGACGTGCCCGATCCCGAGGTCAACGCGAAATTCGCGCACAAGCTCGATTTCCTGCGCGCGATGGAACGCGACTTCGCGCGGCGCGGCGACCGGACAGGCGCGGCGGCGATCCTGGTCGGCGATTTGAACGTGGCGCCGCTGGAGCACGACGTGTGGAGCCACAAGCAGCTTCTCGACATCGTCAGCCACACGCCGGTCGAGACCAATCTTTTGGGCGAGGCGAAGGCGGCGTTCGAATGGACCGATGTGACGCGGGAATTCGTGCCGGCCGAGGAGAAGAGCTATTCGTGGTGGAGCTATCGCGCGGCGGACTGGCAGCTAAGCAATCGGGGCCGGCGGCTGGACCACATCTGGGTGAGCCCGGCGCTGAAGGGCGGGCTGAAAGGCCAGACCATCGTGACCAAGATGCGCGGCTGGCAGAAGGCGTCCGACCACGTGCCGGTGGTGGCGGAGTTCGAGGTTTAGATTTCCCGGTCTCTCGCCATCTTAGAAGCTGTCATCCGCCGCAAATGCGGCGGATCCAGGTGAAACCTTGCACTGGCGGTGCAAGCGTCAACTGGGTGCCCCGCATTCGCGGGGCATGACATCATTTTTTCAAATCACCGGACTTCGGATTTGCGAAACTAGCCCTTCTTCGCACCCTCGGGCCGCTTCAGCGGCGCAATCATGATCGTGGCGGTCGCGGTCGCGATGATCCTGCCGTCGGCGCGGGCCAGGTTCGCTTCGAGGAAGCTGACCGTGCGGCCGCGCTTGATCACCTTGGCCTCGGCGATGTGGCGGCCGGCGGCGCCCTGGTTCAGATAGCTCACCTTCATCTCCAGCGTCGGCGCGATCTCGCCCCATTGCGCGACGAAGCCGGCGGCGACCGCCAGCACATCGTCCATCACGCAGGCGATGGCCCCGCCATGCAGCGCGCCGAAGCGGTTGAAATGAGGCTCGCCGAGATCGTAGCCGATCCTGACCCAGCCTTCCTCGACGTCGACTTCCAGCAGCTCCTGGTTCAGCCAGGCCGAGCACGGCGCGGACCGCTTGAAGATCGCCTGGACGTTGGGGGGAAAGTCCTCGGGCTTCGACTTGTCGACGACGCGGCGCATGGGCTTCCGTCTTGTGATATCGCTGCCGCCATCGTGCATGAACCTTGAAGGAAGACAAATTGCGCATCGCATTCCTGCGCCACGGGCCGACCGAGTGGAACGCGCAAGGCCGCATCCAGGGCAGCATCGACATGCCGCTGTCGGCGGCCGGGCGCGAGAAGATGGCGGGGCTCTTGCCGCCGGAGGGCTTCGCGCAGGCGCGCGCCTTCACCAGTCCGCTCGGGCGGGCGCGGGAGACGGCGGCGCTGCTCGGCTTTTCCGACGCGGTGCCGGACGCGCGGCTGGCGGAGCATCATTGGGGCGAATGGGAAGGGCTGACGCGGGAGGAGATATTGGCGCGCGACGGCGCCGATGCGTTCGCGCGGGCGGGAAGCGCGATCGACTTCACGCCGAAGGGCGGGGAGAGCACGCGGGCCCTGCTGGCGCGGGTGGCCGATTTCATCCGCGACGTGGCGCGGGACGAGCGCGACGCCATCGCGTTCGCGCATCGCGGCGTGCTGCGCAGCGCCTATACGCTAGCGACGGGATGGGACATGGCGACGGCGATGCCGGAGAAGCTGGATCTGTCGGGGGCGCTGATATTGGCGGTGGGCGCGGACGGCGCGCCGAAGATCGCGGAGATGAATGTGGCGTTGCGGGAGCGCTGAGAGGCTGCTCTGGATGCCCGCCCGCGCGGGCATGACAAATGTATTTCTGTCATGCCCGCGCAGGCGGGCATCCAGAGCCGACCGTACGGCTACCGATCATTTGGCGACGACAAACCGACCGCTCAAAGATTGCACGCTATATCGGCCCATGAGGGATTGACCTCTTCGATAAGCCGAAGCTTCCACTTCCGCTCCCACTTCTTGAGGCGCTTTTCAAAGCCAATCGCATCACGAACATCCTGGAACTCCTCGAACCAGACAAGCATCTTCACGCCGTGTTTCTTGGTGAACCCCTCGACCAGTCCTTCGCGGTGCTCATATGACCGCCGGATCAGATCGTTCGTGACGCCGACATAGAGCGTCCCGTTGCGGCCGCTCGCCATGATGTAGACGAAGTAGCGATGGTCACGTGGCATGCTCGATACCGCCTGGATGCCCGCCTACGCGGGCATGACAGTCTGGATTGAGCGCGGGCGCCTCTTCAATCCCAGAACGGCTTGAGCTTCTTGAAGCCCTTCCAGTCCTTCATCGCTTTTTTCGTCAGGCGCTTCTCCCGGGACGCGTGCCAGCCGGACACCGCGCCGGCGGCGAAGCGCAGCTCGGCGGCGTTGCCGATGCGGCCCAGCGCATCCGACAGGCCGTGCACGTCGTTCGCCTCGCCCATGCGGTCCAACAGGTCCTTCAGCACACGGATGTAGCGCGCAGTCTTGTGGCGCGGATAAAGCGGCGCGAAGAACTCCGCCGCGTAGCGCAGCTTCTTGAGCGCGATGCGCAGCTTGTGCGTGCGATGGTCATAGACCTTCTTGACCTTGCCGCCGCGCTTCTTCGCGATCTTCCAATGCTCGTCGAGCGCCTTGCGGCTGACCTTGCCGATGCGGCGGCCGTCGCGCGGGATCTGCTCGGCGGCGGCGGCGACATCGTTCAGGAAGGCGCCGAAATCGGGATTGAGGATCTCGGCCAGCGCGTCATCCCACGCCTCGCCCCGCGCATGGCGCAGCGCCAGCACGAAGGCGGCGAAGGATTCGTGATCGGCATATTTGGCCTGAACGGGTTTCAGGAGCTCGTCGGCGAAGACATCGAGCTCGCGCGCCGGGCCGAAGGCATCGGCGATGGCGCGGCCGCGCTTGCCCAGCGCCTTGAGCTCCGGCGTTTCCGCGCCGAAGGATTTCAGCGCCATCTGCAGCCGGCGCAGGCCGACGCGCAACTGGTGCACGCCTTCCGGATCGCGGGCGCGGATCGCCGGCGCGTTGCCGCCGACCTGAGCGAGGCATTCGAGCACCGTGGAGCGGAAGGCGTCCGCCGCGCTCATGCGCTTGCGCAGCTGCACCGGGCGCGCGTTCACCGCGCGCGCATTGGGAGCGCCGAAGCTGGGCCGGTAGGAACGGACGATGGCGACGCGCGGCGGCTCTTCCATGACGACATCTTCTCTCATGCGGGGCGCACCGGCAATCCGGCTTTCGCCAGCGCCGCCTTGGCCTCGGCGATGGTCGCCTGGCCGAAATGGAAGATCGAGGCGGCAAGCACCGCGCTGGCATGGCCGTCGCGCACGCCGGCGACGAGATCCTCCAGCGTTCCCACCCCGCCCGAGGCGATGACGGGAACCGGAACCGCGTCGGACACCGCGCGGGTGAGCGGGATGTCGTAGCCGATCTTGGTTCCGTCGCGGTCCATCGAGGTCAGCAATATCTCGCCGGCGCCGTATTCCACGAGTTTCTTCGCATGTTCCATCGCGTCGATACCGGTGGCGTTGCGGCCGCCATGGGTGAAGACCTCAAATTGGGTCGCACGGCCGGACGGAGAACCGGCTTCCACTTCTCCTGGCCGATGCTCCCGTACACTCTTGGCATCAATCGCGGCGACGATGCACTGGCTGCCGAATTTCTCGGCCGCCTCGCGGACGAATTCGGGACGGCGCACCGCCTCGGTGTTGATCGAGACCTTGTCGGCGCCGGCCAATAGGAGCGCGCGGATATCCTCCAGCGTGCGCACGCCGCCGCCCACGGTGAGCGGCATGAAGCAGACATCGGCGGTGCGGCGCACCACGTCCAGGATGGTGCCGCGGTTTTCGTGGGAGGCGGTGATGTCGAGAAAGCAGAGCTCGTCGGCGCCGGCGGCGTCATAGACCATCGCCTGCTCCACCGGATCGCCGGCATCGCGCAGGGATTCGAAATTGATCCCCTTGACGACGCGGCCGTCCTTCACGTCGAGGCAGGGGATGATGCGGATTTTGAGCACAACTATTCTCCCTCTCCCCCTCCGGGGGAGAGCGCCGGGGTGAGGGGGAGACGCAAAGAGGGATAGCAGAAATTTATTCGGGGTGCCTGCGGCACCACCCCCTCACCCTGCCTCTCCCCCTGTGGGGGAGAGGGTTCATCTTCTGCTCCGCGCCATCGCCGCGATATTGAAGAGGGCGCGAGCCGTCACGGTTTCGGCCGGAACGGCGGTGGTGCGCGTCAGCGCCTCGGTCTCCAGCAACAGGTCGCAGGCTTCGAGCAGGCGCTGGGTATCCCAGATGCTCGTCTGGGCCTTGAAGGCGGCCTGGCGCATGAAATGCAGCGGCGGGCGCAGCTTGCGCAGCGCGTTATCGAGCGTGTCGCCTTTTTCCATCTCGGATTTGGTCAGCGCCAGCCGCTGGAAATGCGACAGCCCCATGCGGATGATCGCGGCCGGCGAGGTGCCGGCGATCCACAACCGCTCCAGCGCGAGGTCGAGTTTCTTCAGGTCGCCCTGGCCGGCGGCGTCGAGCGCTTCCTCGGCCCGCACTTCCGCCTCGTCGCCGAGCACGGCGCGGACATCTTCCAGGCTGATCTGTTTTTGGCCCCGGGCGTAGAGCGCGAGCTTTTCCAATTCGCGGCGGGTGACGCCGCGGTCGGAGCCCAGCCGCGACGCGGCATCGGCCAGCGCATCGGGCGCGATGGCGAGGCCCTCGGCGCGCAGCGCGTCGCGGATAACATCGGGGAGGTCGCGCGCGCTGTCGCCATAGCAGGCGATGGCGGCGGCGTTGTCGGCGCCCTCGAACAGCTTGCGCAGGCCGGTGCCGCGCGCCAGATCGCCGCCTTCGACCACGATGAGCGCGTCGCCAGCGGGATCGTCGAGGAAACGCTCGAACAGCTTGGCGAGGCCGTTGCCGGCGCCGCGCACCCGCACCACGCGGCGTCCGCCCAGCATGGAGATCGCCGCCGCCTCGTCGAACAGCCGCGCCGGATCGGAGGCGAGCGTGGAATCGTCCAGGTCGGCGATCAGGAACGGGTCCTTCAGGTCGGGCACCACCGATTTGATCAGCGTTTCGGCGCGCTCGCGCACCAGGCCCTGGTCGGGCCCGAAGATCAGCGCGGCCACCATCTCCTTGGGGAAATGGGAGAGTGCGCGATCGACCCCGGCGCCCTTGATCTCGGTCATCGCTTGGCCGCGCATCCGTCATTCCCGCGAAGGCGGGAATCCAGCAGCACCGCCGGTGCAGGCGGCTCTGGATGCCCGCCTTCGCGGGCATGACAGGTTGAATGGGACGCGGCCATGCAAGCCATCTCTAATGCTTTGCGAAGAACACGTTGAGGTCGAGGCGGATGCGTTCGGCGATGTCCTGGGCGGCGCGCTTGTCGGCGTCCTGCTGCGCGGCGAGGGTGCCGTAATTGGCTTGCGGGCTCAGCGGGATCAAAAGGCCCGTCGGCAACACGTTGTAGGCCGAAAGGCCGGTCTCGGTGCCGCTGGTCACGGTCTTTCCGGCCGTGTCGGTCAGCGTGTAGGTCACTTTCAGCGTGTCGTTGTAGCGGGTGATCGACGAGGAGTTCGGATCGCTCTGCAAGGCGACGCCCTGCGTCGTCTGGGTGAGCGCGAGCTTCAGGTGATAGGCGGCGCCGCCCGCCGTGCCGGGACCGTCGAGCAGGTCGATCATCTGGTTGCGCAGCTCGTAGCCGATGCGGTCGGGCACCGGCTCGACATAGATCGTGGAAAGCGTCGTGCTCATCGCGCCGTTCATCCCGCCATAGAGCGGATGAAAGCCGCAGGCGGCGAGGAGCGGGGCGGCAATGGCGATGATCGTCGCGCGTACCTTCATATCACCACGTTCACGATGCGGTTCGGCACCACTATAACGCGTTTCGGCGTCTTGCCTTCCAGGGCGCGGACGACGTTGTCCTCCGCCAGCGCCGCCGCGCGGACCTCGGGCTCGGGCGCGTTCACCGGCAAGGTGACCTCGCCGCGGCGCTTGCCGTTGACCTGGACCGCGATGGTCACGCTGTCGGCCCGGGTCAGCGCTTCGAGGAAGCCCGGCCAGGGCGTGTCGACCAGCAGCGTCCGGTGGCCGAGCGCCTCCCAGCAGGTCTCCGCCAGATGCGGCATCATGGGGGCGATCAGAAGAATGATGGTCTCCAGCGCCTCGCGCCGCACCGCGCCGTCGATGCTCGCATGCTGCTGGATGATGTTGGCGAGGGTGTAGATCTGCGCCACCGCGCGGTTGAAGCGCAGGTTCGCGAGATCCTCGGTCACCGCGGCGATGGCGCGGTGGGTCGCCTGGCGCAGCTCCAGCGCGGCACCGGAGATATCGCCGATCTTCGCGCCGGGCGGCGGCAGGGCCTCCGCCTCGCTCACCAGGCGATGGATGCGCTGGACGAAGCGCCAGCAGCCTTCCGCGCCGGTTTCCGACCAGTCGGTGTCGCGCTCCGGCGGCGAGTCCGACAGCATGAACCAGCGGATCGCGTCGGCGCCATAGGCGTCGATCATGCCCATCGGCGCGACGACGTTCTTCTTCGACTTCGACATCTTCTCGGAATGGCCGACCGTCACCTCGACGTCGGTGCCCTTGAGATAGGCCTTGCCGTCGCGCTTCTCGACCTCGACCGGCTCAACGAAATGCGCCCCCAGCGCGCTGTTGTCGGCGACCGTGTAGGTCTCGTGGCAGACCATGCCCTGGGTGAAGAGGCTGGCGAAGGGCTCCTCGACCTTCACCCAGCCGGTCGCCTTCATCGCACGGGTGAAGAAGCGGGCGTAGAGCAGGTGCAGGATCGCGTGCTCGATGCCGCCGATATACTGGTCGACCGGCAGCCAGTAGTTCACCGCGTCGCGGTTGACCGGATCGCGCGCCGTCGGATCGGCGAAGCGCGCGAAGTACCAGGAGGAATCGACGAAGGTGTCGAGCGTGTCGGTGTCGCGCACCGCCGCGCCGCCGCACGACGGACACGTCGTGTGCTTGAAGGTCGGATGGGCGTCGAGCGGATTGCCCTTGACGGAGAAATCCAGATCGTCGGGCAGCCTGATCGGCAGATCGGACTCCTTCGCCGGCACCACGCCGCATTTGGCGCAATGGACCATCGGGATCGGGCAGCCCCAGGCGCGCTGGCGCGAGGCCAGCCAGTCGCGCAGCCGGTAGTTCACCGTGCGGGTGCCGCGGCCCTCGGCTTCGAAGCGGCGGGCGACCTCGGCCTTGGCGTCCTCGACCGAGAGCCCGTCGAGGAAGCGCGAATTGGCGAGCCGGCCGGGGCCGACATAGGCCTCGTCGCCGACCGCGAAATCCCTCGCATCGGCGCCCTCGGGCACCACGACGGGCAGCACCGGCAAGGCGTATTTCCGCGCGAAATCGAGATCGCGCTGGTCGTGCGCCGGGCAGCCGAAGATCGCGCCGGTGCCATAGCCCATCAGCACGAAATTGGCGACCATCACCGGCAGCTTCCAGGCCGGATCGAAGGGATGGGCCGCCGTCAGGCCGGTGTCGTAGCCGAGCTTCTCCGCCGTCTCGATCTCGGCTTCCGCCGTGCCGGTCTGGCGGCACCGGGCGACGAATTCGACCAGCTTCGGATCGGATTTCGCCAGTTCCTCCGTGAGCGGATGATCGGGCGACAGCGCGACGAAACTCGCGCCGAACAGCGTGTCGGGGCGGGTGGTGAACACGTCCAGCTTGGTGCTGTTCGACAGATCGAAGGCGAAGCGCAGCCCCTCCGACCGGCCGATCCAGTTCTTCTGCATCAGCCGGACCTTCTCCGGCCATTTGTCCAGCGTGTCGAGCGCCGCCAGCAATTCGTCGGAATAGCGCGTGATGCGGAAGAACCATTGCGCCAGCTTCTTGCGCTCGACCGGAGCGCCGGAGCGCCAGCCCTTGCCGTCGATCACCTGCTCGTTGGCGAGCACGGTCATGTCGACCGGATCCCAGTTCACCTCCGCCTCGTGGCGGTAGACGAGATCGCCCTTGTAGAAATCCAGGAACAGCTTCTGCTGATGGGCGTAATAGGCCGGATCGCAGGTGGCGAATTCGCGCGTCCAGTCGATCGCCAGGCCCAGCGCCTTCAGCTCGGTCCGCATCGCATCGATATTGGCATAGGTCCAGTCGCGCGGATTGACGCCGCCGTCGCGCGCCGCGTTCTCCGCCGGCAGACCGAAGGCGTCCCAGCCCATCGGGTGCAGCACGTTGAAGCCCTGGGCGCGTTTGAAGCGGGCGATCACGTCGCCCATCGTGTAGTTGCGCACATGGCCCATATGGATGCGCCCCGACGGATAGGGGAACATCTCCAGCACATAGCTCTTGGGCCTGGTCGAATCGGTGGGCGTGAGGAAGCTCTTGGCGGCGTTCCACGCCGCCTGCCATTTCTGTTCCGATTCCTTGGCGTTATACCGCGCCATCGATGTCGACCTTCTTTGCGCCGGGTTTGGAAGCGCTGAGGCCTCCGGCGCGGATCAGGCTACAGCGATTTGTCGGAAAATCAGTTGCCTTCGCTCGCAAGTCGAAGCTCGCGGGCGCGCGTCAGGATGGCGTCTTCCAGCTTGGTGGAGGTGTCGTTCGCGACCTGGGCATCGGCCCAGCCGTCGGGACCCTTCACCTGGCGGAACACGGCGACCTTCAGGCCGTCGGCCCGAAGATTGCGGTCCAGGATATAGACCGTGACCTTCATGCGCTCATTGGGAACCTGCGGCGCCGAATACCAGTCGGTGATCACCACGCCGCCGAACGGATCGGCCGAGGCCAGCGGGATGAAGGACAGCGTGTCCAGCGTGGCGTGCCACAGATAGGAATTAACGCCCAGGGTGCGGGCACCGGTGCCGGACGAGATCGCGGTCGCGCCGCTGCCGACATCGTGCATCGTATTGTCGGAGCTGCAGCCGGCCACGCCGAGGGCCAGGGCGCATGCCAGCAACAGCCGATGGGACAGCACTCGATTGGGCAGGACTCGCATTGGGCCGCTTTCGTTTACAGGAACGCCTGGACGGCGTTTCCTCGCGCGTCCCCCCTAGGGCAGCGCTTATAGATGGCCGGTTTGGACCGCGCAACCGGACCCGCCCGGCGCGGTTAAGGACGCGGGTTTTATTTGGTACGCGCGCGGATTGGCGCTGCCGGCCATCGGGATGTGCTATGAGCCAGAAAAAGATCGGGATCGCTTGGGCATGAGAGTATCGCTGTTGGCCGGATCGGCCCTGACGCTGGCCCTGGCCGCGCCGGCGCAGGCCGCGTGGGACGATTGGAGCCTGTCGCCGCTCACCGGCTCGCTGGGCGATTTGAACTACACGGTCGGCGGCCAGGTCTATGGCAGCGCGTTCGACGCCGACCAGACCGGAACATTCTCCAAGACCGACGGCACCGGGGCGGCCTCGCTCTACACCAGCGTGCAGCGCGAATACGACAGCGGCCTGACGCTGGGGCTCAAGGGGCAGTTCGAGCTCTATCACGACAAGCTGTCGGGCGATAATTACGGGAGCGACTTCCTCGCCAAGCTCTACGGCACGGCGCAGACCGGGCTCGGGCGGATCGATGTCGGCATGGCCGACGGCGCGGCCTATGCGCTCGCCATCACCGGACCGACCGTCAATCCGGAAGTGACGATCGACAATCCGAACGCGACCTTCTTCCGCGATCCCTCGCTCGGCGGCCACGCCTTCATCAACGTGTTCGCGCTGAACAGCGCGGTCGAATCCTCGCTCAACTACGCCAAGCTGTCCTATTACACGCCCCGGCTGTTCGGCGTGCAGCTCGGCTTTTCCTTCACGCCGTCGGAGGGCAAGGACATCCTGCCCTTCGTCAACAACGGGCCGAACGTGGCCAACCGCCAGAAGAGCATGTGGGAAGGCGCGATCAACTATTCCGACACGTTTGGGCCGGTGACGCTGGGCCTCTATGCCGGTTTCACCGTCGCCCATGGCGACCGCAAGACGCCGGGCCATGCCGGACTGACCGATTGGGCGGTCGGCAGCGAAGCCGATTGGGACATCGACGACGACACCAAGCTCGCGGTCGGCGGCGCGTTCCGCCGGGCCAACACCTACACGTTCGACATCAACAGCGCGCTGCAGGCGGGCGCGACGCAGAGCCTGCATCTGAGCACGGTGGTGACGCGCGGGTCGTGGTCGCTGGGCGGGGAGTTCGGCAATGGCGGCGCCGACGGCGCGCTCGGCCTGCCGACGCTGGGGCTGCATGGCTATGTGGTGGACGCGGCCTATGCGGTGAATTCGAACCTGCAGATCTCGGGCGGCTGGCAGAAGTACAATTACGCGCGCGGCAGCGGCACGTTCTACAACGGCGCGCCGAAGATCGCGATGGACGCCGTGTTTTTGCACGCGGTGGTGAATATTTGAGATCATTCCCCCTCTCGGCGTCTTCTCCGCTGTCATGGCCCGCGAATGCGGGCTACCCAGGTGACGCGCGGATTGTGCTCGAAGTTATGGTGACGAACGCGAACGGTCAGATGGAGTCGCCTCAACTGGGTGGCCCGCATTCGCGGGCCATGACAACCTTTTTTCAAATCGATAGAGCGCCTATGGCGGCAAGGCCAGCGAACCCGCTCAGCAGCGCCGCGTTCCGCGCCTCGACCCCGCCGAGCGCGTAGACCGGAACGCGTGCCGTGCGGGCGATCAGGTTGGCGCGGACGGCGCCCAGCGCGGCGCGGTCCGGGTGCGAACGGGTCGGGAATATCGGCGAGAGAAAAAGAAAATCGACAGTCGCGTGCATCGCATGCGGCGCATGCGCGGCGGCGCTGATGATCCAGCGCGGATGGCGCGCGCGCCAATGGCCAGCTTGCCGGGCCTTGGCTTGCGGCAGATGCAGGCCGTCGGCGCCGAGGCGCGCCGCCAGCGCCGGATCGTCGGCGATCAGCACGAAAAGATCGCGGCGGCGCGACAAGGCCAGCAACGCGCCCGCCAGGTCCGCGCGCCGCGCCGGGTCGCGCGACCGCACGACCACCAGCGCGCCTTTCGGCAGCGCGGCGGCGGCGGCGAGCGGATCGGGCAGACGCTCGTCGTCGGTCATCAGCACCAGCGGCGGCCATCGGCCGGCCCCGCGGTGCATTGCGTTGAGGCGCGCGGCGGCGCTTGCTAGCCTCCTTCGCGAAAGCACACCGCTCACATGACCCCCGAACAGATCAACGAAAACCTCGAAGCCATCATCGCGCGCATCGCGGCGGCGCGAAAGGCGGCCGTGGCGCCGGCGCCCTCCACCACGCTGGTCGCGGTCAGCAAGGGCCATGGCGCCGATGCCGTCCTGCCGGCGCTGGTCGCCGGGCAGCGCGCGTTCGGCGAGAACCGCGTGCAGGAGGCCGCCGCCAAATGGACGCCGCTCCGCGCCGACTATGGCGATCTCGAACTGCACCTGATCGGGCCGCTCCAGACCAACAAGGCGCGCGAGGCGGTGATGCTGTTCGATGCGATCCATACGCTCGACCGCGAAAGGCTGGCCGATACGCTGCGCGCCGAGATGGACAAGACAGGGCGCAACCCGTTCCTGTTCGTGCAGGTGAACACCGGCGAGGAGCCGCAGAAGGCCGGCGTCGCGCCGCGCGACGCCGACGCGCTGATCGCCCATGCGAAATCGCTCGGCCTGCCGCTGAAGGGGCTGATGTGCATCCCGCCGGCCGGCGAGGCGCCGGCGCCGCATTTCGCGCTGCTGGCCAAGATCGCGCGCGACCACGATCTGCCTCTCTTGAGCATGGGGATGAGCGAGGATTTCGAGATCGCCATCCGGTTCGGAGCGACGCATGTACGGGTCGGCAGCGCGATCTTCGGCGAACGCGTCAAGGCGTGATCGTCACCGTGTCGCCGGGCGCGAGGACGGCGATCAGTTCCCGCAGATCCTCCGGCGCGAGCGCGATGCAGCCCTCGGTCGAACCCCAATCCGGACGCGCGATGTGCAGGAAGATGGCGCTGCCCCTGCCCGGCAGCACGGGGTCGTCGTTGAAGCCGAGCACGACGACAAGATCGTAGAGACCATCCTCGCGCCACAGCGCTTCGTGGCTGGCGGGATGGGGCAGCGTCACCTGCGTGTTGTAGGCTGGATCGTCCGGCGCATCGCACCAGCCGTCTTGCGGTTCGATGGGTGCGAGAGGCAGCGCGGTTATCGGCGCCGCCATTGCGTCGGCGCGGTAGAGCACGCGGCGGACGGGCCAGGCGCCCAGCGGCGTTGCGCCATCGCCTTCGGCGCGCTTGACGCCGATGCCGGCGCGGCCGATGGCGGCGCGGCGTGGACCCTTGCCCCAATCGACCACGGCTTCACGGCCGCGAGGCCGCACGATGACGTTCATTGCACGATTGTAGCGTGGAGCGCGGGCTCCGGAAGCGCCTTGCTGCCGGGCGCGACGCTGAGCGAGCGGCGATAGGCCTCCGCGGCCCTGGTGGCGGTATCGGGACTGACGCCGTTGCGCGACAGGGCGCTGAGCAGCGCGTCCTGGCCCGGCACCACGATGGTGTCGAGCGCGGCGGGCGCGGCAGTGGCGGGCGGCGGAAGCGCCGGCGCCGTCGAGGCGACGGGTGTCGCGGTGGTGTCGATGGGCGCGGCGCGCGCCTCCCCGGTCGCGGGCGCGTCGGACGACGAGAAGACGCTCCGGATCGCCGCCAGCACCCGGTCGCCGAAATCCGGGCCGGCGGCGCTGGCGACGGCGGTGGTGGGCGCCGCGCCGGCGGGCGAGAACACGTCTTCGACCTGCGCCAAGACGGTGTCGCCGAGATTCTTTCCGGTGATCTTCTCGAACATCGAATCGGCCAGCGAGCCGGCGAAACCCAACATGCCGCCATAGAGCGCGTCGCCCGCGATCTTGGGGAAGGTCTTGATCTGATCGCCGGTGATGGCGCGGTAAAGCGTGCCGACGACCGGCAGATGCTGGAGCGGATTGACGATGTCGACGAGGTCGTCGAACGAGAAGCCGCCTTCGTCGGGCGATGCGGTCGCGGCAGCCGGCGCCGGGCCGGCCGCGAGCGGGTTCACCGCATGCATCGAGTTGTCGACGAACGTCATGGCAGCCCCGTCGCAAGACACGCGCCAACATGGCAGGAGCGGATTTGCTGGGTTTTCGCAAAGACGGCCGGCAATTTCTGCCCGCTCGCCCACCCTCCCTCAAGAGGAGGGTAGATCAGAGCAAATGCCCCGCCCGCTCCGCCTTGGTCCTGAGATAGGCACGGTTGTGCTCGTTGTCGGGGAAGGCGTGGCGGACGCGGGCGGCGACCCTCATGCCGGCGGCCTTCAGGCCCGCGACCTTGTCGGGATTGTTGGTCAGCAGGCGCACGCTCTTGTAGCCCAGCAATTGCAGCATGCGCGCGGCGATGCCGTATTGCCGCTCGTCGGCCTCGAAGCCGAGCCGCTCATTGGCGTCGATGGTGTCGAAACCCTGGTCCTGCAGGCGATAAGCGCGCAGCTTGTTGATCAGCCCGATGCCGCGGCCTTCCTGCGCCAGATAGAGCAGCACCCCGCCGCCGGCCTTGGAGATCGTGTCGATCGCGCCGCGCAATTGCGCCCCGCAATCGCATTTGAGCGAACCGAGCAGATCGCCGGTGAAGCATTCCGAATGCAGCCGCGTCAGCACCGGCTTTCCGGTCGGCGGCGCGTCGATGACGATGGCGTAGTGCTCCGGTCCGCCGTCCTCGGGGCGGAAGGAGACCAGCTCGGTCTTCTCGGCGCCCTCCAGCGGCACGCGGGCGCGCGCCACGATCTTCAGGGTACGGACAATCTCGTCGTCATAGGCGAAGGCGTCGGCGGCATCGAGCGCCGCCTTGGCGCCGGGGCGCGCGGGCGCCACCACCGCGGCGGGCAGGAGGCCCGCCAGCTTGGCGAGCTTGACCGCGGCGGCATAGGCGGCGGGCAGCGTGTCGCGCACCGTGTCGAACGGGCCTTTCAGCGGATAGGCCAGATCGTCGGTCGGATCGGCGATGGCGCGCAGATGGGCGAGGTCCATGTCGCGCGGGATGGCCAGCGCCACCACGTCGGGCGTGTAGAGACGGATCTTCAGCGTGCGGGCGCGCGCATGGGTGAGCACCAGCCGCGCCCTCTTGGCGCGGCCGCGCGCCGCCAGCGCCGGCGCCGTCAGTGTTTCCACCGCGCGCGCGACGACCGCGCCGCCGGGCCCGCGAATCGTCACGGGACGGCCGCGGCGGAAGGCGTCGACCGCCAGGATGACGCGGTCCACGACCGACGGCGCACGGGACTTGGGGGAGGGCTTCATCGCGTTTCCACATACACCCGCGCCCCGAAACCGGGTAGAGTCCGCTGCCCCTTAACAGAACGCCCATATCCGCATGCCAAGTGCCAAGCGCGTCCTTCTGGTCGACGACGATGCCATGCTGCGCAGTTCGCTCGCCGAGCAACTCGCCAGCGAGGGGCCCTATGCCATCGTGGAAGCCGCGAATTGCGCCGAGGGGCGGGCCCGCGCCCGCGAGGGCCTCTACGAATTCATGATCCTGGACGTCAGCCTGCCCGACGGCGATGGCCGCGCCCTGTGTAGGGAATTCCGCGACAGTGGCGTCACCGCCCCGATCATCCTCCTGACCGCCGCCGATTCCGATGCCGACACGATCGAGGGGCTGAATTCCGGGGCCAACGACTATATCGCCAAGCCGTTCCGCTTCGCCGTGCTGATGGCGCGGGTGCAGGCGCATCTGCGCAGCCACGGCCAGAGCGAGGAGGCGGTCTATCGCATCGGGCCTTACACCTTCCGGCCCAGCGCCAAGGTGCTGCTCGACGGGGCGGACCGCAAGATCCGGCTGACGGAGAAGGAAACCAATATCCTCAAATTCCTCTACCGCTCGGGCGAGACGGTGCCGCGCGAGATCCTGCTGCACGAGGTGTGGGGCTATAACCCGGCGGTGACCACGCACACGCTGGAAACCCATATTTACCGGCTGCGCCAGAAGATCGAGACCAATCCGGGGCAGGCCCGCATCCTGGTGACGGAAAGCGGCGGCTACCGCCTGATGCCGTGAGATCAACGGCTTAGGACTAGTTTGTTCCCCTTCCGTCCCTGCATTGCGGTCGCGCAAAATTAGCGTTCGTGTGCCACTAATGGGGACACCCTATGTGTCCCTCAAGACGAACGGCGCCCTCGGCGCGCAATCATACGGCAACCGGCCGCGACTTCGCCAGGTTGCGCTTACGGAGACAGACATGCGTAGCGGAAGACATTCCATGCTGATCGGGGCCGCCGTGGCGGCCCTGCTGGTGCTGCCGGCGGCGGGCGCGGATTCGGGCTGGGTGGTGTGGCCGACCAAGAGTTTCACCACCAACGCGCTGCGGGTCGACGACATCGTCGGCTCGGTCAAGGTGAACGTGCAGGACGGGCCGATGAAGGTCGACGTCTCCGGCTCGCGCGCGCTGGTCGCCGGGCTGACGGTGAAACAGGACGGCGGGCTCCTGTCGATCTCGGGCAACGAGATCGACAGCGTCAATGTCTGGGACTGGAAGAAGTGGTTCGACTTCTCCCACATCAACGACGAGCACAACGGCAAGCTGTTCATCAAGGTGACGGTGCCCAAGGGCACGGATGTCCGCGTCGACGACCTGGTCGGCGACGCCACGATCGGCGACACCTATGGCTCGCTGCGGCTGAGCACCAGCGCGGGCGATTCCACCGTCGGGCGCACCGCCAAGGCGCGCATCGCGATGGCGGGCTCCGGCAAGACCACGATCGGCGACGTCGCCGGCGAGCTGCGGATGGAGATCGCGGGCTCGGGCCGCATCCAGGCGCGCAATGCCGGCTCGGTGAAGGCCGATATCGCTGGCTCGGGCGACGCCTTCGTCGCGGCGGTGGCCAACGGCTTGAGCGTCGATATCGCGGGCTCGGGCGATTTCACCGCCCAGAAGGTCAACGGACCGGTCAAGGTCGGCATCGCCGGCTCGGGCAGCGTGAAGATCAATGACGGCTATGCCGATCCGCTGCATGTCGACATCATCGGCGCGGGCGACCTGTATTTCGGCGGCCTGGCGGTGAACCCGCACATCTCGGCGATGGGCTCGGGCGATGTCCGCATCAAGGCCTATAAGGGCAAGCTGTCGAATGACGGCATGGCCGATGTGCAGATCGGCGGGCAGAACTATCCCGGCTCGAACGCCATCCCGCCGATTCCTCCGATCCCGCCCATTCCGCCGATCCCCGGCAGCCACGCCGCGCCGCCGGCACCGCCCGCGCCACCGCATCATTCCGACGACGACGACAGCGATAATTGATATCGGTCGACCCTCCCCTTGAGGGAGGGTCGATTATTACTCGTGCCTCAGCGCCTCGATGGGATCGAGGCGGGCGGCTCTACGGGCGGGAAAATACCCGAAAGCGACGCCCACGGCCGCGGCGAACAACACCGCGATCACCACGATGCCGGGCTGGAAGATGAACGGCAGGTGCAGGACGCTCGCCAGCGCCGCCGAAGCCGCGAGACTCCACAGCACCCCGACGATGCCGCCGCTCGCCGACATCACCACCGCCTCGATCAGGAACTGCAGCAGCACGTCGCGCTCGCGCGCGCCTATTGCCAGACGAATTCCGATCTCGCGCGTCCGCTCGGTCACCGACACCAGCATGATGTTCATGATGCCGATGCCGCCGACCAGAAGGCTGATCGCGGCCACGGCGGAGAGGAAGGCGGTCAGGACGCCGGCGATGCCCTGCACCACCTGGGTGATCTCCTGCATGTCCTGCAGATCGAAATCCTCGACCTGGCCGGGCAGGATGTGGCGGCGCTCGCGCATCAGCTTTGTGATCGAATCCTTGGCATGACCCATCTCGCCGGCGCTGCCGACCGAGATGCGGATGACGTTGATCTGGGTCGAGCCGGCGAGGCGGCGCTGCACCGCCTTCAGCGGCATCAGCACCAGCTCGTCCATGTCCTGGCCGAAGGACGAGGTGCCCTTGGGCTCGAGCACCCCGATCACCTCGCAGGTCAGCTTGTTGATGCGCAGGCGCGAGCCGACGGGAATCTGGTCGCCGAAAAGGTCCTTGCGCACCGTCTCGCCCAGGATACAGACCGATTTGCCGCCCAGAATCTCGGCCGCGGAGAAATCGCGGCCGTAGATCACTTTCCAGTTGCGGCTCGCCAGATAGGCGTTGGTGGTGCCGTCGATCTGGGTGGAGTGGTTGTGGTTGCCGCTGACCGCGACGCCCTGGACGGCGAGCTCGGGCACGACTTCGGCGAGGCCCGGCACGTCGCGCTGGATCGCCTCGACCGTCGCCATGTCGAACGGCGTGGTCGCGGTCGGCGGGCCGTTGCGCTGGCCCGGGATCAGCACCAGGAGGTTGTTGCCCATGGTGGCGATGTCGCTCGTCACGCGAACGTTCGCGCCGGCGCCGAGCGTGACCATCAGGATCACCGCGCCGACGCCGATCACGATGCCGAGCGTCGTCAGCCCGGCGCGCAACAGGTTGTTGCGGATCTCGCGCAGCGCGAGCAGGAAGGCGTTCATGATCATGACGCGTGCTCTCCGGTGTCGGAGGCGATCAGCCCGTCATGGAAGCGGACCTGGCGGCCGGCATAGGAGGCGACGTCCTCTTCATGTGTAACCAGCACGATGGTGAGGCCGCGCTCGGCGTTCAGCGATTTCAGGAGGCGCATGATCTCGTGGCTCTTGGCGCTGTCGAGATTGCCGGTCGGCTCGTCGGCGAACACGACGGAGGGATCGGCGACCAAAGCGCGCGCGATCGCGACGCGCTGCTGCTGGCCGCCGGAAAGCTCGGCGGCGGTGTGATGCTCGCGGCCGGCGAGGCCGACCTGGGCCAGCACTTCCATGCCGGCGCGGTGGCGCTCGGCCCGCGCCACGCCGCGATAGATCAGCGGCAGCTCGACATTCTCGAGCGCGGTGGTGCGCTTCAGGAGATTGAAGCCCTGGAACACGAAGCCGAGATAATGCCGGCGCAGCAAAGCGCGCTGGTCGCGCGTCAGCGAACTGACATCGGTACCGCGGAACAGATAATGCCCGCCGGTCGGCGCATCGAGGCAGCCCAGGATATTCATGCTGGTCGATTTGCCCGAGCCCGAAGGCCCCATCACGGCGACGAATTCACCGTCCCGGATGATGAGGTCGATGCCGGCCAGCGCGGCGACCTGGGCCTCGCCGGTCCCGTAGATCTTGGTGACCTTGCGAAGCTCGATGAGCGGGGTGTCGGCCATGTCAGGGCTTCGCGACCGGCTTGGCGGCGGTGTCGGTGACGGCGAGGTCGCCTTCCTTCAGATCGCCCTGGAGCACCACGGTGAGCCGCCCGTCGCTGGCGCCGAGCTTGACGTCGTGCGGCTTGAGCACGCGGTCGTCCTGAACCCACACCCGGCCCCAATTGACGCCGTTCTGCGGTATGGGCTGCGGCGGCGCCTTGGCTTTCACGTCGTCGGGCGGCACGAAGCGCAGCGCCATGTTGGGCACCAGCAGCGCATGGCGGACATGATCGGCGTCGATCTGCGCCGTCGCCGTCATGCCGGGCTTCAGAAGGCCGTCCTTGTTGGTGACGAGCAGGACGCCGCGATAGGTGACGACGCCCTGCACCGTCTGCGGCGCGTTGTGGATCGAGATCAGCTTGGCGGGAAAGCGCCGCGCCGGATAGGCATCGACGGTGAAGCTCGCCTTGGCGCCGGTCTTCAGCAGGCCGACATCGGCCTCGTCGATGTCGACATCAAGCTCCATCTGCGACAGGTCGCTCGCCAGCGTGTACAGCACCGGGATCGTCATCGCCGCGACCACGGTCTGGCCGGCCGAGACCTTGCGGTCCAGCACCACGCCGTCGATCGGCGAATAGATCGTCGCCTTGGAAAGCGTCGTCTCGTTCGAGTTCACCTGGGCGCGGGCGAGCTTCACCCCGGCATCGGCGCGAGCGAGATCGGCGTTGGCGGTGTCGAATTCCTGGCGCGAGGCGGCGTTGCCCTTCATGAGCGCGGCGGTGCGGCGCTGGGTCTGGCCGGCCTGGATCAGCGTCGCCTCGGCCTGGGCAAGCTGGGCGCGGGACTGCGCCAGCGCCGCCTCGAAAGCCAGCGTGTCGATGCGGGCGAGCTTCTGGCCCTTTTTCACATGGTCGTTGAAATCGACATAGAGCGCGTCGATCTTGCCGGACACCTCGGCGCCGACATCGACCTCGTCGCGCGGGGCGAGCGTGCCGGTGGCACTGACGGTGATGGCGAGATCACCGCGGGTGACGGCCTGGCTCGTATAGGTCGGTGCCACGCCCCGGCCGAAAGCAAGCCAGAGGCCCACCAGGGCGGCAAGGATGCCGCCGGCGATCCACAGCCACTGCGTCCGGGTGAATCTCGGAACGGCCAACGCGCCCAGCCCGAGCTTGGCGGCGAGATCTTGGTCCTGCTTTGAGTCCGCCAAGGCCCATCAACCCCAAAATCCCGCCCACACCTAATGCCGACGGCGCCGGCCTTCAATGCGGAAAACGGCGAAAAGGCCAAGATCACGAAAAACTTCGGTCCACCGCCAGCTCAAGCAGAGGCCGAACGAAATTCGGCGGCAATGTGCCCGTAAGGTGCGGTCAGAGGAATTGGCGGCCGCGAAACACCGAGAGCAGGGTCACGCCATGCTGCGCCAGGAATTCCGATGCGCCTTCTTCGCGGTCGACCAGGACCAGCGCCGCGTCGACGACGGCGCCAGCGGTGCGTACGGCTTCGATGGCCTTCAGGATCGAGCCGCCCGTGGTGGCGACATCGTCCGCCACCAGGACGCGCTTGCCGGACAGCGTCTCGCCGGGCGCCAGGCCCTCGATCAGATCCATCGTGCCGTGCGACTTGGGCGCCTTGCGCACGAAGAACGTCCTGACGGGATGGCCTTCGATCTCGCTCACCGCGGCCAGGCTGGCGATGATGGGCACCGCCCCCATCTCCAGGCCGCCGACGAACTCCACATCGCGGCCTTCGAGCCGCGCCAGGAAGGCGCGCGCGGAAAGATAGGCGCCGCGCGGGTCCATCATCGTCGGCTTGAGATTGAAATAGAGCTCGCTCTCGAGGCCCGACGCCAAGCGGAAGTGCCCCCGGCGGGACGAGCGGAGACGGACGATCTCCAACAGCTCGGACTCGTCGCTGTCGGTCGTACGCTGAAGCTTGGCGACGGTACCCATGGCGTCCTCGTGAGCAGGCGGCGCGCCGCATGGCGTGGACCGCAATTCGGTGTTGTGAGAATGAAACCCGTCGAGTCAAGGGTCAAGTCCGGGACACTACATCAGGTAGAGACCGCCGATTCCATCCCCACATCTTTGCGCCGGCGTGCCATGCCGAAGTCCGAGGCGGCGCCGGCCGACATTTCTCTAGGGGTTGGTCCGAATGGTTCCGCCCGCCCGGATCGATATGTTTAAGACCCGTTAACCCTTGGCTCCTAGAAGCGGTCATCGAAGGACTCGACCGATGCCACGCAGGGCACAATCCGAACCGAGCTTCCGCGAAGGCCCGCCCCGGCCCGCGCCGCCGCCTCCGCCGCCGCAAAAGCCGCGCCGCCGCCGGGCGTGGCCCTATGCCGTGATGCTGCTGATCGCCTGGGGCGGGATTTTCGGGGCGGTGTTCTGGTCGCATTTCCTCTCCGACCTGCCGGACACCACCAAGCTGATGGTCGCCGGCTCGTCGCATGACGTGACCGTGCTTGATGTGCAGGGGCGGCTGATCGCGCGGCGCGGCCTGACCCAGGGCGATAGGATCGACGTCTCGCTCCTGCCGTCCTACGTCCCCAACGCCTTCATCGCGATCGAGGACCGCCGCTTCCGTTCGCATCTCGGCATCGATCCGATCGGGCTGGCGCGCGCCGCCTTCGAGAACATGAACGCCGGCCATGTCCGCCAGGGCGGCTCGACGCTGACCCAGCAGCTCGCCAAGAACCTGTTCCTCAGTCCCAGTCGCACCTTCGAGCGCAAGCTGCAGGAGGCGATGCTCGCCCTCTATCTGGAGTCGCGCTATTCCAAGGACCAGATCCTCACGCTCTATCTCAACCGCGTCTATTTCGGCGCCGGCGTCTACGGCATCGAGGCGGCGGCGCAGCGCTTCTTCGGCAAGCATGCGCAGCAGCTCACTTTGCCGGAAGCCGCGATGCTGGCGGGCAGCGTGAAGGCGCCGGCCAGGTTCAACCCGCTGGCCGACACCGACGCCTCGATGCAGCGCGCCACCGTCGTGCTGCAGGCGATGGTCGAATCCGGCTTCATCGACGCCAAGACGCGCGCCGACGCCGAGGCGACGCGGCCGCGCATCGTGCGCGGCTCGGGCACGCCGGGCTCGGGCTATTTCGCCGACTGGGTGCTGAGCCGGCTGTCGGGTTATATCGGCGACAACGATGATTCCCTCATCGTCGAAACGACCTTCGATCTCGACGCGCAGGCGCTGGCCGAGCGGGCGGTGGCGCAGGGTCTCGCGGCGGACGGCGACAAGCTGCATGCCAGCCAGGGCGTGCTGGTGGCGATGACGCCGGATGGCGCGATCCGCGCCATGGTCGGCGGACGCTCTTACGAAGCAAGCTCGTTCAACCGCGCCACCGATGCGCTGCGCCAGCCGGGTTCGGCCTTCAAGCCTTTCGTCTACCTCACCGCCTTCGAGCACGGGCGCACGCCGGACGATGTGATGAATGACGGGCCCGTCGACATCCATGGCTGGAAGCCGCAGGACTATGAAGGCCATTTCGAAGGCCCGATGAGCCTGGAGCACGCCTTCGCGAAATCCTCCAATTCGGTGGCGGCGCAATTGGCGCAGGAAGTGGGTCCGGCGACCGTGGTGCGCACGGCGCGGCGGCTCGGCATCTCCTCGCCGCTGGAGGCGGTGGCTTCGCTGGCGCTCGGCACCTCGGGCGTCTCGCCGCTGGAACTGACCGGCGCCTATGTGCCGTTCGCCAATGGCGGACACGGCGTCAACGCCTTCGCCATCGCCCGCATCAAGACGCGCAGCGGCACGGTGCTTTACGAGCGCAAGGGCTCGGGCCTCGGCGAGGTGATGTCGCCGCTCAGCAACCAGCAGATGACGCGGCTGATGGTGGAGACCGTCACCACCGGCACCGGCAAGGCGGCGCGACTCGACGGCCGGCCGACGGCGGGCAAGACCGGCACGACGCAGGATTTCCACGACGCCTGGTTCGTCGGCTTCACCGCCGATCTGGTCTGCGGCGTGTGGATCGGCAATGACGACAACGCCCCGATGGAGAAGGCGACCGGCGGCACGCTGCCGGCGAAGATTTTTCACAATTTCATGGAAGCGGCCGAGGCCGGGCTGCCGGTGAAGCCGCTGCCCGGCGCCCTGGGCGCCGTGGCGGCGACCGATATGCCGGCCGTGCCGCCCGACGCAACCACGGCGCCGGCGCCCGATGCGCCGGACGCCGACAAGAAGCCCGGAACAATCGAGGATCTGATCAACAATATCTTCGGCAAGAACGGGACGTAGGAGATTCCCAATTACCTCTCCACAAGGGGGCTTTGCACAAATAACGCCTGCTTTTCGCTGTTTGCACAAAAACTCCGATCTCTGCACAAAAATTGAGAATATCCCGATTCTTGGGGGCCGGCCCGGCATAGGTGCCGGCCGTTTAAGTGCCAATTTGTAAGGAATGTTGGACGAACGGAGAAACCAGAAATCCTAGCCGGCATTCCCACCAGACTCCTCGGCCTTACCTTCAACCTCCTTGGCAGATTCATTCGCCTCAGCCGTTGCAGTGAAAAGATCAGCGAGATACTTGTGATACGTCGTCTTGAGGTGAGCGAGAGAGGAATCTCGATCCGGAGTATAGTTCAATTTCTCGGCGAAGAATCGAAGCCGTGACCGACAGTCATTGATAATCTGGCTCCAAGTTCTTACCCAAATCGTGACGCTTGGATCGTCACTCTGATACAGCATCCCACGGGGTCGATCTCTTTGGGTAACCTCCTGACGCGCGAACGCGTCAAGATCACTCGACACAGCCCAAAACACCCATTTTGTGGTAACGTCCCGAAACCGCTCGTCGCCAATGACTGAGAACGCATAGCTCTTGATCTGCGTAATCGCGTCCGAGTTTATGTTCACGTCCGGCCGCTTGAGTTCGACGACAAGGTGCTCTCGTTCTTCCGAGCCAGCGAGTTGGATGTTACGCGAGAACATTAAATCGACAATGCCGCGCGTACCATCAGGGCGTCTCACTGGGTCGTCGATTTCAATTTCACGACCCTGCGACTGGATATGCTTCTTCAAGACCTCTGTAAGCGACTGATCGTCTACTGATAGGTGATACTGCTCGCCGAACATCCATGCGTTCTCTGCGACGACGCGATGAAGTTGCGTGCGTTCGCGCACGGCGTGTTTGAACTCACCATCGAAAACCAGCGTTTCCAACCCTTGCAAGAATTCGAGCCGGTCGGCGATGATTTTCGATGCATTGATAATGTGCGCAAGAGTCGTGCGGTCGAGAAGCTCGGCAAGTTCTTGTCGTTTCTCGACCGGAAGGTCGAGCACTTCGATCAGGATGCGCGACAAATCCGCGGGAGCGCGCTCGACCGCGTGACGCAACAGACGCAGTTGTAATCGTTTGGTGGTTTCATCGGACCCTTGGAACGCCGGCAGATAATGGTTGACGTTGAGCGCCACGACATCGAACACCTGACGTTCCGCTTCTTCAATCTGGTTCGCCGGTTGCCCCTGATAGGGATAGACCTTGTCACGCTTCCACTCATCAACGAGGCCCGCCGCTCTTTCCGATGCGCGGCGACGAAAATGATCGCGCATCAGGCCCTTGGCGCCGTCCAACGCCTTACTCGTTGGCGAATCGAGATTGGCGATTTCCAGCCGATTCTCGGCGAGCAATTTCGCAAAGTAGTCCGACTTCAAGTAGGCAGTGAAGTAGAAGCCCGGCGCATGAATACCGGGCGGCGAGTCGTCGAGAGGGAAGCCGCTCCCGTCGCAGAAATACATTCTACGCTCCGTCAGCATCTTCCATTCGACGATTTCGAGGGAGGTGTTGAACGACTCGCCGTCCCCTGTAGTGATCGGAGGCATCGAGTATGCCTCGGCGTGATCTTCGACGGCGCGCGGATCGATCAGTGTTCCTGCATAGTAGATGTGCACGTTCGGATATTGGCGGAGGTAGAGCGCAAATATTTGCGCAAGTTCGTCAGTGACTGCTGGATCGCGCAATGACCGGAATTCCCGGTCAAGTTCGCTGACCACTACAGTGACGCCGCGATGCTGGCCTACTACCGCAGCATGCTCATCGTCCACCTGAACTCGCTTCAGGTGGTCTTTCATCATCGTGATACGGTATTCGCGCAATTCGTCGTTCGCGACATAACGCACGCGCCAATCGACTACACGGCCGAGCGCAAACGCGCGAAAGCGTCCGCGCCCCTCCTTGCCGTGAAGGATTCGATGCTTTTCGTGAGAACGATGTCCGCCCTGCTTCCAAGAACCGCCTAAGCGAGAGAACAGGTTTTCCGCCTCCGAATATGGGATACCATGCCCATTGTCGGATACCTCGATGGCTTTCAGGCCGCCGAGTTCGTCGTCTTGGAGAGTAACGTCAATCCGGTCAGCGTCGGCGTCAACTGCATTCCAGATTAACTCAGCAATGGCATGCACCGGCTTGCGGACCTGCGCAATCCGTTGAAGGTGGTCATCCTGGACCTGAATTTCGAAGGTCTTTGCCGTCATCGCGGTCGAGCCAGATTCAAACCATCACAGTACAGCTTCGCCCTCAGATTGAAACGGTTGATTCGGCGTCGCCAGCCTCCAAGGCATTCATGTACGCAAGGATCAGATCTCGCGTCCGATAGCGGGCGAACTTCTTTACATCATCCTCCTGCACACCGTGAAACGTGCTGAGAATGTACGACACGTCGTCGCGATCCACGACGCCGTAGAGAAGAAAGAACAGCGCATCCAGCCGTGCGCGAAGATGGGCTCTCTCCTCTTCGTCCCAGCTAAACGGCGCTCGCACCTCGCCAGTCTTGGGGTCGATATGCCCCATATCACGTGCAAATGGCGCGAGGTCATGTGCGGTATAGCTCAGACGAAGAACATGACTGCGGACAACGTCGGCCGCCTTTCTCTTTCCGAGCTTCCGAGCGTAGGCGGCTTCGGGCAAAGTCGGCAGTTGCTCGACGATGTACCAATTCAGATGTTGGCCCTGGACTTTTTGGCGAGCGATGAAATCGAACACGAAGGAGTTAAAATTTGCGGCCAATAGGGCGATCTTGCTCGCGTAACTGCCTTGATCTCCGTCGCTCGCCGGTAGCAGGACAGGAAGAGTGTTTCCAAGAGCGGTTGCCGGAATAATCGCGGCAATCATTGTGCGTTCGTTCGTCGGCGCCGTTACGTCCTTGAAGCCGAGGACACCCCCAATTCCGCTTGGTATCGAGTCACTTTTGCGGTCAACCCAGAACTGCGGCGTGGGTGTCCATTCGGGCTTCATATGCTCGGCGAGCGTCGCGGGTAGAGGTTGAGCAGGCCGGTGGATATTGGCTGGATTAATGACAATGCTCGCCGCGCGATGATCGAAGGCCTGGACCATTTTGCCTTCGTATAGCGGAACGAACTCCTGCTTGCCCTTCCGCCAGAGGCCTCCTGAAACAGGATAAGCGCCGTGGGCCAAAAGTCGTTCGCGCGACCAGAACAACGCCGAGTCATTCGTCATGTGAAGCATCGTCGAATAACGCACCGGCCAGTCGCTCGTGACTACGTCGCCATCCGCATCCCGACGAACCAGAATGGGGACGCGCTTGTAAATATCCGTCGTAGTCTCTGCGTCTCGCCGCGTTCTAAAGATCGGCGCTGTGCCCGTATTCGGGTTGACAAGGGCAAAATCGGCAGGCGTGAGCGGGAAGCAGCGCTCTGGATCGGTCAGTTCTTCTTCTCCCGTGAGAAAGAAGCCGCATTGCGCAGCCGATGCTGCACGTTTCGGTCCAGTTGCAATAAACGCGCAAAATTTGAAGCTGTTATGCACATCCGGAAAGAAAATGCCCCGATTTTCAAAATCGAGTAGCGCCACAAGGCGTCCAGAAGTGGCGATTGACCGAAAGAATTCAGATGCCCCCTTATCCGATGCGATTCCAGATGGGACCAGCAGGCCCGCGATACCATCGGATTTGAGCAACCTCTGCGCGCGCTCCACAAAAAGAGAATAGATGTTCAGATCGCCACCCCCTAAGAGCGGGTACTCACCGCCATTGCGCGCCAGTTCAAGGGCAGCGTCGGCCCGAGCAGTTGCTACCTGATAGTCGGCGTATAGAGGATCGTGCTTTTTCTTGAGGTCCTCGATCATCTGCTTGCGGTCTGCCGCACGTTGCGCAAGGGCGATCTGCGGACGACGAGCCGCGAACCACTCGACCTCCTGCATCTTCATTCGGTCCCACGGTGGATTGCCGATTACCGCATCGAACCCGCCTTTCGGCTCCGCACTCTCCCAATCGGCCCACACACCGGGAAACGCCACTTCCCAATGAAGGAACCGCTCTTGATTGGAAATCTTGCGGGCCGCATCAAATAGGGCTGGCAATTGCTTCGCCGCAGCCTGTTTGGCCTTCCGTTCGGCTTTTTCACGCTTGCTAAGCTTGCTTTCTTCGATGTCGGCATTGCTCACGGCCTTTATGTTGAGCGGTACCGACCCAGAAACCACGCTTACTGGGTCGCCGTACGTGCCACGCAAAAGCCCGTCCAGCGCAATGCGCTGCTCGGCAGTTCGATCACCAACCCACTTCAATGCGTGCCAGAAGCTGAGAAACAAACTGAGAGGGTCGGTCGCCTCGCGGACGCCTCCAAACGCTTCTGCCGAATGGCGCGCTTCCGCCAAGTCGGCATCCGCCGCACTTTCAATATCCAGCATGAGCTTGGATGCTTGGCGTGCGTGCACCACCGAATTGTTGATGAACAATCCCGCTGATTCCGAAAGCTCCCGTTCCGTCTTGCCAACCCACTCACCGAACAAACTGTCGCCGCAGCGCAGGTGATGGTCGAGAAACGACAGAGGCGCGCCCACGGTAAACGTATGTAGCCAAAGAGAGACCTTCGCCAGTTCAACCGCCATTGGATTTTTATCGACGCCGTAAACTGCGCGCTTCAAGACCATGCGCCTGACGATCATGCGATCTTCAAGCTGATCAGCGCGTACGTTCCAATTGTTTGCCTCTGCTTCCTTCAAAATTCTTGTGCGAATGACATCTATGCGGTCCGCCACAGAGGACGCATACTCGCCCCAGCTAACAAACTTGGGCGCGTCCGCTAACGCCTCTATCGCTTTGTCGGCCAGATAATCGACAAGATGAACGAGAAAATGGCCGCTGCCCATCGCCGGATCACATACCTTTAGTTCGAGCAACGTGGTCGCGATATCGGCCTTTTGTAGTTCGGCAAGGCGCTCTGCGACGGGTCGTTTGCCCGCCTTCAAGGCGTCGGCCTTGGCTCGGAAGGCGTTACGGTGTTCGCTCACCAGCGGGCCGACTGTTTGGTCGATAATTAGCGCGACCAGTTCGTCGGGGGTGTAGTAGCTCCCGGAGCCTTTTCGAGCGAACGGATTGAGTCGAACTTCAATGCCACCGCCCTCGGCGTGAACCGGTTCGTATTCGAGCAGCCGTTCGTAGATGGAGCCAAGCTGCTGGACCGAGAGGTCGCGATAGTTGATAAGCTTTTTCTCGGCCTCGTGTGTGCGCGAAAGCATGTCCGCGAGCGGAGCGAATATCGCATCGGGTATCTCGATACTATCGAGAAGAACATGATCAGTCCGGTCGAATAACCCTCCATTGTAAGGAGGAAGACCAATTGCTGCGTCGCCCTCGTCGATGATGTGGAAGAGCGTGCGAGCATGGCTCCAATAATGCGCAGCCTTGGTACTAAAGGTATCGCTGTCATCGATACGTTGCGCCACTTCCAGCCTGACGCGTTTGAACAGGCCGTATTCGGCATACCGCTTGTCGCGCTTAGGCAGCAGATCGCGATCTTCGGCATATAAGATAAATAGCAACCGGTAGAGAAGTGTGAGTGCGGCCTGTCGTACGTCCGTCAACGCCGATGTCGGAGAAGCCGCAGCAATAGCCTTGATGAACCCCGGATATACGTCTTGAAAGACAAGATCACTAAGACTCTTTGCTACCCGGGCTTCCCACAGCCGCCCCTCTTCCAACGCAACATCGTGAAACGTTCGGCCTTTATCGCGCGTGGGAAGAAACGCATCGCGGCGGAACATGACAATGAACGCCGAAAGGAGATGGTCCGCCTCTGTCGCACTCGGTGCAAACAGATCGGGGTCATGCCCCACAATTCCGAGAAGCATCCCCAAATCGAACTCAACGAATTGTTCGGATCGAGATTTCGCCCGCTGCCAGTAGAGCCGCCAAACGCGCCCGTTGGTGAGGACGCCCCAAAGAATCCGACCCTCCGACATGACATCGGCACGGGTAAGATAGCGAAGCATCTGAGTGGACGGGACAATGTCGCCCTTGCCCTGATCGAGGGGCATTTCCCACTTCTTTGCCTCGCAAACCACAACGCCATGACGGAATTTTTCCGCCGCCTGCTTAGCCTTGTCTGCGAGCGTGAGCGCATCTCCGTTGGGAAGGAGAAGCGCGTCGGGAATATCGTCATGACCCTTCTTCGCCATTGTATTTTTGCGAAGAATGAGTCCTTGCCAGCCCAAAGCACTCAGGACTGGATAGATTATCCGCTCTTCGGTATCTGCCTCGTTGTGCGTCGCTCCAGAATGGAAGGGGAGAACGATTTTCTTTAGCTCGGCTTTGATCGTATCAAATTCCGACTTTGAAAATTGCTGCCAATCCGGCGTTTGCAGAATACCTTCCCGTAGGAAGTCATCCGTAAATAGTGTTCCGTTTTGCATATGCGAAGATTTGCCGGGTTAGATTCGCTGAACGCACGGTAACAGAAGGATTCGGGCTAGCGGCGATATCCGGGGCCTACCGGACGATTCCACGATTTAAGGCGTTGTCAAGAATTGCGTCGCGCGAGCCGTTGTACGGAATTCTTGACGACGCGATTTTGCTGCATATTGTGCCTGTTGCCTCGACTGTTCTCGTCGAGGCACGAAAGTATGGACGCCGGTACGCAGGGTCTATCCCACGCCCGCGCCTTCCAAATTTCGGACAATTTAGGAATGGCTCTTCTTCGCGTGCTCTTTGCGCGGGGGACGAATCTGTCTGGGTTTATCCCAGTAAGGACTTTTGCAATGCGGACATACCTTTGGCTCTTGGTCTTTTTCGCGCGGGACCCACTCGTGCCCGCAGCGCTCGCACCGATAACCCCAAATCTGGACTTTAGGCATGTCGACCGATCAGCAGCAGGAAGCCCCCTACTAATAATATACCCTAAGGTATTGACTCAACTATACCTATTAGGTATATACCTATAAGGTAATGTTGGGCAGTCACTTTCATGGATTTTCGGAAGGAAAAGGGCCGGGAAATCGCACTCTTGGGGCGCATCTCCAAGAAGGGCAATGTTTGGCTTGTTCCTTCGCAAACTCGGCCCGGCGTGAAATACAAAGTGACTATCGACTACGAAAAACCGACCTGCGAGTGCGCAGACTTCGCGACGAACAGCGGAAAGTGCAAACACATTCACGCGGCTATCCACCGGAGCGAATACCCGCAAACAATTCTGATCGATCCGCCGACTGCGCCTATCGAGAAAAAGAGAAAGACTTATCCGCAGGACTGGCCGAACTACAATCGCGGGCAGACGCAAGAAAAGGACTTGCTCATGCGCCTGCTCGGCCGGCTCTGTCAGACAATCACTGCCGAGGAGCCTAAACGGCCCGGACGGCCTCGCATCCCTCTTGCCGATGCTGCTTTCTTGGCATGCTACAAGGTGTACGAGCGTTCTTCCGCTCGGCGCTTCATGTCCGATGTCGGCATCGCGCGCCGCTCAGGGCTGATCACCTGTGAGCCGCATTTCAATTCCGTCCTCAATGCGATGAACGACTCGCGGATGACGCAGGTTTTGTTGGATTTTATCGAAATCACCAGTTCTCCACTTCGCGGGTTCGAGCAAACCTTTGCTGCGGACTCGTCGGGCTTCACGAGCTCCAAGTATGATCGCTGGATTGACATCAAAAGTCCGGCGCTCCGCGAGGAACATACGTGGACTAAGGTTCATGTAATGTGCGGCACCTATACACACGTCGTCACGGCCGTTGTGATCAAGGACAAGCACGCGAGTGATCCTAAGCAATTTCCCGCGCTGTTGAAAACGACCGCCGCGAACTTCGATATGCGCGAGGTTTATGCCGACAAGGCATACGCGTCGATTGATAATTACCAGATGTGCGCCGATCACGATGTCGCGCCATATATCGCATTCAAGTCAAATCACTCTGGCTCCGGTAAGGGTCGGTCGGGGAAGAGGCAAGCGAGCGAAGGCGGCAAACTGTGGGCGAAAATGTTTCACGCATTTCAATTCCACCGGGAAGAATTTCTGGCTCACTATCACCAGCGCAGCAATGTCGAAACGGTCTTTTCGATGATCAAGGCAAAGTTCGGTGGCGAAGTCCGCAGCCGAACTGAGATCGCTGCGCTTAATGAGGTTTTGTGCAAGATCGTCTGTCACAACATCTGCTGTCTCATTTCAGCAATGTTCGAACTTGGCCTCGATCTGGACGACCTCATTGCGCCAAAGGCGCGCAGGCCGAGCTTGCAGGTGATCCAAGGAGGCATTCAATGAAGTATCGCGCAGGACATATCGCGACGAATTTGTCTAACGTCGGAGGTTGCGCCCCTTCAAACACAAGCGGTCGGCATCACCTGAGAAGTCCGCTTGGCTTCGAAGAGACCGAAATTCTTCATTTTATGCGCGGCGCCCACCGATTTGAGATTCACAGGTGGGAGACAGAGAGCGGCGTCGGTTATGTTGGCTTTTATGATGGTAAGCCATCGGTGGCTGCGCGTGAACGCCACGTCGTTGCAAAGCTATTGTTGTCGAGACATTCGCGTTAGCGTTGTAGAGATCGACTGTTTCACTTCGTAACCAGCTTCAGATTGGAGCCACTATCGAAGCTCGCGAGCGTGACGGACTGCGAATTCGCCAAACCAAAGAGTAGGTTCTCAATTTCATGAACTGGCATATGGAGGTCGTCCGCTATATGAGACTTGGTCTTTCTTTCCGCCCATAGCGTCGTCAAGACTTTCTGCCATATGGCGGACTGCTCGCGCATCATTCCATTCGGTTCCTTATCACGGCCTAGTTCAGATAGTCGGATGCAGAACGTTCGATACTGCCAATCCGTGATCGACCCGAGTTTGTGCAAGCGATAAGTCATCGCTAGAGCGGAAACGCCCCATCGTGTCTTTAATTGGATGACTTGATTTATGGTGTGAACGCGGGGCGCTACCGCCTTAACGTCGGCAGACGGCATAAGAAACGATGATGCGAACCGGTCAGCTTGTTCCTCAGCGAGGCGTCCTTGCGGGCCTCCATGGTGATGCAACACAAGGTGTGCGAGTTCGTGCGCTGCGTCGAACCTACTGCGCTCGGCACTCTTGAGGGTGTTAAGAAAGACAAACGGTTGCTCGCCACGCCAAAGTGAAAATGCATCGACTGTTCGCGTGTTTTCTGTCAACGCGAACACGCGGACGCCCTTTGCTTCCAGTAGATGAACCATATTCTTAATCGGCCGCTCGCCAAGCCCCCAGAACTGACGAAGCGAGCGAGCGGCGATTTCGGGTTGTTCTTCCGGAAACAATTCCAATTGAGGCGCAGGTAGATCAAATTCGCGCTCAATCCAATCGCTGAAGATGAACGCCAGTGAGCCCGCCGCAAGGGCGGCATCTCGCTGACGAGCGGTCATCGCAGCCATGCTGCGAAAACTGGCGGCTTCTTCGTGGATTTCGTCCACGTCGTCGCCAGAGAAAAACTCCACATCAAAATCTAATGCGCAGGCAATTTTCTGAAGCACGTCACCTGACGGCTCCATCTCTCCGCTTTCATATCGAAGAACTGTATGGGGCGTCACGCCGATTGCCTCGGCGAGTCCCTTTTTTGTTAGTCCCCGCCGTTTTCTAGCGAGGCTAAGCCGCGAAGCCGTGAACATGACAGTTACTTGCGACGGACAGTGGGCTCGAACGCCTCGCCTTCGTCGGGGCGTGTAATGCCGATTTTCTTCCACTCACCCGGATCAATCAAAAATATGCGCTCGGAGAATTTGAGAAAATGGCCGCTAGCGAACAACACTGGGCAGGACAACTCGGCGAGAACATCGTCGCCGTTGTCGTAGGTGCAAAGTTCCCACGTTTGATAATCATCTTTGGACGCGGCCGGCGGCGGCGGAAAGAAACCGTATTGGGCATTGAGGTCGATCACCTTCTCCGTCGCAGGTCCCTTCGGCGTCCGATTGCGCGGTGAAATCGCGGGATCGCAGGTGCCCTCATCGGTGCTAGCCGCCAACACCTTGAGTTTGAGTTTCGGGTTGATGACGCCTTCAACTCCGTTCTCCTCGAATTTTTCCCATCCGTTGTGCCCGCGATATATCTCGCGCAGCCGGCGCGTTGGGTAGTTCCAGGCATTGATGCCGCCAATGAAGCGCGCGTCATTATCGGTGGCATCAGCTCTACCGGCGACGGCGGCGCTGACCGCCTCGATCAACCCCCACCGGGGCTCAGGGAAGGTCGGAAGCACAAGGCCAAGCTCGCGCAAGCGCTTATTGCGATCCCATTCCTCCGAACGAATGACTGTTGGGGTCATGGGGTGCCTCGTAACTTTTTGCAGCCTCATTTGTGAGCCCAAAAAGTTACGAGGTCAAGCGGTGATTTTGCGGGAATAGCCGGTGCAAACTTCGCCCGTTTGTGCACCGTGGGCAAACGCGTCGGTCGCAAATCTTCTGCACAAATATTCAAGTGGCTGCACAAAAACTTCCGCCAATTTCGGAATACTGTGCAAAGCCCCACAAGGGGGAGGTGATTTCTCACTTTACCCCGTATCGGTGCAGCCCCGCGCCGTTCTTGCGCAGCCAGGCTTGCGGGGTTTCGATGTCGGGGACGAGGCCCTTCACCACGCGCCAGAAGCGCGGGCTGTGGTTCATCTCGCGCAAGTGTCCCACCTCGTGCGCCACCACATAATCGAGCACGAATTCGGGCGCCAGGATCAGGCGCCAGGAATAGGAGATGCACCGGCTGGTCGAGCAGGAGCCCCAGCGGCTGGAGGTGTCGCGCACCGTCACGCGCCGCACGCGGGCATCGATCCTTGCGGCGTATTCGCGGGTGCGCGCTTCGAGCACCCGGCGCGCCTCGCGCTTGAGGAAATCGGCGAGGCGGCGCGGCGCGTAGACATCCTGGCCGCCGACGCGGATGGCGGCGCGGTCCGGATCGAGCACCGCGGGACCGTTCCGGTCGCACTTCACGATCTCGTGCTCGCGGCCGCGAAAGGGGATGCGCGCGCCGGGGACGAGCGCGATCGGCTTGGGCACGCGGGCAAGCTGGCGCGCGATCCAGGGCGTTTCGCCGCGCGCGAAATCGAGAGCGCGGTCCAGCGCGCGCTGCGACGGCGCCACCACGGTGACCTCGCCGGTCGAGGGATTGACCTTGACGATCAGCTTTCGCGCGCGCGGATTGAGGCGCATCGTCACCTCCACCGCCCGTCCGTCGATCTTCAGCAATTCCCGCCGGTGACCGCGGGTTGCCAGAGGCTTACGCATACGCTTCCCTGTGTTCTGCAATTTCGTCCTGTCCGCTCAACGAGATCTGACCATGAACTCTCGCCCGCGCTTCCATCTGGCATTTCCCGTTCGCTCGCTTGGCGAGGCGCGTGCCTTCTATGGAAGCCTGCTCGGTTGTCCCGAAGGACGCTCGAGCGACGATTGGGTGGACTTCGATTTCTTCGGCCACCAAATCGTCGCGCATTTAAGCGCGGATGAGGGCGGCGCGAAAGCGCATAATGAGGTTGACGGCGAGCAAGTGCCGGTGCGGCATTTCGGCGTGATCCTGACGATGGCGCAGTGGCGCGCGCTTTCGGATAAACTGTCACGCGAAAAAGTTCCCTTCGTCATCGCGCCCGACATAAGATTCGAAGGCCAGCCCGGCGAGCAGGCGACGTTCTTCATCCGCGACCCGAGCGGCAATGCGCTGGAGTTCAAGGCGTTCGACGACGAGAGCCGTATATTCGCGCGTTAGTTGGAGCATGCATGCGCATGACGAAAGCGACACAAATCGCATGGTTCGAAGGCGCCGTCGGATTGGCGATGATCCTGGGCGCGCTCGGCTTTCAGTACATCGGCCATTATCCGCCGTGCGAGATGTGCCATTGGCAGCGCTGGCCGCATATCGCCGCGGCGGTGATCGGATTGGGCGGCATGATCCTGGTCCGCGCCGGCGTGCTGCCGGCGCGCGCGGCGTTCGTCCTTGCCGCGCTGGCGACGCTGTGCATCGCGATCACCGGCGGGCTCGGCGTCTTCCATGCCGGCGTCGAATGGCATTTGTGGCAGGGCCCGACGGCGTGCACCACGGGCTTCCGGTTCACCGGCGGGCCGCTCGACCTGAACGCGCCGGTGCCGCAATGCGACCACGCGGCGTGGCGGATGTTCGGGATTTCGATGGCGGGTTACAACGCCGTCATCTCGCTGGGCGCCGCGGCGATCGGCGCGTTCTTCCTGGCGCGCAAGCCATGAGCCGCAAGGCGCGGCCGGCCTCGCCCGGCACCAGGACCAGCGACGAGATCGCGGCGATGATCCGCGTCGACCATGCCGGCGAATACGGCGCGGTGCGCATCTATGAAGGCCAGCTCGCGGTGCTGGGCGGGCGCGGCTCCAAGACGGCGGACGCGATTCGCCACATGGCGGAGCAGGAACAGGTGCATCTGAAGACGTTCGACGCGCTGATCAACGAGCGCCGCGTGCGGCCGACGGCGCTGGAGCCGGTGTGGCGCGTCGCGGGCTTCGCGCTCGGCGCCGCGACCGCGCTGATGGGCGAGAAGGCGGCGATGGCCTGCACCGCGGCGGTGGAAGAGGTGATCGACCATCACTATGCCGCGCAGGTGACCAAGCTGGGCGATGCCGATCCCAAGCTGAAGAAAACGGTCGAGGATTTCCGCGCCGAGGAGATCGCGCATCGCGACCTCGCCCTGGAGCATGGCGCGGAACAGGCGCCGGGCTATCGGCTGCTGAGCGCGGCGATCAAGGCGGGCTGCCGGATCGCGATCCGGCTGTCCGAGAAGATATGAGCGAGGATCGTCACGCGCTTCTGGCGGCGGCGGCCAAGCCGCGCCGCGCCACGATCGACGACGCGGGCACGCTGTCGCGGCTGTTCGCCGCCGCCTTCACCCATGATCCGGTGATGGACTGGATCGCGCGGCCGGCGCCGATGCGGGCCCGGGCGCTGGAACAGTTCTTCTTCTGGCTGCTGCGGGTGCGCGCGATTCCGTATGGCGAGGTGTGGATGAGCGCGGAGGCGAGCGTCTGCGCCGCCTGGCTGCCGCCCGGCGCCGATGCCAGCCCCGGCGGCTTGTTCGAGCAGATGAAGCTGATGCCGTTGTTCGTGCGGCTGTGCGGCTTTCCGCGCCTGTTGCGCGGCTCGGCGATGGCGGAGGCGATGGAGAAGAACCATCCGGCGGAAAAGCATTTCTATCTCGCCTTCATCGCGGTGGCGCCGCGGCTGCAGGGGCTGGGGCTGGGCGGCGCGATGCTGGAGGCGACGGTGAAGCGCGCCGACGAGACCGGCGTGCCGGCCTATCTGGAGAACTCCAATCCGAAGAACACGCGGCTGTACGAGCGCGCGGGGTTCGTGGCGGGCAGGAACATCGCGCCGAAGAACGCGCCGCCGCTGCTCGGGATGTGGCGGGAGAGACGGTGACTACCTCTCCCGCGAAGCGGGAGAGGTCAAAATTTGCGGAGCAAATTTTGGGTGAGGGCCTGCGCGAAGCGGCGGTCCCCCTCACCAGCAAAAGCTAAGCACTTAGCTCCGCAAGTGCTCCGCTAAGTGCAAGCTTTTGCGTCCTCTCCCGCACGCGGGAGAGGAATCATGGCTCCAACTCGGAATCCCAGTACAGATAATCCGCCCAGCTATCGTGCAGATAGTTCGGCGGGAATTTGCGGCCGTTGGCGCGAAGCTCGTTGATCGTCGGACGGTGCGGGCGGTGCTTGGGATGCATGCCGATGTGCTGCGGCAGCCGGCCACCCTTCAGCAGATTGCACGGCGCGCAGGCCGTCACCACGTTCTCCCAGGTCGTGCGGCCGCCCCGGGAGCGCGGGATGACGTGATCGAAGGTCAGATCCTCGGTGTCGCCGCAATACTGGCACTCGAAGCGGTCGCGCAGGAACAGGTTGAACCGCGTGAAGGCGGGATTGCGCGCCGGCCGAATGTAAGTCTTCAGCGAAACGACCGAGGGGAGCTTCATCTCGAAGGAGGGCGAGCGCACGACGCGGTCGTATTCCTCGAGGATGTTCACGCGCTCAAGGAAGACCGCCTTGATGGCGTCCTGCCAGGACCACAGAGACAGCGGGAAATAGCTGAGCGGCCGGTAGTCTGCATTCAGCACCAGCGCCGGGCAGTTATCGGGAACGCGCGCGGCTAACACGGAAAGGTCCCTTTGGCGAATACTCCTCGTTGCGCAGGCTGAACCATAAGGGCAAGCGCGTGCCCTGCCAAGTTCGCCGAAATACTACGCGATTCGGCGTGACAGAAAGGTAACGGTCAGGGCACGGATCGAAGATGGGCGGCGGCGAGTTCGGCCGCCGCCGCATCGTATTCCTTGCGGAAATCGGGGTTCTGCAAGAGATCGAGCGCGATCGCGGTGCCAAGCGCCTCGCCGGCCACGATGTCGCTGCGGAAATGCATGCCGCAGACCAGCCGCCGTTCGGCATAAAGCTCGGCGCGGGCCAGGATCGCCTGGGCCTTGTCGGGCACGAGCCGCGCCAAGGTCACGCCCATGGCGAAGGCGATGGTGGAATGGCCGCTGGGATAGGAGGTGGGCGCCGGGCCGGGCTTGACCGGCGTGCAGGTCTGAAGGTTGGGGATCACGATCCAGGGCCGGTCGCGGTGGAAATATTTCTTGGCACCCTCGGCGACGACGCCCTCCGTATCGCCGATATCGGCGAGCAAATGCCGCGTCGCCGGCAGCTTGGCGAGATCGAAGCCGGGGCCGATGGCGGAGGCGAACCAGTCGCCCGTCGAGTCCTTGGCGTCGGCCGTCGCGGCATCCCATTCGGCGGGCGTACGATGGGCGGCGATCGCCTTCAGCTCGGCGATCTCGGCGGCTTCGCGCGGCGAATCATTGGCCGGCGGCGGCGGCAGGAGCAGGCTGGCATCGACCTGCTCCACCGTCAGCAAGGCGGTCGCGGCGGCGGGCGCGGCGAGGCCAGAGGCCAGCGCGGCGACAAGCAGGAGACGGGACACGATCTTCATGGCGACCTCACATGCGGACTTGATAGACGGGTTCTGTTTCAGGACTGCGAAGGCCTGTCACAGAAGGCAGCTTATCTCCGCCTCGCGGCGGCGCAGCAGGCCGCGAAACGCGGCGGAGAGAAACGCGCCGCCCATGTCCAGGCCCACCGGATCGATGCCGTGGCCGACACCCGGCGCGATGTGCCATTGCACGCAGGCGCCGGCCGCGCCCAGCATCATCGCGGAGGCGAGCATCGCCTCGGCCGGGATCATCTGGTCGGCGTCGCCATGGATCATGAGGATCGGCGGCGTGTCGGACGGCAGCGGCTCCAACTCCGCGCTCCGCGCCAGGAGGCCGGAGAAGCCGATAATGGCGGCGGGCTTCACCGCGCGGCGCAGGCCGACCTGCAGCGCCATCATCGTGCCCTGGCTGAAGCCGACCAGCGCGAGGCGATCGCCCGGCAGGTCGAGGCGCGCCAGCTCCGCATCGAGGAAAGCATTGAGCGTGCCCGCGGCGGATTCGACGCCGCGCTGCATCTCGTCCGGATCGAGCCTGGTGATGGGAAACCACTGATAGCCCGTCGGCGCGCCGGCGCAGCGCTCGGGCCCGTTGGGTGCGGCGAAAGCGACGGTCGGCAGCAGCTTTTGCCAATGCGGCGCCAGGCCGATCAGGTCCTTGCCGTCGGCGCCATAGCCGTGACAGAGCACGACCAGATGGGTGGCGGCGCCGCGCGCGGGCGGCAGACGCGGACCGGAGAGGGAACCGAGAGCCATCGCCTATCTAAACCGCGCCTGCCGCCGGAAAGCCATAGGCGATCTCAGGCAAACGCGCGCCGGGAATGATCGCGGCGACGGGCTCGTATAGGCTCCGGCGCATGATCGTCACGCGTTTCGCGCCGAGTCCAACGGGGCTGCTGCATCTCGGCCACGCTTTCGCCGCGCTGACGGCGGCGCGGGCGGGAGAACGGTTTCTATTACGCATCGAAGATATCGACGCGTCGCGCTGCCGCGCGGAGTTCGTGGACGCGATCTTCGCGGATTTGCATTGGCTGGGGCTTGCCTGGGAAGAACCGGTGTTGCGCCAGTCGGCGCGGGGCGCGGCCTATCGCGCGGCGCTGGATGTGCTGGAGCGGCGGGGCCTGCTCTATCCCTGTTTCTGCACCCGCAGGGAGATCGCCGAGGAGATCGCGCATGCCGCGGAAGCGCCGCATGGGCCCGATGGGCCGATCTATCCGGGGACTTGCCGGCTTTTGTCCGAGCAGGAACGCGCGGCGCGGATCGCGACCGGCGTGCCCTATGCGTTGCGGCTTGATGCGGCGAAGGCGGCGGCGCTGGCGGGGGCGTTGACCTTCGAAGAACGCGGTGCCGGACCGAAGGGCGAGCTTGGCGTCATTGCCGTGGCGCCGGGGCTGTTCGGCGATGTGGTGCTGGCGCGCAAGGACATGCCGGCGGCGTATCATCTGGCGGTGGTGGTGGACGATGCGTATCAGGGCGTGACGCTGGTGACGCGCGGCAACGACCTGTTCGCGGCGACGCATGTGCAGCGGTTGCTGCAGGCGCTGCTCGGATTGCCGGCGCCGGCTTACGCGCATCACCGGCTGATCCTGGACGCGAACGGCAGGAAATTCTCCAAGCGCGACCGCGCGGTGACGCTGAAGAGTTTGCGGGAGGATGGCGTGACGGCGGAAGAGGTCGTGCAGCGGATTGGGTTGGCATAACAGTTGTCATCCCGGGCGAGCGCAGCGAGACCCGGGATCCATCAAGCAAGCCGGGTCCCCGCTCTGCGCGCTGCTGACGCAGCGCTTGGCCGGGATGACAATCGTGTTTTTACATCGCCGCGAACAATGTTTCGGCTTCTTTCCAATTGGCCAGGACGCGTTCGGCGCCGGCTTCGGTGAGGCGGGCGCTCAGCCGATCCGTCATGTGGCCGCCGCCGGCGAAGCCCCAGACGCGCATGCCGGCCGCGATGCCGGCGGTCACGCCGTTCACGCTGTCCTCGATCACCAGGCACTCCGCCGGTGCAACATCCAGCGCCTTCGCCGCCAGGAGGAACAAATCGGGCGCCGGCTTGGAATGGGTCACGTGCTCGGCCGAATAGATGTGGGGCGCGAAATGCTCCCAATGGCCGACCCTCTTGAGCTTGAGATCGAGGCCGCGCACCGAGCTGGAACTGGCAACCGCCTTGGGCAGGCGGCAGGCCCCGATCGCGGCCAGAGCGCCCTCGACCTCGGTCAGCCGCGATGCGATCTCCTTGGCGTAGCGTTCCCTGATCGGGCCGCGGATCTCGTCCGCGATGGGGCGGCCAAGGCGGGCGCGGCCGTCTTCGTCGAGCATCTCGTAGAAGGTCTTGCTGCTGCGGCCCATGAAGCGGGCGATGAAATCGTGGCTGTCGTAAGTGAGGCCGATCTCGGCGAGGACGGCGATCTCCACCGCGTGGGCGATGACCTCGCTGTCGACCAGGACGCCGTCGCAATCGAAGATCACCGCCGAGATCATGGGCGTGGGCGTAGGCGATCGCCGGCCGCTTCGCCACACACGAAAGGTTTCCGAATCTAACGCGTGAATTCCATCGCCACGGCGGCGAAATGCATCGTGGCGGCGACCAGCACGAAAGCGTGCCAGATCGCCTTGTGATAGGGAATGCGCTCGATCACATAGAAGGCGACGCCGACCGAATAGACGATGCCGCCCGCCATCAGCAGCCAGAAGTCGGTCGCCGACATCGCGGCATGCAGCGGCTGGATCACGAAGACGATCAGCCAGCCCATGGCGAGATAGAGCCCCAGGCTCAGCCATTCGTAGCGGCGCGGGAACAGGACCTTCATCGTCACGCCGAAGCTGGCGCTGAGCCAGATCGCGGCCAGGATGATGGTGCCGTAGGGCGCGGCGAGCCGGTTGGCGGCGAAGGGCGTGTAGGTCGCGGCGATCATGATGAAGATCGCGGCATGGTCGAGCCGGCGCAGGAACTGCCTGGAAGGGCCGTATGGCGCCAGATTGTAGGCGGCGGAGAACGAGATCATCGCCAAAAGGCCGGCGCAGTAGACCAGCACGCTGATGGCCACCGACATGCCGGTGACGTGCCACAACAGCCACAGGCTGGCGTTGATCGCGAACAGGATGCCGAGCACATGGATCACCGCGTCGGCGCGGTGCTCGAATTCCGAATAAATCCGCTCGGCTTTCCCGATAATGGTCATGTTCAGTTCCAACGCGTGGCCCTAGGATGATGTTCCCGGGCGTTTTGTCCATTCGAAAAATGTTCGCAGGGTTAAATGCCGAGATGAGGGGCCCGCTCGCGATCCTGACCTGGCTTGCCGCGCTCGGCGCCGCGGCGGGCTTCGGCGCGGCGCCGGCCGGCCTAAACACCAAACTGGACCGGCTGGTCGCGGCCTATCCCGATTTTCTGCGCGGCCATGACGGCGCCTGGCTGCGGCTGAAGGACGGGCGGCGCCTGCCGATCTCCGACGGGCGCACGGACAAATCCTTCGACGCCATGATCGAGCATCCCGACATCGACGACATGTTCTTCGCCGATTATCCGGCGGGCGCCGATGCCACCGCGCCGCCGGAGAATTTCGACCCCGGCCGGGTGCGCTATGCGCCGCTGTTCGACGCGATGTATGGCGATTGCCGGACCGGCGCGGTGGCGGCGAAGCTGCGCCGCGTCGCCTGGCTGCCCCGCCACCGAGGCGGCGATGTCGAGATCACGACCGTCAACGGCGTGGACCGGCAACTGCAAGCCGTCATCGCGGAACTCGATGCCCTGCCCGAGCGCGACATGGTGTATCTGATCCCAAGTTCCGGCTCCTATAATTGCCGCGCCGTGGCGGGCTCGGCCGCGCCCTCCGCCCATGGCTGGGGCATCGCCATCGACCTCAACAGCGCCGCGGCTGAGTATTGGCGCTGGTCGGGCGCGGGCTGGCACACCCGGGTTCCGGTCGAGATCGCGCGCATCTTCGAGCGGCACGGCTTCATCTGGGGCGGGCGCTGGCGTCACTACGACACCATGCATTTTGAATATCGCCCCGAATTGATCGCACCGCGTTGACGTAGATCATGGATTTCCGCCCCGGAATGGCGCTTTATACTGCAGCTTCTTTAGAGATCGACCGACCGCCATGAACCAAGACGATGTTCCGCCCAAGCCGATGCAGAACGAGGACGGCTTTGCCGGCGAACTCGGCGGTATGGTCGGCACGCTGGTCTGGATCGGCGGCTTCCTGCTGGTGGCGGGCGTGGCGCTGTTCTTCGTCATGCGCTGGAGCGGCCATAGCCCCTGGTAGCCGCAAGTGCCGCGTCGCGGCACCGGTTTCGCATTGGTGCCTAGCCCCCTACGCGATTAGCATGCCCGCCGACTCACCGCCGGGAGGGGCGCATGACTTCACAGGCATTCGGTTCGGTCGAAATGCAGATGCTGTGGCTCAGCATCGTGCTGGGCTTGGTGCAGCTTGTGCTCGCCACGCTGTTCAGCGTGAGCACGCGCGGGCTGCCCTGGGGCGTGGGGCCGCGCGACGAGCCGGCGCCGCCGATGGGCAAGTTCGGCGGCCGCGTCGAGCGCGCCTTCAAGAATTTCCTCGAGACCTTCGTGTTCTTCCTCGGCGCCGTGCTGGTGGCGCAGGCGCTGAACAAGCACACCGCGTCGAGCGCGCTGGGGGCGCAGATCTATTTCTGGTCGCGGCTCGCCTATCTGCCGGTCTACGCGTTCGGCCTTCCGTTCCTGCGCACGCTGCTGTGGGTCGCCTCGCTTATCGGCGTCGGCATGGTGATGCGCGGCATCTGGCCGGGGATGTAGAAGCACCAATCACGGCCTCGGGCGTTGGATGAGCATGGCAAGACGCGGCAAGACGAGACCCGACGAGCCGGACCTGTTTTCCGAGCCCGCGCCGTCGCTCGCGGCGCTGCGCGGCGAGGCGGCGCATTGCACGCGCTGCGATCTCTATCGTCACGCGACCCAGACCGTGTTCGGCGAGGGCCCGGCGCAGGCGCGGATCGTGCTCGTCGGCGAGCAGCCGGGCGACGCCGAGGATCTGGCCGGCAAGCCCTTTGTCGGGCCGGCGGGCAAGCTGCTCGACCACGCCTTGGACGAGGCCGGGATCGAGCGCGACAAGGTCTATGTCACCAACGCGGTCAAGCATTTCAAGTTCGAGCTGCGCGGCAAGCGGCGCATCCATTCCAAGCCGAACGCGGGCGAGATCAAGGCGTGCAAATGGTGGCTGGAGCGCGAGTTCGCGGCGCTATCGCCCAAGATCGTGGTGGCGCTGGGCGCCACGGCGGCGCAAGCCCTGCTCGGGCGCGCGGTGTCGGTGATGCGCGAACGCGGGCGTGAAACGGAGCTGATGGGACACCCGGGGCTGATCACCGTGCATCCGTCCTATCTGCTGCGCATTCCGGACGAGGACGCGAAGGCGGCGGAGTACGTCAAGTTCGTCGCCGATCTGAGGCGCGCCGCGGCATTGGCGGGCTAAGCCGTCGATCTCGGCGAGAATTCCGAAGAGCTGATCAATCAGGCGGTGAGGCAACCCGAGCGCGCCGCACGCCGGTTCGTCGAAGAGGCCGCGCCGTTCGGCGCATGCGTTGTATTTTGCGGGACGCGATTTTGACTCGCGCGGAGGCGCGGAGAACGCGGAGTTGCGCGACGTCCTCCGCGTTCTCCGCGCCTCCGCGTGAGTCCTTGGCCGCGTCTGTTTGAATGAACCCTCGGCTATCCTGGCCGGACCGCGCTTTGCCGGGCACGCCGGTCATGGCAGTCTGCAACCTGTCCCCGGGGGGTGCCACCATGATCCGATCTGTCGTCGCGACTCTGGCCATAGTCTCGATAGTCTCGATATGCCTGCCGCTTTCGCGCGGCGCGTCGGCGGCGGACCGCATCGTGCTGCCGGCGGAGGTGGTGCCGCTGCACTATGACCTCGCGATCGCGGCCGATCCGGCGCGCGCGGCATTCGACGGCAATGTCCAGATCCTGGTCGATGTCGCGCGGCCCACCGCCGTCGTGACGCTGAACGCCGCCGACATCGCGATCACGCGCTGGACGATGTCGGGCGGGGTGCCCGCCAAGCCGCCGGTGTTCGATACGCAGCGGGAGACCGTGACCTTCGCGTTCCGCAAGCCGCTCGCCGCCGGCCACCACGTCCTGGCCATCGCCTATAGCGGCAAGGTCAATGTGAACGCCGCCGGGCTGTTCGGGCTGGAATACGACACGGCCGAGGGCAAGGCGCGGGCGCTGTTCACGCAGTTCGAGAATTCCGACGCGCGGCGCTTCATGCCCTGCTGGGACGAGCCCAACCGCAAAGCCACCTTCACGCTCACCGTCACGGTGCCGCAAAACCTGATGGCGGTGTCGAACATGCCGGTGGCCGAGGCCGCACCGCTCGGGAACGGGCTGAAGCGCGTGCGCTTCGCGCCGTCGCCCAGGATGTCGTCCTATTTGCTGTTCTTCGGGCTGGGCGATTTCGAGCGCGTGTCGCAGAACGTGAACGGCGTCGATGTCGGCGTGATCTATAAGCGCGGCGACGCGGCCAAGACCGCTTTCGCGCTCGATGCGGCGACGCATATCCTGTCCTACTACGAGGATTATTTCGGGACGAAATTTCCGTTGCCGAAGCTCGACCTCGTCGCGGCCCCCGGCCAGAGCCAGTTCTTCGGCGCCATGGAGAACTGGGGCGCGATCTTCTATTTCGAGCGCGCCGTGCTGATCGATCCCAAGATCTCCACCGAGAGCGACAAGCGCGGCGTCTATGTGAGCATCGCGCACGAGACGGCGCATCAATGGTTCGGCGACCTGGTGACGATGGATTGGTGGGACGATCTGTGGCTCAACGAAGGCTTCGCCGAATGGATGGAGACCAAGGCCGCGGACCATTTCCATCCCGAATGGCATATGTGGCTGGATTCGCTGGCGCTGAAGGAGCAGGGCCTGCGCATCGACGCGCGCGCCGGAACGCATCCCATCGTCCAGCCCATCGCCGACGTGCTGCAGGCCGACCAGGCCTTCGACGACATCACCTACGATAAGGGCCAGGCCGTCATTCGCATGTTGGAGGCGTTCGACGGCGCCGACAATTTCCGGGGCGGCGTCCGGCTCTATATCGCGAAACACGCCTATGGCAACGCCGTCACCGACGATCTGTGGCGGGAGCTCGACAAGAAAGCGCCGCAGGCCATCACCGGCGTGGCGCATGATTTCACGCTGCAGGCCGGCGTGCCGCTGATCCGCGTGACGCGGACCGCGACCGGCATCCACCTGACGCAGGACCGCTTTGCCGCCGACGAATCCGGCGCGGCGCCGCAGACCTGGCATGTGCCGGTGATCGCAAGGACGCTGGGCGGCGCGGAATGGAAAGGCATCGTCTCCGCCGACCAGCCCGCGGACCTCGCCGCCGCGCCCGATGCGGCGACGGTGGTCAATGCCGGGCAGGCGGGCTATTTCCGCACGCTCTACGCGCCCGAGGCGCTGGCGCCCATCGCCGCGAATTTCTCCAGGCTCGATGCCGCCGACCAGATCGGCCTTCTCAACGACACAAGCGCGCTGGGCTATTCCGGCTATGAGAAGTTGAGCGATTTCCTGGGCCTGGCCCGGAACGCCTCGCCCGCTTTGGATCCATCGGTCTTGAGCGTGCTGGCGGCGCGGGTGGAGGGCATCGGCCAGCTCTATCGCGGCCTGCCCGGCGAAGCGGCTTACCGGACATTCGCGCAGCGCCTGCTCGAACCGCTGCTGGCGGCGGTGGGCTGGGACGGCAAGCCGGGCGAAAGCCAGAACGTCACGCTGGCGCGCAACGATCTGATCGCGGCGCTGAGCGACCTTGGGGACGCCGCCGCCATCGCCGAGGCGAAGGCGCGCTTCGAAGGCTTCGTCAAGAATCCCGAAAGCCTTTCGGGCGACCTGCGGCGCAACGTGCTCCGGACCGTGGCCATGAACGCCGACGCCGCGATCTGGGAGGAACTCCACACGCTGGCCCGCACGACGAAGGACTCCCTGGCGAAAAGGGAATACTACACGTTGCTCGGACTGGCGCGCGATCCGGCGCTGGCCAAGCGCGCTCTCGACCTGGTGCTGACCGACGAGGCGCCCGTGACCGTGCGCCCGACGCTCGTGGCGGGGGCGTCAGTCTACAATCCCGAGATGGCGTTCGACTTCCTGGCCGCGCATGCCGACGCGATCAACGCGATGCTGGAGCCCGACAGCCGCGGCTCCTTCGCGCCGCGCATCGCCGGCGAATCTTACGATCCGGCGACCATCGCGAAGCTGAACGCCTATGCGCAGGCGCATATCCCGGAGAACGCGCGCCAGGATGTGACCAAGGCGGCTGCGGCCATCGTGTACTACGCCGGCATCCGCAAGGACCGCCTGCCCGAGGTCGATGCGTGGCTGAAGGGGAAGTAGCGGGGCGCGGTCCGTTATCGAGGAAATTACGCAGCTTGCGCGAGCGCCGCCGATGCGCGTCTACTACTACTCCGCTGCGGGCTGTGTCAGCGCATGCAACTCGCCGGCGGATTTCATGTCCATGTGCAGCGCAATGGCATCAATGTCGAAGCCGTTCGGCCAAGTCGGCACGCCATATTCGATATGAGCCTTGGCGAAGAAAGCTTGATCCTTGAGAGGCGCGACCATCTCTCCCCCTTCGGCCACCATGCTCGCGAAGTCATGCACGCCTTCACTGCCATCGGAAAACCGCAAGCGCAGGCGCCACGGGCCGACGGGCTCGATTTCCACGATTTTGACAATCTCGATCATTCGACGTCGGCTCCCGGTACGGTAAGGAACGGAACCTTCATTTTCCCACGCTCCCAGTTCGCCAGCAACTCCACGCGATGGCTGTTCACCCATTCACGCATCAGACGTCGCGCGCCGCGCGGAAGCTCTCCGACGATGATATCGCCGGTCTCGATGGCGATGAGGGCCTCAAGCCCCTGATAATAGACGTGGACATGCGGCGGCGGATGATCGTTCCAGTACATTTGCACGACGAACCCGAAAAATATGGAGATCGTCGGCATCGTCTCAGTTATCCAAGAAACTCCGCAGTTTCCGGCTGCGGCTCGGATGCTTCAGCTTGCGCAGCGCCTTCGCCTCGATCTGCCGAATGCGTTCGCGGGTGACACTGAACTGCTGGCCGACTTCTTCGAGCGTGTGATCGGTGTTCATGCCGATGCCGAAGCGCATGCGCAGGACGCGCTCCTCGCGCGGCGTCAGCGTCGCCAACACGCGCGTCGTCGTCTCGCGCAGATTGGCCTGGATCGCGGCGTCGATGGGGAGGATCGCGTTCTTGTCCTCGATGAAGTCGCCGAGATGGCTGTCTTCCTCGTCGCCGATGGGCGTCTCCAGGGAGATCGGCTCCTTGGCGATCTTCAGGACTTTGCGGACCTTCTCCAGCGGCATGGCGAGGCGCTCGGCCAGCTCTTCCGGCGTCGGCTCGCGGCCGATCTCGTGCAGCATCTGGCGCGAGGTACGCACCAGCTTGTTGATCGTCTCGATCATGTGCACGGGAATACGGATCGTGCGCGCCTGGTCGGCGATGGAGCGGGTAATCGCCTGGCGAATCCACCACGTTGCATAGGTCGAGAACTTGTAGCCGCGGCGGTATTCGAACTTATCGACCGCCTTCATCAACCCGATATTGCCTTCCTGGATCAGGTCCAGGAACTGCAGGCCGCGATTGGTGTATTTCTTGGCGATGGAGATCACCAGGCGCAGATTGGCCTCGATCATCTCCTTCTTGGCGACGCCGCTCTCGCGCTCGCCCTTCTGCACCGTCTGCACGTTGCGGCGGAATTCACTGACCGACTGGCGCGTCTCCTGCGCCAGGGCCTGCATGTCGTCGCGCAACTGGTTGATCTTGTCGCGCTCGTCCTGGACGAAATCCTTCCAGCCGGTGCGGGAGAGACGGCCGACGCGGCGCGCCCAGTGCGGGTCGAGCTCGTTGCCGAAATGCTCCTTGAGGAAATCCTCGCGCGCCACGCCATGCGCCTCGGCGAGGCGCAAGAGACGGCCCTCCAGCGACACCAGCCGCTTGTTGATGCCGTACATCTGGTCGACGAGGGCTTCGATGCGGTTGTTGTTGAGCTTGAGGCCCTTGACGAGATCCATCGTCTCGTTGCGCAGCTTCTTGAAGCGGCGTTCCTGGCCGGTCGACAATTCGTCGCTCGCCAGCGCGGCTTCCACCGACGCGTCCTGCAGGCGGCCGAGCTTCTTGTAGAGCGCGGCGATGTTGTCGAGCGCTTCGAGCACCTGCGGCTTGAGCGAGGCTTCCATCGCGCTGAGCGGCAGATTGCCCTCGTCGTCGAAGCCGTCATCGTCCTGGGCGCTGTCGGCCGCGGCGGCGGCTTCGGCGGGATCGGGTTCCTCGCCGTCGGCGCGCGGTGCGGGGGCGGGCTTGGGCGGAGCGGGCGGTGCCGGCGGCTTGGGCGGCGGCGGCTGGCCGTTGATCGCCGCGACATGGGCGGCGGAGGCGGCGGCTTGCGCCGCGGCCTGGGCCTGGCCCTCGGGCCCGACGGCGTACATCGCTTCCAGATCGATGATGTCGCGCAAGAGGACCTTGCCCTCGTTCAGCTCGTCGCGCCACACGGTGAGCGCTTCGAAGGTGAGCGGGCTCTCGCACAAGGCGCCGATCATCAGCTCGCGGCCGGCCTCGATGCGCTTGGCGATGGCGATTTCGCCCTCGCGGGACAGCAGCTCGACGCTGCCCATCTCGCGCAGATACATGCGCACCGGATCGTCGGTGCGGTCGTATTGTTCGGCGGCGGTGCCGGTCTTGGTGGTGACTTCCTTGCCGCCCTCGGGGACGGCGGGGAGGTTCTCGTCGCCGCCCTCTTCCTGTTCCTCGGACTCGATGACGTTGATGCCCATCTCGTTGAGCATCGACATCGTGTCTTCGATCTGCTCCGACGAAACCTTATCGGAGGGCAGGACCTTGTTCAGCTCGTCATAGGTGACGTAGCCGCGGGTCTTCGCCTTGGCGATCATCTTGCGGACGCCGACGTCCGACATGTCGAGCAGGGGCGAATCCGCGTCGCCGGGGGTCTCTTCGCCCGGCTTGCCGGCCTTGGCGGCGGCCTTCACCGGGACCTTGGCATTGGCCTTGGCGGTCGGCTGCACCGCCGGCGCGGCGCCCGGCTTGGCGCCGGTCTTGGGCGCGACGGGCTTGGCCACGGCCTTGGGATCGAGCTTCTTGGCGCCGGGGGCGGGCGATTTCGCGGCCGGCTTGGCCGCGGCCGCGGTCTTGGCGGCGGCGGGCTTGGCGGAGGTCTTGGCCGGCGGCTTCTTGGCCGCGGCGTGCTTCGCCGGGAGAGGCTTCTTGGCTTGTTTCGCCGATTTCTTGTTTGCCACGCTCATACCGTCCGCAAAGGGCCTCTATATTAGAGGCGGATGAATCCACTTTTGGCGAGTGTGCGTATTGCTGCGCCTCAATCGCCGTGCCGGTTCATAAGGCGCTCCGCCTCGATCCAGCTTTCCTCCGTGCCCTCGGCCTTGAAACGCTCCATGGCACGAGCCCGTTCAGGGGCCCGCTCGGCCATTTCGCGAAGATCGCTGGCAGCCTTGAGAAAGCGGGCGTCCGAGCCCTCGATTTCGGCAGGATCGCCGGCCGTGCCGGGCGTCCGCGCGCTCAATCGGGCGACGAGATCGTCCATTCCCAGACGGCTCAAATGGTGCTGAAACCCCTGTTTTTCAAGGATGGAGCCGGAGGCCGCGAGGTTTAAGAGCACGTGGCGGAGCCTGTCAAGCGAGGGGTCGGAGAACGGCAGCTCGGCCAGGAGCTCGGCATGGTGAACGCCCAGCTCGGGTTCCGCGAGTAGGAGGCCGCCCAGCTCGGCTTCTTTCATCCGCCGCGCCCCCGTCCGGCCCGAGCGGGCAAGCTGGCTGGCCTTCACCGCCGAGGACACCGTTTCGCCGGAACCGAGCGGAGCGCGGGGCCGCTCGCCGCGGCGGTTGTTCCAGCGCTGGGCGGGCTGCCAGTCGCGTTTCGGGGCGGCCGGGCGGCGTTTGAAAGCCTCGAACACCTTCTGATCGAAGTCGCGGCGGTAGTAGTCCGCGATCTTGCTGTCGCCGATGGCAGCGACCACATCGGCCAGCGCCCGCTCCAGCCCGGCGCGGCGCTCGGGGGTGGAGAAATCCTTGCCCTCGGTCTCCACCTTCCACAGGACCTGGGAGAGCGGCAGCGCCTCGTCGAGGAGCTTCTTCATCGCGGCGGGGCCGTTGGCGCGCAGGAAGGAATCGGGGTCCTCGCCCGAGGGCAGGAAGGCGAAGCGCAGGGAATAGCCGGCCTTCAGATGCGGCAGCGCCAGCCGCGCGGCGCGGTGCGCCGCCTTGAGGCCGGCCTCGTCGCCGTCGAACGCCAGGATCGGCTCGGGCGCGGTGCGCCACAGGATGTGGAGCTGGTCCTCGGTCAGCGCTGTGCCGAGCGGCGCCACGGCATGGTCGAAGCCGGCGCGCACCAGCGCGATCACGTCCATATAGCCTTCGGCGACGACGATGCTCTGCGCCTTGATCGCGGGCGCGCGGGCGGCGGCGAAATTGTAGAGCTGCTGGCCCTTGGAGAAGAGCGCGGTCTCGCCGGTGTTGATGTATTTCGGCTTGGCGTCGGGGGAGAGGCCCCGTCCGCCGAAGGCGACGATGCGGCCGCGGGCATCGGCGATCGGGAACATCAGCCGGTCGTAGAAGAAATCGCGCGGGGACCGATCCTCCGAGGCCGGGCGGACGAGGCCGGCCTCGACCATGTCGTCGATGGTGACGTTCTTGCCGGTCAGGTGCTCGCGCAGCGCATTGTTGGAATGGGGCGCGTAGCCGAGGCGGAATTTCTTCGCCACCTCGCCGGTCAGGCCGCGCGTCTTCAGATAATCCCGCGCCTCGGTGCCCGCCGGCGCGCGCAACTGATCCTCGAAGAAGGCGCCGGCCAACTCGATGATGTCGTAGAGCGACTTCTTCTTTTCCTCGCGGGCCTCTTCCTCGGGCGTCCATTTGGGCAGCTCGACGCCGGCCTCGCCGGCCAGCCGCTCGACGGCTTCGGGGAAGGAGAGGCCTTCGGTCTCGACCAGCCAGCGGAAGGCGTCGCCGCCCTTGCCGCAGCCGAAGCATTTGTAGGTGCGCCGCGCGTTCTCGACCTTGAAGGAAGGCGATTTCTCGTTGTGGAAGGGGCAGCAGCCCCAATAGGCCTGGCCCTTGCGGGTCAGCTTCACGCGCCGGCCGACAAGCTGGACGATATCCGTCCGCCGGAGGATTTCGTCGAGGAGGTGGGGACCGAAACGCATGGAGGCAATGTAGGCCTTGGCAGGGCGGCTGTCTCACCGGGCAAAACAAACGCCTGTGAATCTGTGTCGGAGACGCTCTGGGTTTTCCTCCCCCGCGTTGGCGGGGGAGGTGGCACGGCAAAGCGCAGCGAAGCCGTGACGGAGGGGGCCTGCCGACTGGGCGCCGTTCAGCGGCGCTAGGCCCCCTCCGCCTCGCTTCGCTCGGCACCTTCCCCGCAACAGCGGGGAGGAAAGTTATTTCGCCGTCAGCGCCTCTTTCACCGCGCCGCTGGCCTTGCCGAAGTCCATCTGGCCGGCATGGCGCTCCTTCAGCGCGGCCATCACCTTGCCCATGTCCTTGATCGAGGACGCGCCGACATCGGCGATCACCGCGGCGATGGCGATCTTGGCCTCCTCGGCCGTCATCTGCTTGGGCATGAAGTCGCGGATCACGGCGATCTCGTCGCGCTCGGCGGCGGCGAGTTCCGGACGGTTGCCGGCCTCGTAGGCGGCGATCGAATCCTCGCGCTGCTTGATCATCTTGGCGAGCAGCGAGAGGATCTCGTCGTCGCCCAGAAGATCGCGGCTGGTCTCGGTGCGCGCGGCGATATCCCGGTCCTTCAGCGCGGCGTTGACCAGGCGCAGCGTGGAGACGCGGCGCTGGTCCTTGGCCTTCATCGCCTCTTTCAGCGAATCGTTGATCTGCTCGCGCAAGCCCATGTGGTTCGTCCCGATGTGAAGACGCACAATCTAATGCAGGGACACTGAACTTCACACCGCTCGATGTCATCCGCCGCGAGTTCGTAGCGACAGCGTGCGAACGGCGGACCCAGATGAAATTTGCGCCGCCCGCCAGCAAGTCACCTGGGTGCCCCGCATTCGCGGGGCATGACATCTTTTATTTATTCCCTCGAATCGCGGCACTTTGCCAACCGGTTGAAACTGTTCGGAAAAATAGGCGTCGCAACCGCTTGACCCTGCCGGACACGCTCCCTATTTTCCGCCCAATCCGAGGATCGCCCATGTCCGCTGCACCGACCGCCCATGCCGCCGCGACGGATATCGCGCGCGGAAGGCTCGTGCTGGCCGACGGAACCGTGTTCGAAGGCCAGGCGTTCGGCGCGGCCGGCGACGGCGTCGGCGAGGTCTGCTTCAACACCGCGATGACGGGCTATGAGGAGATCCTCACCGATCCCTCCTATGCCGGGCAGATCGTGTGCTTCACCTTTCCCCATATCGGCATCGTCGGCACCAATCTGGAAGACATCGAGTCGCTTAACCCCGTCGTGCGCGGCGTGATTGTGCGCGCGGACGCGGAGCATCCGTCGAACTATCGTGCGCTGTCCGCGCTCGATGGCTGGCTCAAGAAGCACAACATTCCCGGCCTTTCCGGCATCGATACGCGGGCGCTGACCAACCGCATCCGCGAGAAGGGCATGCCGCATGGCGCGATCACGCGCGGGGCGCCCGATGACGGGCTCGCGGCGGCGCGGGCGTTTCCCGGGCTGGTGGGGCTGGACCTCGCCAAGGACGTATCGTCGCGCCAGACCTATGCCTGGCGCGAGATGCCCTGGGCCTGGGGCAAGGGCTATGCCGACCTGCCGGCGCCGAGCTGGCGCGCCACCGTGGTCGATTTCGGCGTCAAGCGGAACATGCTGCGCATCCTGGCGGGGCTCGGCGCCGACATCACCGTGGTTCCGGCGCAATCGACCTTCGAAGACGTCATGCGGCACAAGCCGGACGGCGTCTTGCTCTCCAACGGGCCAGGCGATCCGGCGGCGACCGGTGTGTACGCGATCCCGACCATCAAGGGGCTGGTGGATTCGGACGTGCCGGTGTTCGGCATCTGCCTCGGGCACCAGATGCTCGGCCTCGCGCTCGGCGGCGAGACGCGCAAGATGGCCCAGGGCCATCACGGCGCCAACCATCCGGTGAAGGATCTGGAGACCGGCAAGGTCGAGATCGTGTCGATGAACCACGGCTTCACGGTGGACCGCGACAGCCTGCCGGCCGGCGTTAAGGAAACGCATGTTTCGCTGTTCGACGGCAGCAATTGCGGGATTAGGGTCGAGGGCAGACACGTGTTCGGCGTGCAGTATCATCCCGAGGCGTCGCCGGGTCCGATGGACAGCCATTATCTGTTCGACCGTTTCGCGCGCGCCGCGAGGAGAGAAAACTAGGCCATGGCCAATCCGCCGCTGAAGATCGATTTCATCGCCTCGGCCGCCAAGCTGGCGGCGTCGGGCCAGGCGTCGGTGTCGCTGTTCCAGCACGGCGACACCAATCTGCTGCTGTTCGTGCCGGCCGACCAGGACACCCAGCAGGCGCACAAGCGCGACGAGATCTATGTCATCCAGGCCGGCCACGGCATCTTCAAGCGCGGCGGCGAGACGGTGCGGTTCGATGCCGGCGACGTATTGTTCGTTCCCGCGGGTGTCCCCCACCGCTTCGCGAGCTTCTCCGCCGAGTTCAAGGCCTGGGTGATGTTCTTCGGGCCGGAAGGCGGAACGAAGTAGCGCCGCGCCTCAATCCTTTACCCGCCACGGCGGATAGCGGCGGTTTTCGCCGGCTTTGTACAGGCAGAGCTTCACCCCGGCCGGATCGGTCAGCCAGGCCTCGCGCCATAGCCAGCTTTGATCGGTGGGTTCCGTATCGAACACGATACCCTTGGCCTTGAGCGCGGCGACGCGGGCGTCCAGGTCATCGCATTCGAAATAGATGCCCGAGCCTTCCGCGGCGCGGCCGGCATCGGCGGTCAGATGGATCGAGAAGGTCGCTTCGCCCTCGGGCAATTCGAAGCGGGCGTAATGCGGCGACTGCACGATGAGGCGCAGGCCCAGCGTACTGTAGAAGGCGATGGAGCGCGCGACGTCGAGCGCCGGGACCGTGACCTGGTTGAGCCTCATTCCGTCGTCTCCAATGCGTTGCCGGACACCCAGTCCGCGCCGCCGCGCCGCGCCACGACACGGGCGAAACCGAACAGCTTTTCGGTGTCGGCTTCAAGCATGGCGATGCCGTCGGCCGAGGACTTCGCATGGAAACCGGCCAGGAGCGGCAGCACGGCGCGGTACCAGTCGAGCCAGAGCGCATGGCCGTCGTCCATCCAATCGGCGGTCTCAACCGCGGCGAGGCCGGTCTTCCGCCAATGGCGGTGCCACCAATCGGGGGAATGGAAGCAGCAGAAATCCCATTCCCACCAGGGCTTGAGACGATCGGGGACCGCGTCGATCTCGTGCGCGAGGGCCCGGGACGACGATGCCAAGATGGCCGCCGGGCTTCAGGAATTTCGCGATGTATCCCAGATAGAGATCGTCGGTGCCGAAATACTGATAGGCGTCGAGGCTGACGATGGCGTCGAAGGCGCGTTCCGCGAATGGCAGCGCGTGCGCCTCGGCAAGGATAGGCGTCACGCGATCCGCGAGGCCGGCGGCGTCGATGCGGCGCTGGTTCTCGTGCGGCTTGATCCACAGATCGGCGGCCGTGACGTGGACGCCGAATTCCCGCGCGAAGAAGATCGACGAGACCGCCTTGCCGCAGCCCAGGTCGAGGATGCGCATGCCGGGTTTCAGGTCCATCGCCTCGCTCAGATATTCGGCGAGCCACAGCAACGTTCGGGCCCATCAGATTGTCCACGATCCAGCGCCCGTCATAGCGCGAGGCGCGGGGAAAGCGCGGCTTGACCAGCCGCGCATTGAGTTCTTCGTTCGTCATCCTTCTGTCCTTTCTGTTCGGGTTAGCGGTTGTCCAATTGCGCGCGCACGCTGGCGAGGCCCCGCCGCGAGATGCGGTAGGGCGCGCCACCACTGGACTCGATGAGCCCGCGCTTCTTCAGGTTTCTTGAAAAGGCCAATCGTGCAATCGGCGAGGCGGTGGCCGTCGCGGTTGTAGCAATCGACCTCGACGATGCGGCCGTCGGCCCGGATATGTTGAATGCGGCCGCCCTGCGCCAGGCAGTGCAGCACGCGCTGCTCCAGTTTCGAAATGTTCAAGGATGTCGTCTTTCATCGCACCGAATTCCGCGCGACGCGACGAGCAAGCAACAGCCTGCGCGCGCGCGAGCGCGTGTCTAGGCCCGCGACGAACGCAGGCAAGGCAATCAGCGGATGGCGACAATCTCTGACATGGAACCTCGGATGGAGGCAGGGAGACGCCGGGATTTAAGCAGGACCGGTACCGCTGTCAACGCGCGATCCAGTCGCTTTTCGGGAGCATCCAGGCCAATTCGTCCGGTTCGCATGCCGAATTGTCTTCGACAAAGCCGAGCGACCGATAGACGTGTTGTGCCCTTGTGTTGATCTTGCGGACATGGAGCGTGACGCGTTCGGCGGCGGTGGCGGCGAACACCCAATCGATCAAGGCCGACAGCAGGCGCCGACCGAAGCCGGCACCCGCCTGGGCGACCGCGACGCGGCGCAGATACCGGACGGCGGGATCGCGCTTGACGTCCTGAAAATCGCAAATCCCCGCGGCACGCCGGCGCCATCGAGGCCGATGACGTACAGCCAATTGTCGTCGGCCAGGTGCGCGCGATGCTCGTCTTCCGCAAAGCGGCCGACCAGCGGCTCGTAGCCCGGGCCGCGCTCGGTCGCCATGATGAAGGCGATGTCGCCGGATGTCGCGACGCGCAGAGTGATGTTGCTCATATCCGCATCGTACAACGCGGCGCGACCGATGATGTCAGCAGCTCAGCGCTTCAGCTCGATCACGTCGAGCGTCGATTCCTGGACCGGAAGGGCATTTCCAGGCGGGCGTGGCCGGCGCCGATCACCGTCAGGATGCCGATCTGGTCGTCCGGCGTCGCGGCGGCGCCGGCGCTGGCGCCGTTGCCCGAATAGGCGTGCGGCGGCTCGCCGGTCACCGACGAGGCGCCGAGATAAACAAGCCCGCCATCGGCCGGATAAAGGAAACCGGCGGTGTGCTGGCTGCCGCTGGTCTTCTCGAAGAACAATCCGCCGCCGCGATTGGAGATGCGGCAGTTGAACCAGGAATAGACGACATAGGGCGTGATGCCGCCGAGCTTGATGGTGCGGCAGCGCCAAGAGCCGACAAGCTCGCCGCCCGAGGGCGCGTGGCTGGCCGGGCCGAGCGCGGCGTCGATCGCCGAGGCATCGCCCGAACCTGTGCCGGCATGGGCTTCGGCGAGAGCCTTTTCCTTGGCTTCGCCCAGGCGCGCGAGGCGCTGCTGGTCGTATTGCGAGGCGACGTCCTGCCAGCCGGCGGCGGCCGCGGTCGCGGACAACGCCAGAACGGCGGCGGCGAGAAGGAGTTTAGACAGGTTCGCGGACATTCGCTTTGGTCCCTTCGGTCGCGTCGGTCTCGGGCGCGACCCAGCCCTTGAGATCGGCCGTCGGCGGCATGCCGACGACGTTGAATCCGGCATCGACGAAATGCACCTCGCCCGTCACGCCGCCCGACAATTCGCTGAGCAGATAAAGCGCGGCGCCGCCGACATGATCGAGCTCGACGCTCCGCTTCAGCGGCGCGTGGCTCTTGTTCCACTTGAACACCATGCGCGCATCGCCGACGGCCGAGCCGGCCAGGGTGCGCATCGGGCCGGCGCTGATCGCGTTGACGCGCACGCCGTCGCGGCCGAGATCGGCGGCGAGATAGCGCACCGAAGCTTCCAGCGCGGCCTTCGCCACGCCCATGACGTTATAGTTCGGCATGACGCGGCTGGCGCCGAGATAGGTCAGCGTCACCAGCGCGCCGCCGTCGCTCATCAGGGCGGCGGCGCGCTGCGCCACGGCGGTGAAGGAATAGCAGGAGACCGACAGCGTCTTGCAGAAATTGGCGCGGGTGGTGTCGACATAGCGGCCCTTCAGCTCGTCGCGATCCGAGAACGCGATGGCATGGACCAGGAAACTTGCCCCAACGGGTCTTCAGCCGGTCGAACACCGCGTCGAGTTCGGCGTCGTTCTCGACATCGGCCGGCAGCACGATCTGCGAGCCGATGGATTGCGCCAGCGGCTTCAGCCGCTTGGCCTGGGCGTCGCCCTGATAGGTGAAGGCGATCTCCGCGCCCTGGGCGGAGAGCACGCGCGCGATGCCCCAGGCGATGGAATGGTCGTTGGCGACCCCCATCACCAGGCCCCGCTTGCCCTGCATCAACTTGCCGTCCGCCATGTCCAACCTCGCCCGTGTCTGGGTCTGTACCGTTTTGGGACAACCGACACAGGGCCGAATTGTCCGATGCAAGTTCTATGCGGCGCGCTGGAACACCAGCGAGGCATTGGTGCCGCCGAAGCCGAAGGAGTTCGACAGCGCGGTCTCGATCCTGGCGTTGTCGATGCGCTTGCGCACGATGTTCGCCGAGGCGACCGCGGGATCGATCTCCTCGATATTGGCGCTTTCGCAGACGAAGCCCGACTGCATCATCAGCAGCGTGTAGATCGCCTCGTGCACGCCGGCGGCGCCCTGGCTGTGGCCGGTCAAGGACTTGGTCGCGCTGATCGGCGGCATGTTGTCCCCGAAGACTTCACGTATGGCGTTGATCTCCGGGATGTCGCCGACCGGGGTCGAGGTGGCGTGCGGATTGATGTAGTCGATCGGGGCCTTCACCTTCTCGATCGCCATGCGCATGCAGCGCACCGCGCCCTCGCCCGACGGCGCGACCATGTCGGCGCCGTCCGCCGTCGCGCCATAGCCGACCATCTCGGCATAGATCTTCGCACCGCGCGCTTTCGCGTGTTCGTACTCTTCGAGGATCAGGATGCCGCCGCCGCCGGATATCACGAAGCCGTCGCGGTTCTTGTCATAGGCACGGGAGGCTTTTTCCGGCGTGGCGTTGAACTTGGACGACATCGCGCCCATCGCGTCGAACAATTCGCTGAGCGTCCAGTCGAGCTCTTCGCCGCCGCCGGCGAACATCACGTCCTGCTTGCCCCATTGGATCATCTCATAGGCGTTGCCGATGCAGTTCGCCGAGGTCGAGCAGGCCGAGGAGATCGAGTAGTTCACGCCCTTGGTCTTGAACCAGGTCGAGAGATTGGCCGAGGCGGTGGACGACATCGCCTTGGGCACCGCGAAGGGGCCGATGCGCTTGGGGCTGTGGTTGGTGCGGGTAATGTCCGCCGCCGCGACGATGGCCTTGGTGGACGGCCCGCCGGTGCCGACGATGAGGCCGGTGCGCGGATTGGAGATGTCGTGCGGCTCCAGCCCCGCATCGGCGATGGCCTGGGTCATCGCCACCCAGCAATAGCCGGGCGCCGTCGCCCTGGAAGCGCCGCGCCCGGCGGTCGACCACCGCGTCGAGATCGAGCTTCAGGCTGCCATGGACCTGGGAGCGGAAGCCGTATTTCACATAGTCCTTCCGCCGTCACGATGCCGGACTTGGCCTCGCGCAGGCTGGCCACCACTTCCTGGGTGTTGTTGCCGATGGATGAGACGATGCCCATTCCGGTGACCACCACGCGTCTCATGGAAGAAAATTCCTTTTGTGCCGGGTCATCATCTTCGTTGTCATCGCCCGCGAATGCGGGCGACCCAGGTGACACCGATCCGAGTGTCGTCAACTGGGTGGCCCGCATTCGCGGGCCATGACACCGGTAAAAGTGTAGGCGATTTTCTCAAACCGTGACCGGCTGCGCGCCCGCGTTCTTGAGCGCTTCGACCGCGTCGCTGAAGAGGCCGACCTTCATGTCCTTCACTTCGTAGACCACCTTGCCGTCCACCTTCATGATGCCGTCGGCCACGCCCATCACCAGCCGGCGCATGATCACGCGCTTGAGCTCCACATAATAGGTGATCTTCTTGGCGGTCGGCAGCACCATGCCGGAGAACTTCACCTCGCCGACGCCCAGCGCGCGGCCCTTGCCCAGCCCGCCCATCCAGCCCAGGAAAAAACCGACCATCTGCCACAAGGCATCCAGGCCCAGGCAGCCCGGCATCACCGGATCGTCCTGGAAATGGCACTTGAAGAACCAGAGATTCGGATTGACGTCGAGCTCGGCCTCGACCGAGCCCTTGCCGGCCGATCCGCCATTGTCGGTGATCTTGGTGATGCGGTCGAACATCAGCATCGGCGGCAGCGGCAGGCGGGCATTGCCGGGGCCGAACAGCTCCCCGCGGGCGCAGGCGAGCAGGCCGGCATGTCGAAGGAGGATTTGCGTGCGGGGTTGGGCTTGTCCACGTCCAGGTCCTTTGCGGCCGGCCCTTGACAGACAAGGGCTTTGAGCCGATTTGTATGTTAGAAACGTTCTAACGAATATGCTTCGGGCAGGATAGCAAAGTTACGGCCCGAGTGTCAGCGGTCTGGATCAGGTAACCCGTGATGGCCAAGAAGGTTCGCGAAGCCGGAACCGACGCGGTGGAGCGCCTGCGCGAAGCGGGCCTGCGCCCGACGCGGCAGCGCGTGGAACTGGCCGGATTTGCTGTTCGCGGAAGGCCACCGGCACATGACGGCCGAATCGCTGCACGGCGATGCCCAGACGGCGGGCGTCAAGGTTTCCCTGGCGACGGTCTACAACACGCTGCACCAGTTCACCGCCGCCGGCATCCTGCGCGAGGTGGTGGTCGATGCCGCGCGCTCCTATTTCGACACCAATACCGGCGATCACCAGCATTTCTTCGTCGAGGATGACGGGCTTCTGATCGACATTCCGGGCGAGCACATCGAAGTCGCCGGCGTGCCCGAACCGCCCGACGGCATGGCGGTGGACCGGATCGATGTCGTCGTACGCGTGAAGCGGTTCTGAGAACGACTCTCAACTTCTTTAGAAATGTTCTAAACTGTTGACACGCGGTCCGCCGCGGAGTTTTCTTCTGCGCGGAAAGTGATTTTCCAGCCCCTAGGAGAAGACGATGACGGACCTCAAAGGCTCCAAGACTGCCCAGAATTTGAAGGACGCGTTTGCCGGCGAGAGCCAGGCCAATCGCCGCTATCTCTATTTCGCACAGAAGGCCGACGTCGAAGGCTATAACGACGTGTCCGCCGTGTTCCGCTCGACCGCGGAAGGCGAGACCGGCCACGCCCATGGCCATCTCGAATATCTCGAGGCGGTCGGCGACCCGGCGACCGGCGAGCCGATCGGCGACACGACGCTGAACCTCAAGGCTTCGATCGCGGGCGAGACCCACGAATACACCGACATGTATCCCGGCATGGCGAAGACCGCGCGCGGCGAAGGCTTCGACGAGATCGCCGACTGGTTCGAGACGCTGGCCAAGGCGGAGAAGAGCCACGCCGGACGCTTCCAGAAGGCGCTCGATACGCTGGGGAAGTAAGATGAATACCTCTCCCGCACTTCGCGGGAGAGGTCGAAATTTGCGAAGCAAATTTCGGGTGAGGGGACGTGCTTCGGCCCCTCACCCGGCTCGCTACGCTCGCCGACCTCTCCCGCAAGCGGGAGAGGTTGTCCGCGCACGATCTTTGAGATTTTTCCCATGTCCCGCGAAGGCTCCCTCGAAGCGCCGACTCGCCATCCGATCGCCTGGCGCGACGAGGCCTTTTACGATGCCGGCGCGCTCGACAAGGAGCTGCGGCGGGGTGTTCGACATCTGCCATGGCTGCCGGCGCTGCTTCAATCTGTGCGATTCCTTCCCGCGCCTGTTCGACCTGATCGACAACAGCGCGGACGAAACCATCGAGGCGGTGAAATCGGAAGACTTCGTCGGCGTCGTCGAGGCCTGCACGCTGTGCGACATGTGCTTCATGACCAAGTGCCCTTACGTGCCGCCGCATCAATTCCAGCTCGACTTTCCGCACCTGATCCTGCGCGCCCGCGCCGTGGAGGCCAAACAGGGCAAGACCGATTTCACCCAGCGCCAATTGGCCGAGATGGACCGTAACGGAACGCTGGCCCGCGTCGCCTCGCCGGTGATCAACTGGGCGTCCTCCACCGCGAACAAGCCGATGCGGGCGCTGATGGAGAACGTCGCGCATATCGACCGCACGGCGGAGCTGCCGAAATTCCATACGCGGACCTTCGTGTCGGCCGACAAGGGCGATCCGATCCACGCGAACGCGGCGGCGCCGGCCTTCGGCAAGCGCAAGGCGGCGCTTTATGCCACCTGCTTCGTCAACTACAACAAGCCGGCGACGGGGCTGGCGGCGCGCGCGGTGCTCAATCACATCGGGGTCGAGACCAAGGTCACCTATCCCGGCTGCTGCGGCATGCCGTTCCTGGAACAGGCCGAGCTCGACCGCGTTGCCAAGAACGCGGCGAAGGTCTCGAAGGAATTGGTCAAGCTGATCGATGACGGCTACGACATCGTGGCGCTGACCGCGTCTTGCGGGCTGATGCTGAAATTCGAATGGCCGCTGATCGTGCCACAGAACGAAGACGTCAAGCGCGTCGCCAAAGCCACCTTCGACATCGACGAATATGTCGTCGATGTCGCCAAGAAAGAGGGCCTGCCGGCCGGCCTCAATCCGCTCCCCGAAGGCGTCACGGTGCACCTGGCCTGCCACGCGCGGGCCCAGAACATGGGACCGAAGGCGGCGGAGATGCTGCGGCTGATCCCGGGCACGCCGGTCGACGTGATCGAGCGCTGCTCCGGCCATGGCGGGACGTTCGGGGTGGTCAAGCCGACGCACGATCTTGCGGTGAAGGTCGGGCGGCCGGTGTTCCGCACCGCCAAGCAACAGGGGCGCGGGCACATCGTCAGCGATTGTCCGCTGGCGGCGCAGCACATCGTGCAGAACGTGAAAGAGCTGGCGGGGAAGGACGGAAGCAAAGCTGCGGCGCGCGAGCCCGAGCATCCGATTCAGATCATGGCGCGCGCCTATGGATTGGTGGAACCCGCATGATGTCCCTCAGCGAACGCAGGATCACGCCAGCCGACATCCTTCCCGACGCCGAATACAACGCGCGGCGCGGCGAATTGCGCGCCAACGCCATCGCCGAGAAGAAGAACCGGCGCATGGAGGTCGGGCCCTATGCCACGTTCTATTTCGAGAACTATCAGTCGATGTGGCTCCAGGTGCAGGAGATGCTGCGCATCGAGAAGGGCGGTGCCGAGCAGGTCGCCGGCGAGCTCGAAGCCTACAATCCGCTGATCCCGCAAGGCTCCGAGCTGATCGCGACCGTGATGATCGAGATCGAGGATGCCGCGCGGCGCGACCGCGAATTGCGCCGCCTCGGCCATGTCGAGGACTCAGCCTTCCTGGAGATCGGCAAGGACCGCATCAAGGGCACGCCGACCGATTACGAGGACCGCACCACGCCGGAGGGCAAGACCTCGTCGGTGCATTGGCTGCGCTTCGTCTTCACGCCGGCGCGGATCGCGGCGTTCCGCGCGGGGAGCGAGCCCGTGGTGCTCGGCTTCACCCATCCCAATTACGGCCACATGGCGGTGATGCCGGCGGCGACCCGCGCCGCGCTGGCGGGCGATTTCGCCTGATCGGTCAGGCGCGCGCCGCGATGGCGCGGAACAGCGCGATCTGGTCGGCGGTGCGGTAATGTTCGGGCCTGGCGCTGCGGCCGTAGTCGCGGAAGGCGGAGGTCTTGGCGATCACCACGCGCGCGGCGGGATCGACATAGATGAATTGGCCATAGATGCCGATCGCGGTGTAGGCGCCGCCGTCGTCCGGCACCCACCATTGATAGCCATAGCCCCAGGGCAGCGCCGCCGAGTCTCGCAGGCCGGGCCGCACATGCGGCGCGTCGGGCGTCGTTGAATCGCGCACCCAAGCCGCCGGCACGATCTGGACCCCGTTGAAGACCCCGCCGTTCAGATAGAGAAGGCCGAGCTTGGCGTAGTCCCTGAGCACCGCGTTCAGGCCGCCGCCAGCGAACTCGGCGCCCTTGGTATCGACGATCCAGAAGGCGTCGGCCTCCATGCCGAGTGGTTCCCAGAGCTTGTCCCGCAGATACTCCGTCAGCGGCCGGCCCGTCGCGTTGCGCACCACCATGCCCAGGACATGGGTGTCGGTCGTGTTGTAGCGGTTGAACGTGCCGGGCGGACGCTCGCGCACGCAACTCGCCGCGAAATCGTCGAACGAGGTGCCGTCCACCAGCAGGCGGCCGAAGCGGTTGATGTCCGAATCGGGATCGCTGTAGTCCTCGTTCCAGCGCGCGCCGGACGACATCTGCAAGACGTCCTTGAGCCGCACGCCGTCATAGGCGCTGCCGGCGAGTTCGGGCGCGTAGCGCGTGACCGGATCCTCGACCGAACCGATGGCGCCCTCGCCGATGGCGATCCCCACCAGGGCCGAGACGAAGGACTTGCAGACCGACCAGGAGATCGACTGCGTGGAGGCGTCGTTGCCGAGCCGGTAGTCCTCGAACACCAGACGGTCGTCTTTCAGGACGAGCAGGCCGGTGGTTTCGACCTTCGTCAGAAGGTCCGAGGTGTTTTGCGATTTCCCGTCGAATTCGAACGTCTCCGGCAGGACGAGGGTTTCGCCCCGCGCGAAGGCGACCGGTTTCGACGCGCGCCGGATCACCCGGACGGGGTAGATCGAACTCATCGCGCGGAAATTCGCGGCCTGCTCCGCGCCGGAAAACAGCCTCGTGTTCCTGGTTGTCCAGCGCGCCGCCATTGTGCTCTCCATGCTTCCGCTAGGACGCGGGCGACCCCATGAAATCGCGCTTGCCGACTTCGACGCCGACGCTGCGCAGGATGTTGTAGGCCGTGGTGGTGTGGAAGAAGAAGTTCGGCAGGGCGAAGCCGGTCAGGAACGGCAGGGCCTTGAACGGCGCCTCGCGCGTGCCGAACTTGACGACGATGTCGCTGTCCTCCTTGCCGTCGATCTGCGCCGCCGTCGCGGCCTTCACGAAATCGATCGTGCGGCTTACGCGGTCCTTCAGGCCCGCGAGGGTGGTCTCCGCCGGGCCGAAATCGGGCTGCTCCACCCCGGCCAGCAGCGCCGTAGCGCGCAGGGCATGGATCGAAACCTGCTGCACCTGGGCGTTCAGCGGATACATGTCGGGATAAAGGCGCGTCGCCAGCAGCACCGCCTGATCGAACTTCTTGGCCTCGGCGAAGGCCGCCGCCTTGTCGAGCACGCCGTTCAGCGCGTTCAGATGGCGCAGGAAGACGGGCACGGAAATCTGGAACAAGGAAATAGTCATACGGTCCCTCCGGTTATCGTTGCCTTCAGTCTAGCGATGGGACGGATGCGCGCAACGCGGGGCCGCTGGTGCTAAAGTGCGGCCAGGCAACATGGGAGACGCGAGATGCTCGAACTCTATTACTGGCCGACGCCGAACGGGAAGAAGGTCACGATCCTGCTGGAAGAGCTGGGCGTGCCTTACGAGATCAAGCCGGTCAATATCGGGCGCGGCGACCAGTTCGATCCCGATTTCCTGAAGTTCTCGCCCAACAACCGCATGCCGGCGCTGATCGACACCACGCCCAGGGACGGCGGCGCGCCGATCCATGTCTTCGAATCGGGCGCGATCATGATGTACATCGCCGAGCGCGAAGGCCGCTTTTTGCCGCACGACCTCGCGAAGAAATACGACGTCATCCAATGGGTGATGTGGCAGATGGGCAATCAGGGACCGAAATTCGGCGAGTGGGGTCATTTCTCCCGCGCGTCGCAGAACGCGGCGAATGGCGATCTGGCCTATGCCGTGACGCGCTTCTCCGACGAGGTGCACCGGCTCTATGGCGTGATGAATCTGGGCCTGCACAAGAAGGACTGGCTGGCGGCGGGCGACTACAGCATCGCCGACATGATCTGCTACCCCTGGGCGAGCGGCTACAAGCTGCGCAAGATCGACATCGAGGAATTCCCCAACGTGAAACGCTGGATCGAGCGCCTCGAAGCGCGGCCGGCGGTCAAGAAGGCAATGGAGGCGGCGCCGCCGTCCGAGGCGGTCGAGGATCCCAATGCGATCTCCGACGAGGAGAAGGCGCGGCGCGCCAAGATTCTGCTCAACCAGCGGGCGACGCGGATTCCGCAGGAATGGGCCTGAGGCGCGCGCCGGCGTCGGGCGCGCTCCAGTCGCGCAGGGGATCGTAGCAGCCATAGGTCAGGACGAAGCGCGGCTGGCCGGCCTCGTCGCACAGCGGCAGGCAGACCATCTCGCCGGTCACGTCGTTCTTCGTCCGCATGAAGAAGCGCAACGGCCGGCGCGCGCCGAGCGCGAGCAGCGCGGACTGGGTCCAGCGCGCGGTCTGTTGCGGCGTCGCGCCGGGATCGTCGAAGAACGTGCCGGTGCGCTCGCTGAGCGTGTTGGCGACCAGGGTCCCGACCAGGCGAAAGCGCAGGCGGGGCGGCGCCGCCTGGACCAGCTCGACCAGGACGAGGCGCGGCAGATAGGGCTTGAGCCTGCGCGCGGTCATCGCGCCCCGGCCCGGCAGGCCGCCGGCGGGCGCCGCGGCGGTCCACATCGCGGAGACCTCCCCGCATTCCGGCATCAGGAAGGCGTTGGCGGGATCGCAGAACTGGCCCCAGCCGTGCCGCGCCGCCTCGGCGTTGAATCGCGCCGCCGCCTGTTCGATATCGCCCATGGCGCTTTTCTAGCAAGCGGCTGGTCAACGCCGCGTTAACCGCGTCAGGCGAGCGTCAGGCCGGTCGCGGCTTCGAGCTCGGCGATGGCCTGGGCGGCGGTCTCGACCTTGATGGTCGTCATGCCCAGCGCGCGGGCCGGCTTCAGATTGCCGCCGAGGTCGTCGAGGAAGACGCAAGCCGCCGGCGCCACGCCGAGCCGCTCGCACATCAGCGTGTAGATGCGCGGATCGGGCTTGCGGATGCCGAGCTTGGCGGATTCGATGACATGGTCGAACAGCTCCATGATCTCGCGGGCATAGAGCGAGCGGCCGGCCACCGTTCCCCCGTCTTTTGGGCCGCCCGCCGCATTGTGCGGCATGTTGTTGGTGATGCAGCCGGTCTTGAACCTGGTCTTCACGCGGCGCAACGCCTCAATCATCTCGGGCCGGAAATCGCCGGCGAGCAGGGGCAGCACGTCGCGGCCCGGGATCGCGTGGCCGAGTGCTGCCGCTTCCTCGGCGAACAGGCGGTCGAAGCCGTCGATATCGACCTTGGACTGCTCGAACTGCGCCCAGGCATTGGTTTCGTGATTGGCCGAGTTGATCCTGCGGATGGTGCCGACGGGGATGCCGCGCTCGGCTTCGTAGCGCGCGAAGGCCTCGAAGGGCGAGGTCGTGAACACGCCGCCGAAATCCCAAATCACCGCTTCGATCATGGCCGTCCTCAATTTCCTTGCGTCAGGAAGCAGGCCGCGCCCTAATCGGTCAAGATGCGGCGACGAGACCGCGACAAACGGGGTGACGGGATGGGCTTGAGCTTCCGCAAGGCATCGTATGAACCCGGCGTGGTCGATTTCGGGACCGGCGCCTTCGCCTATCTGCAGCCCGACGGCGGCTGGGGTTTCTCCAATGCCGGGCTGGTGACGGATGGCGGCGAGGCGCTCTTGGTCGATACCATGTTCGACACGGCGCACACCCGCGCGATGCTGGACGGCTTCGCCAAGGCGAGCGGCGCCCGGATCGGCACGCTGGTCAACACCCATCACAATGGCGATCACTGCTACGGCAATGGCTGCGTCGAGGGCTGCGAGATCATCGCGACCGCGGGCGCTGCAGAGGCGATGAAGCACGAGACGCCGATGGGCCTGGCGCAGTTCATGAAGGCGGCGCCGGGGCTGGGCCTGACCGGCGACTATCTTGTCCATTGCTTCGGCGATTTCGATTTCGAGCAGTGCTCGCCGCGCGCCCCCGACACCACTTTCACCGGCCGGGCCTCGCGCATGGTGGGCGCCAAGCGCGTCGATCTGATCGAGGTCGGGCCGGCCCATACCGGCGGCGACGCGCTGGTCCATGTGCCGGCCGACAAGGCGCTGTTCACCGGCGACATCCTGTTCATCGATGGCCACCCCATCATGTGGGCGGGGCCGGTGGCGAACTGGATCGAAGCCTGCGAGGCCATCGCGGCGATGGACGTGGAGACCATCGTGCCGGGGCACGGGCCGGTGACGGACAAGAGAGGCGTGGCGCGGGTGAAGGACTATCTCGTTTATGTCCGCGACGCGGCGCGGGCGCGCTACGACGCCGGCCTGGGCGCGCTGGAAGCGGCGCGATCGATCGCGCTCGACGATTTCGCCGGCTGGGGCGATGCCGAACGCATCGCGGTCAACACCGCGTCGCTCTATCGCGAATTCGGAGCGAAGGACGTGCCGTCCGATCCCGCGACGCTGTTCGGCTGGATGGCACAATTGTGGAAGGACAGGAGATGATCTCGGCCCGGGCGGCGGGTCGTGGTGCGCGGGATTCGCGGTGATGGCGGGGCGATAACCTCTCCCGCTTGCGGGAGAGGACATCTAAGCGCTTTCCGCCCGCGACAGCGCCTTGGGCGTGAAATAGGTGCAGGCGAGGATCGTGGTCGGCTTCTTGCCGCCGTTCGATAGCGGCGCCGAAAAGCTCTCGCCGTTCAGATAGGACACCCGCGGAATTTCGAAATAGCTCAGAAAGCGCATCGGCACGCCGCCTTCCAGCACCGCGTCATAGCCGGCGATCCAGCGCTTCAGCCGGTCCGGCGGGATCGACATCTCGACGAACTGGCCGGTCTGCTCGCCGAAGCGCTGCGCCAGCGCGCTGCCATAGAAACGGAAGCGGTAGCTGGGGTGGCCGGAGGGATGCGCCGCGCGCTCCACGATGGAGACGTTGCGCAGGAACGGCTTGAGCGTGCGGGCGTCGAAATCGGCGCGCGACGGCAGGCCGTCAGCGGCCTTGGCCTTCTCGTTCCAGACATCGCGCAGCGCGTTGAGCTCGGGGCAATCGAATTTCAGGGTCGTGTCCGCGCGCATGGACCAACCTTCCTTCTGCGACAGGGCGTTCAACCGTTCGGCCGGATCTGCCATTCGCGCAGGGTGTGCCCAATCCGTAGCCAAAGTCTTAATACCGTCGTTCGAATTTTCAATTCCATAGGCATCTCCGGGGCTTGCGCGGCGCGACCGGCGACGGGATCATGGCCGCAACAGCGGAAAAACAGGACGGGGACCGGGATGGATCAGGCCATAGGCGCGAGCGTCGAGATCGCCTCGGGCAAGTTGCAAGGCGTGGCGCGCGACGGCGTGCTGCGCTTCAACGGAGTTCCCTACGCCAAGCCGCCGGTGGGGCCCTTGCGCTGGCGCCTGCCGGAGCCGGTGGAGCCCTGGGCCGGCGTGCGCGACGCCTCGCGCTTCGGCAATATCGCGCCGCAGGTGGCGAGCGCCAGCGGCGCCGTGCTGGGCGGCACGCCGGGCACGCGGTCGGAGGATTGCCTTTATCTCAACGTCCAGACGCCGGGCTGCGACGATGCCAGGCGGCCGGTGATGGTGTGGATCCATGGCGGCGCGTTCAATACCGGCGCCGGCAGCGTCGGCACCTATAACGGCAAGTTCCTCGTGCCGCGCGGCGATGTCGTTCTGGTGACGATCAATTACCGGCTGGGCGCCTTCGGCTTCCTCAACCTCGCCGACGCGACGGACGGCAGGCTGCCGGGCACGGGCGCGGAAGGTCTCGCCGACCAGATCGCGGCGCTGGGATGGGTGAAGGACAACATCGCCGCGTTCGGCGGCGATCCGGACAACGTCACGATCTTCGGTGAGAGCGCCGGCGGGATGAGCGTGGGCGCGATTCTCGCGTCTCCGAAAGCTTCGGGCCTCTATCACAAGGCGATCCCGCAATCGGGCGCGAGCGATATCGGCTATGCGCGCGAGGTGTCGGCACGCGTGGCGCGGCTGGTGCTGGACAAGCTCGGCACGACCGACCCGCGCGACCTTTCCTGGGAAGCGATCCTGGAGGTGCAGAAGACGCTGCTGGACGCGCCGCGCGAGATCGGCCTCGGCATGCCTTTCGCGCCGACCATCGACGGGACGATCCTGCCCAGGCGCGCAATCGAATGCGTGGCGGAAGGATCGGCCAAGGGCGTCGCGGTGATGACGGGCACGACGCGCGACGAGTGGAAGCTGTTCACCGTCGCCGCCGGCAATCTCAAGACCATGGACGAGGCCGGCTTACGCAAGATGACGGCGCGGCTGGCAGGCGAGGAGCACGCCGACGCCATCCTGGCGGCGACCGCGAAGGGCACGCCGTTCGACCGCTGGAACGACATCATGACCGATCACAGCTTCTTCGTGCCGGCGACGCGTCTGCTCGACGCGCAGGCGCAATATGCGCCGACCTATGCCTATCGCTTCGACTGGCCTTCGCCGTTCCTGGACGGCGCGCTGGGGGCGTGCCACGCGCTGGAGCTGGGCTTTACGTTCGGCACCTTCCGCCTCAAGGGCGCGGCGCCATTTTTCGGCGAGGGTCCGAAGGCCGATGCCCTGGCGGCGGAGATGATGGACTCCTGGGTCGCCTTCGCGCGCGACGGCAATCCTTCGAACGATACCTCCGGCGCCTGGATGCGCTACGACAAGACCAGGCGCGCCACCACGATCTTCGGCGACGGCCCACCGCATGTGACGAGCGCCCCGAACGAGGCACGGCGCAAGGCCTGGGAGACGGTGGCGGCCGACCGCATCGGGCCGTGAATCCCAACTTCTCCCGCAAGCGGGAGAGGAGATTCACGCATAGGGCTTGCCAGCCCTCGCGTAAGCCGCCGCCGAATTGAAGATGTTGATCGTCATGAGGCTGGTCTCGGTGTCGGCGCGTTTCTCGTAGATCGCGGCGACTCTGGCTTGGACGTCCTCATCCTTCGGCGCGGCTTCCAGCGCATAGTCGGCCAGATGGCACGCCAGACGGAAATCGCCCGACGCGGCCAGCGCTTCGGCACGCTCCGCCAGCGTGCGCGCGCCGCCGGCCAGCGCCGCGATCTCGCTCGCCAGTTTCGCGCGCGGCGCGGGCTTGAGCTCGCTGGGCCGTCCGCTCCACCAGCCGCCATAGAAGCGGATCACGTTGCGCACCAAAAATTCGGTGTCGTCATAGACCGGCTGCAGCCAGGGCGAATCCGATTTGGGCAACTCGATGCCAGTGACGATGTCGACATGCGGCGGCGAGCCGTTCTCCATCGCCGCCAGCGTGCGCGACACGACGGTCTCCAGGAACGCCGCCGTCTCGGTCAGCATGCGCGCGATCTTCTCCGGATCGTTCACCACCGGGCCGCCGTGGCCGGGACAGAACGAGGCCGGGGCCTTGGCCGCCATTTCGCGCAGGCCCTTGGCCCGCTCCCAGGGATAGCGCTGGACCTTCTGCGGATTGCCGTCGTTCGGCACCGCCCAGATGAAGAGATCGCCGGGGCACAGCACGCGCCGCGCCGGCGCGAACACCCACGTGTGATCGTCGGTCTCGCCCTTGCAGTGATGCAACTCGAAGCTCTCGCCGCCGACGGTGATGGTCATGCGGTCTTCGTAGAGCGTGTCGGGCGGGATCGGCGGCTGGCCGAAGGCGGCATAGGCGTCGGCCGATTGCGCCTCCACCGTGCCGCCGAACTGGCGCGCATTGAGCGCCGCATTGTGCCGCGCCGTCGCCTGATAGCGCGCGAACCGCGCCGGCATGGCGGCATGGGCGATGACGCGCGGCTTCTTCTGGCCAGGGAGGAGGAACTGGTCCAGGCCATAGGCATGGTCGACATGGCCATGGGTGTAGATCGCGGTGTGCACCGGCGCCTGCGTCTTCTGCCGCAGCATGGCGGCGAGCATCGGCGCGAACTGTTTGGTTCCGGTGTCGACCAGGACGAGGCCCTCGTCGGTCTCGAAGGCGGTGCAGCCGGAGAATTGCGAGGCGAACCAGGTGCGCGGCGCGATATCGATGGGCCCGCCGGTCCAGAAGAACTTCGCCTCTTCGGGGCTCTTGCCCCGCATCGTGCCGAATTTCGCGGCCGGATTGACTGCCATGTTTCGCCCCTGACGATTGTGTTCGTGCTTTTGGCCCAGGGTTCATGCTAACGCGGGCCATGACAAGCCATAAAACGATCAAGCTGAAGCCCAAGGAAGGCCGCCGGGCGCGCGCCGGCGCGCCGTGGATCTTCTCCAATGAAATCCAGATGGACGCAGCGGCGAGGGCGCTGGCGCCGGGCAGCGTCGTCAACATCCTGTTCGACGACGGCCAGCCGCTGGGCACCGGCTATTTCAATCCCAAAAGCCTGATCGGGCTGCGCGTGCTGGACAAGGCGGTCGATACCGTCATCGGCACCGGCTTCTTCGTGCGCCGGCTGGAGCGTGCGCTAAAATTGCGCGCGGCGATCTATGCCAAACCGTTCTATCGGCTGGTGCATGCCGAAGGCGACGGGCTGCCGGGACTGACCATCGACCGGTTCGGCGACAGCCTGGTGGCGCAGATCACCACGGCGGGGATGGAGGCGCTGACCGAGCCGCTGCTGAAAGCGCTCGACAAGGTGGTGGAGCCGGCGAACGTGATCCTGCGCAACGATGCGCCGTCGCGGGTTCTGGAAGGACTCGATGAGTATGTCCGCGCCGGCAAGGGCGAGGCGGGGCGCATCGCGGTCGAGGAGAACGGCGCGCGCTATTTCGCCGATCTCGGCGCCGGACAGAAGACCGGCTGGTATTACGACCAGCGCGACAACCGCGCCTTCATCGCGTCGCTGGCGAAGGGCAAGACGGTGCTCGACGCCTATAGCTATACCGGCGGCTTCGGCATCGCGGCGGCCAAGGCGGGCGCGACGGAAGTGATCTGCCTCGATTCCTCGGCACCGGCGCTGGCGCTGGCGGAAGACTCCGCGGCGGCGAACGGCGTGCGGGTGAAAGGCGTCAAGGCCGATGTGTTCGAGGAGCTCGAACGGCTGGCGGCCGCGAAGGAGACGTTCGATATCGTGATCGCCGATCCGCCGCCCTTCGTGCGCGCGAAGAAGGATTTGGAGCCCGGCGCCAAGGCCTATCGCAAGCTGGCCAAGCTCGCGGCCGAAGTGACGGCGCCGAACGGTTTCCTGGTGCTGGCCTCATGCTCGCACAACATTCCGGTGGAACGCTTCGCGAGCGAATGCGCCGCCGGCCTCGCGCGCGCCGGGCGGCGCGCCGCGCTGATCCGCCAGGCCGGCGCTGGGCCGGATCATCCGGTGCATCCGATGCTGCCGGAGACGGCGTATCTCAAGGCGCTGGTGTACGCGCTGGATTGACCGCCTCGAACTGCGCCTTGCGGAAATCGGGCACGGCGTGCGGCTGGTCGTCGATGACCAGCGTCGGCGGCGCGGCGCCTTCGAATTTCGGCCAGGGCGGAAGGCCCGCGCCGTTGGGATCGCCGGTCCTGGCGAAGTTCGTCCAGTAAGACTGCATTGTTTGGCTTATCGCGGTGTCTTGCGGCGGGGCGAAGACGGCCAGGGGACCGAAGCCGAAGACGAAGATCATCTCGCCGCCATGCGGCACGCCGGTCAGGCCGCGGCGCCGCGCCAGATCGGCCAGGAAGGCGAAGCGGTAGACATAAGCGGGCGCGCCGGCGCGCGAGACGGCACCGGCGGCAAGCGCGGCGGGGCCGGCCATGAAGCGGTCGCTGAAGATCTGGCGGTGAAATTCGCCGTCGTCGAGCTTGCCGTCTTTCTCATAGAGCGCGCGCACCGCCGCGAGCCGGTCGCCGAAAGGCTGCGTCAGCCAATCGGCGGGGCCGTCGCCGATCTGGTTGCCCTCGTTGCTGTTGCTGCCCGCGAGATAGGGAATCTTCGCCATATGGCCGGCGGCGAAGGCGTCGACAATCTCCTCGGTGAGAACATGTCCGTCGAGGATCGGGCCGGATTCGTCGTCGCTCACGATCCGGTCGGCGCCGAGGGCGCGCAAGGTCGTCAGCGCATCGGGGCCGGTGGCGTTCAGCTTGGCGGCGAAGGCCTGCGCGCTGGCACGGGCTTCGGCCAGAGTGTCGGTCTTGAACAGGCCGCCCGATTCGCTGATCGCCTTGGCGAACAGGCCCCTGGCGAGCGGCGAGACCATCAGCGCATCGACGCTGGCGCCGCCGGCGGATTCGCCGAACACGGTGACGTTGGCGGGATCGCCGCCGAACGCCGCGATGTTGCGCTCGACCCATTGCAGCGCCGCGATCTGGTCGAGCAGGCCGAAATTCACCTCTTCGAGCCCCGGATAAGCGAAGAAGCCGAGACGGCCGAGGCGGTAGTTGATAGTCACCAGCACGACACCGTGCCGGGCGAGCGCCGCGCCGTCGAAGCGCGGCACCGACGCGGCGCCTTCGGTGAAGCCGCCGCCATGGATCCACAGCATGACGGGAAGCTTTGCGCCGCGCGGCTCGGGCGTCCACACGTTCAGGGTGAGGCAATCCTCGCTCTGCGGAAGATTGGCGCGGATCAGGAGAGCCTCGGTCGGATGTTGCGGGCAGGCGGGACCGAAGACGGTCGCATCGCGGGTGCTCGTCCAATGCGGCGCGGGCCGCGGCGCCCGCCAGCGCAGATCGCCGGTCGGCGGCGCGGCGTAGGGGACCGCCTTGTAGATGTCGATGCCGTTATCCGAGACGCCGGCGAGCGTGCCCTGGTCGATGGCGACCGTCGGCGCGGCGAGGGCGGGCGCCGCCGACAGCAGCATGACGAGGACGATCAGCGCGCGCATGTCGTGTCCTTCAACGCCGGCCCGGCTCCGCGCCGTCGTTCAAATCGTGATCTGCGTTCCCAATTCCACCACGCGGTTGGGCGGGAGCTGGAAGAAGCGGGCGGGGGACAAGGCGTTGGTCGCCAGCCAGGTGTAGAGCGCGATGCGCCAGCTCTTGAGGTCGGGATGCTCGCCGGCGACCAGCGTCTCGCGGCCGAGAAAGAAGGTGCAGGTGTCCGGCTCCAGCGGCAGGCCGTAGGCGCGGCAACGCTCCAGCGCCAAGGGCACGTTGGGAAATTCGAAGAAGCCGAAACGAATTTTCACCTCGAAGAATCCCTTGCCGAGCTTTTTCACCTCGACCCGGCGGCCCAGGGCGACGAAGGGTACATCGTCGAAGGTGATCGAACACAGGATCACGCGCTCGTGCAGCACGTGATAGTGCTTGAGGCTGTGCAGCATCGGGCCCGGCGTCACGTCGGTGCGGGCGGCAAGGAAGATCGCGGTGCCGGCGACGCGCTCGGCCGGCGCGCGGGCGAGGAAGAGGTCGATCGGCAGGGTGCCGTCGCGCTGGTGCTCCAGATGCACGCGGCGGCCGATGCGCCAGGTGTCGATCAGCACGAACACCGCCGCCGCCATGGCGAGCGGCAGCCAGCCGCCCTGAACGACTTTCAGCGTGTTGGCCGACAGGAAGGCGAGATCGACGAAGCCGAGGACGCCGAACACCGCGATCACCACCGGCAGGCGCCAGCGCCAGCGCCTGACCGCCACCACCGCGACCAGGAAGGTCGAGATCACCATGACGCCGGTCACCGCGATGCCATAGGCCGCGGCCAGCGCGTCGGAGGTCTTGAAGATCAGCACGATCAGCACGACGCCGACCGCCAGCATCGTGTTGATGCGCGGCACGTAGATCTGGCCCTGCTCGGTCGCCGAGGTATGGCGGATCTCCATGCGCGGCACCTGACCCAGTTGCACCGCCTGGCGGGTGATGGAGAAGACGCCGGAAATCACCGCCTGGCTGGCGATCACCGTGGCCATGGTGGCGAGGGCCACGACCGGGTAATGCGCCCAATGCGGCGCCAGGGCGTAGAAGGTGTTGGCGGTCGCGTGCGGATCGGAGAGCACGATCGCGCCCTGGCCGAAATAGTTGAGCAACAGCGCGGGAAACGCGAAATAGAGCCAGGCGGTGCGGATCGGCTGGCGCCCGAAATGGCCCATGTCGGCGTAGAGCGCCTCGCAGCCCGTGACCGCCAACACCACCGATCCGAGCGCGACGAAGGCGGTCCAAGGCTCGCGCGCGAACAGCGCATAGCCGTAATAGGGATTGACGCATTCGAGGATCACCGGATTGTGCGCGATGGCCGCCGCGCCCAGCGCCGCCATCACCACGAACCACACGACCATGACGGGGCCGAACATCTTGCCGATGCGCTCGGTGCCGAAACGCTGCAGCACGAAGAGGCCGATCAGGATGGCCAATGTCAGCGGCAGGATCAGCTGCTTCAGGCTGGCGCTTTCGACGCCGAGACCCTCGACGGCGGAAAGGACCGAGATCGCCGGCGTCAGCATGCCGTCGCCGTAGAACAGCGCGAGGCCGGCGAGCGAGACCAGCGCGATGGCGGTCTTGAGGCCGCGGCCCAGGCCCGTCGAGCGGTGTGCCAGCGCGGCCAGCGCCATCACGCCGCCCTCGCCATTGTTGTCGGCGCGCATGATGAAGACGACATATTTGACGGTCACCACGATCACCAGCGACCAGAAGATCATCGACAGGGCGCCGAGCACGGCGAAGGGCGCGGGCGAAAGGCCGCCGGCCGCGATCACCGACTGCTTCACCGCGTAGAGCGGGCTGGTGCCGATGTCGCCGAACACCACGCCCAGCGCGCCGAGCGTCAGGCCCGCCTCGCGCCGCCAACCCACCGGTGCAATCGCCGCCGCTGTCATCTCAGATCGTGACCTGGGTGCCGAGCTCGACCACGCGGTTGGGCGGCAGATGGTAGAACCGCGCCGGCGACAATGCGTTGGAGGCAAGCAGCATATAGAGCCAGGTGCGCCAGCGCCCGAGCACCGGATGCTCGGCGGGCACCAGCGTCTCATGGCCGATGAAGAAGGTCGCGGTCTCCACGTCGACCACGATGCCGAAGGGCCGCGCTTCGGACAAGGCGCGCGGCACGTCCGGCGTCTCGAAGAAGCCGTGATGGATTTTCACCGAATAGAACCCCTTGCCGAGCTTCACGACTTCGAGCCGTTTTTCCGGCGGCACCAGCGGCTGGTCCTCGACCACCACGTTGCAGAGGATGACCCGCTCGTGCAGCACCTTGTTGTGCTTGAGGTTGTGCAGCAGGGCGCCCGGCATCACGTCGTTGCGCGAGCTCATGAACACGGCGGTGCCGGCGACGCGGGTGGTGAACTTGTCGGCGCGGTCGAGGAACAGGCTGAGCGGCATGGAATCGTTGCGGATGCGGTCCTGATGGGCGCGCCGCCCGATGCGCCAGGTCTCCATTACCAGGAACACGCCGGTGGCGATCGCGAGCGGCAGCCAGCCGCCCTGCGGTATCTTAAGCAGGTTGGAGAGCAGCATGGTGACGTCGATCAGCGCCAGCAGGCCGAACACGGCGAAGGCGAGCTTGAGGCCCCAATGCCATTGCCGCGCCGCCACCAGGCTGACATGGAAGGTGTCGATCACCATCACGCCGGTCACCGCGATGCCATAGGCGGCGGCGAGGTTCGACGAGTTGCGGAACACCAGCACGATCAGCACGACGCCGATCAGCAAAAGCGCGTTCATGCGCGGCACGTAGATCTGGCCGTAATCGGTCATCGAGGTGTGGCGGATCTCCATGCGCGGGAGTTGGCCGAGTTGCACCGCCTGGCGGGTGATCGAGAACACGCCGGAGATCACCGCCTGGCTCGCGATGATGGTCGCCAGCGTCGCCAGCGCCACCAGCGGAAAATGCGCCCAGGGCGGCGCCATGGAATAGAAAGCGGTACTGGCGTGGTTCGGATTGGCCAGCAACGACGCGCCCTGGCCGAAATAGTTCAGCACCAGTGCCGGCAGCGCGACGATGAACCAGGCGGCGCGGATCGGGCGGCGGCCGAAATGGCCCATGTCGGCGTAGAGCGCCTCGCACCCCGTCACCGCCAGCACGACGGAACCGAGCGCGACGAAAGCCGTCCACGGTTCGCGCACGAACAGCATGATGCCGTAATAGGGATTGAGCGCGGTCAGGATGACGGGCGCGCGGATGATCCAGCTCACGCCGAGGATCGCCAGGACCGCGAACCACACCACCATGACGGGTCCGAACAGCCTTCCGATGCGCGCCGTGCCGCGGCTCTGGATGAGGAACATCCCGATCAGGATGGCGAGGGTGAGCGGCAGCACCAGCGGCTCCAGCGAATGGCGCCCGACCGTCAGGCCTTCGACCGCCGACAGCACCGAGATCGCCGGTGTCAGCATGCCGTCGCCGTAGAACAGCGCCAGGCCCAGGATGGCGCCGAAGCCGATCATCGCCTTGACCCGGCGGCCGAGCCGGGCCGAGCGGTGCGCCAGCGTCGCCAGCGCCAGGACGCCGCCCTCGCCATTGTTGTCGGCGCGCATGATGAGGACGACGTATTTCAGCGTCACGATGATGACGAGCGCCCACAGGATGAGGGACAGCGCGCCGAAGATCGCAAGCTGGGCCGGCATCGCGCCGACCTTGGTGGCGAGCACCGTCTCGCGCATCGCGTAGAGCGGGCTGGTGCCGATGTCGCCGAACACCACGCCGAGCGCGCCCAGCGTCAGCATCGCGTCGCGCTTGAACGAGCGCGGCGCCTCGGCGACCGGCGGCGCGTGCACGGCGGGCACGTCGACGCCGGCGAGCGGATCGTTCGCCGAGACGGAGGCGAGGCGTTCTGGCTGGCTCACGGCGTTGGCTTGGGGCTCATCCGGTGGGGCGGTAACGCGAAGCTGGCCTTCAAGGTTTGCAACGCTCTCGCCCTTTTCGGGCGGGACTCGGAGCAAAGGTTCCGTGCCGCGAGGGCGGGGAAAATAAGCTTCTAACCCCACGCCGCAAAGAGGGGCGAGGCGGAATAGCGCAGAATTCCGCTAAGCGGCTGAAAGTGCTCAGCGATCGCCGTCGGACGCATCGGCATCCGCATCCGTGGCGGCGATCTGGCGGGCGATCGGGTCGTCCGCCAGGGATCTTCCGTTCGCGGCGACCAGCGGATTGCCGGCCGGACCGGGCCCGATGAAGCCCTGCACGCGGTAGACCCTGGTGCCCCAGGAACCGCTGCGGATGTTCCACACCTTCACCTGGGTCCAGTCATTGTCGGCGCTGACATCGACCACCGGGTCGTTGACGTAGACCGCGCCGTCGTCGAGCCAGTTGGCGTGGTCGATGCGGATCTCGCGCGGCGAGACGATCCGGCGGACCACCGCGACATGGGCGCGGTGACGCGAATAGCCGTTGAGGACCAGGACCGCGCCGGGGATGGGCGAAGCGCCGCGGGCGTAGACGCCGGCCGCCTTGTCCCACCAGGCCGTGGCGTTGCCGAACAGGTTCACGCCGGAATGTTCGCGCGCATAGGGCACGCATTGCAGATGAGTGCCCTCGACGGTTGTCGGCGCGGTATCGGCGTCGTCGTCGGGGTAGAGGGTCGGATCGACCAGCGGCGACGCGGGCGTGGTGCCCCGCACGACGGGGGCGTAGGCAAGGTCGGCGGCGGTCGGGCCGGTGCCGGCCATCGAACCGCATCCGCCCAACAGGGCGCAGACGGCAACAACGGAGGCGATCCGGACCAGTGATCCAGCGTTCATGCGATTTGCCCCTCCAAAGCCCGGTGCGGCGACCGAATGGCCACGCTACCGGATCGGGTTCAAATCGCAGTTAGAGAAACCCGCCGCATTTGAAAAGATCAAAATTTACTTGCTTTTTTTACCGTTCTTCGGACCGGATTCCGCGGCGGGGCACCGAACTGCCCGATCCCGTTAACCCCATGGCCCCGATCGAGACCAGTCCGGTGACGGCGAAGAAGAAGAAAAGGGCACTCCAGGACTGCTCGGTGAAGGCGAAAATCGGCAGCAAAAGACCGATCACCAGCTCCGGCCCGCCGCGCCAGCCGCCGGCATAGCGCTCCCCCGGCCTGAGCGTCCGGTGGAAGGTCATTTCCGAGCTGAAGAACGCCTCCAGCGTGGCGCGGGTGTTGGCCAGGATCAGCCCGGAAGGGAAAACGACGGCCAGCGCGAGCGAGCGGGCGATGCAGGGCAGCTTCTCGCGCCCCAGCAGGACCTGGCCCAGATAGAGATAGGCGGTGGAGGCGACCAGGCCCAGGGCCGAGACCGACAGGCCCAGGAGCGAGACGCTGAAAAGATAGACCACGTCCATATACATCAGCGTCAGGCTGATGGCGGCGCTGGCGAAGGCCAGGGCGAAGAACGCGAACTGCCCCATCTGCAGCGTCATCGCCGCTTTCTTCCACAGCGGCATGGAGCTGGCCCAGATCAGCGGCATGAGCTTCACGGCGGTCTGGGCATGGCCCTTGTTCCAGCGCGCCTGCTGCGCGCGCCAGGCGGCGGCGGTCTCGGGCAATTCGCCGGGCACTTCGATGTCCGACAGCATCGCCGAGCGCCAGCCCTGCATGACGCAGCGCATGGAGAGGTCGAGGTCCTCGGTCAGCGTGTCGCCGGTCCAGCCGCCGCCGTGATCGATCGCGGCGCGGTTCCACACCCCGGCGGTGCCGTTGAACGACATCGGCAGGCCGGCACGGAAGCGGCCTTCCTGCTCGACCGCAAAATGCGCGTCGAGCAGCATGCCTTGGGCGCGCGTCAGCCAGTTCTTGGTGCGGTTGGCGTGGCCCCAGCGCGCCTGGACGAAGGCAAGGCCCTGGTCGGCGACGAGCGCCGGCACGGTGCGGCGCAGGAAATCGGTCGGCGGCACGAAATCGGCGTCGAAGATCGCGACATAGGGTGCGTCGGAATGACTGAGCCCGAAGGCGAGGTTGCCGGCCTTGAAGCCGCTGCGCTCGTTGCGGCGAAGCACGCTGAGGTTAATGCCTTCCGGCACGACACGCATGATGTTGCGGACGAGCTCGCCGGGATCGCCGACGCGGCCGTCGTCGAGCACCTGGATCTCCAGCTTGTCGGCCGGCCAGTCGAGCCGCGACGCCGCCGCGGCGACGCGCACCGCGAGCGGGCCTTCGTCGCACACCGGAAGCTGTACCAGCACGCGCGGCAGGGCCTCGTCCGGCAAGAGCGGCATGCGGACCCGCGGCTTTTCGCGGAAGAGGCGGAAATAGCTCAGCACCACGAGCTGGATCGACAGCGCCGCGATGATGCAGAGCACACCCGCCAGGGCACATTGCAGTACGAGAGACAAGCCGGTCATGCGAAGCGTTCGGTCCCCATTCGAATTCGAAGGTAAACGCCCCGTCGGCCGGGGAGGCCGTCGGATTTGTAACGGCCCGGTTAGCTTTAGCAAGGCCGGGGGGCCGGCTCAATCGAGGGTGCGGCGGAAGCGCAGCAGGGCGATGGTGCCGACGGCGAACAGAAAGAGAATGAGCGGCCAGACATCGGGCCAGATCTCGGCCGGGCCGTTGCCCTTGAGCAGGATGCCGCGCACCACCCGCAGGAAATGTGTCACAGGCATTGCCTCGCCGATCCATTGCGCCCAGACCGGCATGCCCCGAAACGGGAACGCGAAACCGGACAAAAGGATGGCGGGCAGAAGGAAGAACACCATCATCTGCATCGCCTGAAGCTGGCTCTGCGCGATGGTGGAGAAGGTGTAGCCGACAGCGAGGTTGGCGGCGATGAAGAGCACCGATACCACGAACAGAAGGCCGAGCGAGCCGAGCATCGGCACGCCGAAGACGAAGCGCGCCGCGACGAGCACCAGCGCGGCCTGCACCAGGCCGACCAGGATGTTCGGCGCGATCTTGCCGATCATGATCTCCACCGGCCGCGCCGGCATGGCGAGGAGATTCTCGTAGGTGCCGCGTTCGCGCTCGCGCGTCAGCGCCATCGAGGTCATCAGCACCATGGTCATGGTCAGGATGATGCCGAGCAGGCCCGGCACGATATTGTACTGGGTGACGATCTCCGGATTGTAGAGACGGTGGATCACCGCGGTGAAGGCCGGCGTCGGCGGCGCGCGGATCGCCAAGGGTCCGGTCAGGTCGTCGCGCAAGGCGTCGCTCGCGATCTCGCCCAAGGCGCCCACCGCGTTGGACGCGGAGGACGGATCGGTGGCGTCGGCCTCGATCAGGAGTTCGGGCTGGGCGCCGCGCACCAGGTCGCGGCTGAAATTCGTCGGGATCTCGACGACGAAAGACACTTTGTCCTCGGCAAGAAGCCGGCGCGCGGCGTTCGGATCGTTGGTCGCCCTGACGACCTCGAAATAGCCGGAGTTGCGAAGCGCCGCGACGATGGAATTGGCGAAGGTGCCGGGATCCAGGATCGAGACCGCGGTCGGCAGATGGCGCGGATCGTTGTTGATCGCGAAGCCGAACAGCAGGAGCTGCATCAGCGGCACGCCGAAGATCATGGCGAAGGTCAGCCGGTCGCGGCGAAGCTGGATGAACTCCTTGATCAAGACGGCGTTGACACGGCGCAGGGAGAAGGTCGCGCTCATGACGTCCCTCCGGTGTCATGGCCCGCGAATGCGGGCCACCCAGTTGGGCACAAGCCTATCTGTCGGGAATTTCGTTCGCTTTCATTTGAGGCGTTCGTGCCGGATGTCACCTGGGTGGCCCGCATTCGCGGGCCATGACAATTTGTTTTTCGGCGGGGCGATAACCTCACGCGTAGTCCCCCGTGCCTTGTTCCTGGAGCTGGATGAAGACGTCTTCCAGGCTGGGCGGGGCTTCGTGGATCGCCAGGCCAGGCTTGTCGCGGAACGGCGCGAGCGCCTGTTCCAGCGCGGCGCGGTCCTTGCCGCTGACATGCAGCGCGGCGCCGAAGAAGGCGACGAATTCGACGCCGGGCTTGCCGCGCAATTCGCCCGCCAGCGCCCTTGCGCCCTCGCCTTCGACGACGAAGGTGAACAGTCCCGACTTCGCCACGACCTCGGCCACCGTGCCGCGCGCCATGACGTTGCCGAGATTGATGTAGACGATGCGGTCGCAGCGCTCCGCCTCATCCATGTAATGCGTGCTGACGAGAACGGTCAGGCCTTCGCCGGAGAGCCGGTGGATCTCGTCCCAGAAATCGCGCCGCGCCTTGGGATCGACGCCGGCGGTCGGCTCGTCGAGCAACAGCATCTTGGGCGCATGCAGCATGCAGGCGGCGAGCGCGAGGCGCTGCTTCCAGCCGCCGGAGAGATCACCGGCCAGTTGCTCCTGGCGCTTGACGAGGCCGAGGCGCTCCAGCGTCTGCGTCACGGCGGCGCGGGCGTTGGGCAGTTCGTAGACACGGGCGACGAAATCCAGGTTCTCGCGGATCGACAGATCCTCCCAGAAGCTGAACTTCTGGGTCATGTAGCCGACCTCGCGCTTGATCTGTTCGGACTGGGTGCGGAAGTCGTGACCGAGCACCGTGCCGTCGCCTTCGGTGGCGCGCAGCAGGCCGCACAGCATGCGGATCGTCGTGGTCTTGCCCGAGCCATTGGGACCGAGAAAGCCCCAGACCTGTCCCGCCGGCACGGCGATGTCGATGCGGTTGACCGCGACCTTGGAGCCGAAGCGCTTGGTCAGGCCGTGCACGTCGATGGCGAGTTCGGTGGTCACAGCGGCCTGACGTCGACCGGCTGGCCGGGGTTGAGCCTGATGCCGCCGGGGACGCGCGCCTCCAGCTTGAACACCAGCTTCTCGCGGCTGCCGACGGAGAAGATCACCGGCGGGGTGAACTCTTCCTGCTGCGCGATGAAGGTGATCGTCGCGGCGATGCTCCGCGCGCAGCCGTCGCACGAGATCGCGACACGCTGGCCGAGCTTGACATGCGCCAGCTGGCCCTCCGGCACGAAGAAGCGGACGAAGACGTTCTGCGGCGGCAGCACCGAGACGACCGGCGTCATCGCCGGGGCGTATTCGCCGGCGCGGAAATAGACGTCCTCGACCCGGCCGGTGGTGCGCGCGATCACGTCGCGCTCGGAGAGCTGATAGGCGGCGCCGGCGAGCGAGGCGCGCGCCTGCGCGATCTGGGCCTCGATCTGCGCCACCTGCGCGCCGGCGGAATCGTAGGTCGCCTTGGCGACGTCATAGGCCTGCTTGGTGCCGGCCTGCTCGGCGAGCAGGTTGGCTTGGCGGACCAATTGCTTCTGCGCCAGCACCAGATTGGCCTTGGCGGCGGCGAGCTGGCCCTGCGCCACCGCGATGGCGGCGTTGGCCTGGTCGCGGGCCGAGGCCTGGTTGGTGTCGTCGAGCGTGAAGAGAAGATCGCCGGTCCTGACCGCGTCGCCGCGGCGGACCGCGACCCGGGCCACCCAACCGGCCTGGGGGGCGGCGATGAAGGCGTCCTCGCCTTCGACATAGCCGAGCCAGGCGGGCTTGTCGTCGTCCCCGCCGCAGCCCGCGAGCAGCAGCAGCACGGCCAGCATCAGCGCGTGTTTCATGGCGTCTTTCCTTCCGGCGCGAGGCCGCGGAACAGGACATCGAGATGGGTCTCGATCAGGCCCTGATAGTCGTAGGGCTCCGGATCGAAGGCGGCGAAGGTCGAGCGCCACACCGCGCCCAGGAGCACCGGCGCCATGCAAAGGCGGATGACGTGATTCACCGGCGCGCGGCGGAATTCGCCCCGCGCCATGCCGCGCTCGATCACCGAGGACAGCGCCGCCATGCCCTTCTCGATGATCTCGAAGCGGTAGAAGAGCGCGAGTTCGGGGAAATTCCCGCTTTCGGCGATGATGATCTTGGGCAGCACGACACGCTCGCTGTCGAGCAGCGCCGTTATCGATGTGAGCGCGGAGCGCAGGAGGTCGCGGGCCGAGCCTTCATGGCCCGCGATCTGTTCCGCGACGGCGCCGATCGTGTTGCCGATCGATTCGCGCACCAGCGATTTGAACACCGCTTCCTTGTTGTCGAAGTAGAGATAGATCGTGCCCTTGGTCACGCCGGCTTCGCGCGCGATGTCGTCCATCCGCGCCGCGGCATAGCCCTTGGCGGCGAACACTTTCAGCGCGGCATCGAGAATCTCGGCCGGACGCGCCTGCTTGCGACGGCTCCAGCGCTGTTCGTGCGTGTCCATGGCGTCCAATTAATAACTGACCAGTCAGTTATATAGTGAACCTTCTGCCAGAGCCAGTGCGCGCTGGCAGAACAAGGCTGGAACCGCGAATAATAGTTCTTGCATGAAACACCCGTTACATGTAACGGGTGTTTCATGCATGCACCCATTGATCGCCGGACCGAACTGCTTGGCAAGATCGTCGAGGCGCTGCTGGACAGCGGCGCCGGCGATCTGTCGCTGCGCCCGCTGGCCGAGCGCGTGGGCACCAGCGCCCGGCTCCTGATCTATCACTTCGAGTCCAAGGAGGCGCTGGTCGCCGCCGCGCTGGCCGAGGTCCGCCACCGGATCGGCGCTTCGCTCGCGCAGCGTGCCGCCGACATCCATCCGACATCCCTGCGGACGCTGCTCATGATGGCCTGGGAGTGGGCGCTCGAAGAGCCCAACCAGCGCTATTTCCGGCTTCTGTTCGAAGTCGACGGCCTTTCCATGTTCGACCGGATCACGTTCTCCCGCGAAGTCCGGGCGGCCAACAGCGCGGTCTGGATCGCGCTGATCGACAAGGCGGCCCTGCGCCTGTCCGAAGGCGGCAAGACCTTCTCGGTCCATGCCGTCCTGATCCGGGGCGCGTTCACGGGGCTGCTGCAGGAATTCCTCACCACCGGCGACCGCGAGAACACCACCGCCGCGCTCGGCGCCCTGATCGATCTGCTGTCCGGCACCGCGCCCGCGGCTTCTCAGCAAGGATACCGGTCATGACCAGCGTTCCCCCGGCCAAGGGTTGGCGCAAGGTGACGGGCCACGTCGCCGTCCGGGCGCTCTTCAAGAGCGTGCTTATCAACATGGTCGCGCCGGTGATCCTCTACCGGCTGTCGGCGCCGCATTATGTGTCGACCAGTCTTCTGCCGCTGGCGATCTCGGGCGTGCCGCCGATCCTGTGGCTCGCCTATGGCGTGATCAAATTGCGCGCCATCGACTTCCTCGGCCTGTTCGCGGCGGAGAACGTCGTGGTGAGCATGACCGCCCTGGTGCTCGCCCATACCGAGCGCGACGCGCTGATCGGGCGGTCGATGCAGAACGTCGTGCTGGCGGGCATTTTCCTGGCCTCGCTCGCTTTCGCCAGGCCGCTGATGTTCTACATGGCGCGCCAGCTTTCGACCGGCAACGATCCGGCGCAGCGCGACAGCTTCAACCGTGCCGCCGCGCAGCCTTATGCCATGCGCGCCTATCGCGTGCTGACCTGGGGCTGGACGGCGGCGCTCCTGATCAAGGCGGCCGGCGGCTATGTCCTGGCGGCGCATCTGCCGACCAACACGTTCCTGCTCGCCTCGCCGCTCTGGGATCTGGTCAGCGATTCCGTGCTGGTCGGCTGGACCATCGTCTATGGCCGCGCCAGGCTGGCCGCCGCGAGCGACCGCGCGCCGCCCGCGATGTCGTCGGTGGTGCTGCCATGACCGATGAGGAATTGCATGGCCCTCTGCTCAACCAGCAGGGATCGCGCCACAGCCTGAACACCCCGGTCCTGGTGATCGATCTGGACGCGCTTTCCCGCAACATCGCCGCGATGGCCGATTTCGCCCGGAGCAAGGGCCTGTCCCTGCGCCCCCACGCCAAGACCCACAAGAGCCCGGAGATCGCCAAGCGACAGATCGCGGCCGGCGCCATCGGTATCTGCTGCGCCAAGATCGGCGAGGCCGAGGTCATGGCCGATCACGGCGTCGTTCGCGGCCTGCACATCACCTCGCCCGTCGTCTCGCGACCGGCGGTCGCGCGGCTGGCGGCGCTGAACCTTCGCACCGAGGACCTGTTGTGCGTGGTGGACAATCCGGCCAACGTCCAAGCGCTGGGCGCGGCGGCACGCGCCGCCGCGAAGCCGTTGTCGGTCATCATCGACATCGATCCCGGCATTCGCCGCACCGGTGTCGGCTCGCCGGAAGCGGCCGTCGCATTGTTCGAAGCGATCACGTCCGAAGTCTTCCTCACCTACCGGGGCGTGCAATGCTATTGCGGCGCCCAGCAGCACATCGAAGCGTTCGAGGACCGCCTTGAGTCCATGCAGGAGCGGGCCGCCTTCGTCCGCACCGTCATCGAAGCGCTCACCGCCGCGGGCGGTCGGCCGCAGATCGTGACGGGCGGCGGCACGGGCACGCACCGCATCGATCCCACGCTCGATCTCTTCACCGAACTTCAGGTCGGCTCTTATGTGTTCATGGACGGCCAATATCTCGCCTGCGACCTGACCGGCGACGGCGAGCCTTCCCCGTTCGAGACCGCCCTGATGGTCGACGCACGGGTGGTCAGCGCCAACACCCCGGGCCTCGTCACCCTGGATGCCGGCTTCAAGGCCTTCGCCACCGACGCCGAAGCGCCGCTGGTACTGGCCGGCGCGCCGCCGGGCGCGCTCTACCGCTTCATGGGCGACGAGCACGGCGCGCTGTTCCTGCCCGACGGCGGGACCCTGCCGCTTGCCGCCATGGTGACGCTCGGCGCGCCCCATTGCGATCCGACCGTCAACCTCTACGACACCTATCATGTGGTGCAGGGCGACACGCTGCGGGCGCTCTGGCCGGTCGCCGCCCGCGGCCGGTCGCGCTAGACGGCCCTGTATCAAACGCCGGGTCCGATGCGCTAGGATGGGGCGTGCCGGTGGAGAAGAGCCATGACAGTCAAACGCCTAGCCGTTCCGCTGCTTTTCCTGGGACTGGCCGCCTGCGCCACGCCGACGCCCTATGCGCCCGCGACGGGCGACCGGGGCACCGGCTATTCCGACCAGCGGCTGGCTCAGAACCGCTATCGCGTGACGTTCACCGGAAACTCGCTGACCAAGCGCGACATGGTGGAGAACTACCTCCTGCTGCGCTCCGCCGAGGTGACACGCGATGCCGGCTATGCCTGGTTCGCGTTCGACACCCGCGACACCGAATCCAAGACGACCTATCACACCGATTTCGGTGCCTATCCCGGCTGGGGCTGGGGACCCGGCTTCGGACGCTATTGGCATAGCTGGCGCTACGATCCCTGGGACCCCTTCTGGCACGACACCGCCTTCCCGACGACGCGCTACGAGGCCTATGCCGAGATCATCCTGTTGACGCCGGAGCAGGCGAAGGCCGATCCGCATGCGCTGCAGGCCTCCGACGTGATCGCCCGGCTCGGCCCGCAAGCCGCGCCGCCGCCGCCGCCAGCGGCGACGCATTAGGGCCGGCGCAGGACCAGCGTGACGGCATCGCCGTCGCGCGCGCTCGAGAGGACCTCATAGCCTTCCTGGCGGCACATATGCGGGATGTCGATATGCGCGAGCGGATCGTCGGCCACCACCGTGATCTCGCCGCCTCGCGCGGCGCGGGCCAGCGCGCGGCGCGCCAGCAGCGCGGGCAGCGGACACTTCAGGCCTTTGAGGTCAAGCGGCTCGGTCATGGCCTCGCAATTGTTTTCCGTCTAACCATATCCTGGTCTTGAAACCGTCATCCCGCCTGTCACGGATCCCATGGGACTTGCCGCCGCCGCCGCGCGCGAAGCCACTTATATAGCCGCGATCACGAGGACGCTGTGGTCGCTGCGCGACGTCAAGCCGGACAGTCCGCACACCGTCGTCGACATCGTCGAGAAGCAGGCCAGGGCGACGCCGGACGCGGTGGCGTTCTACTACCTCGACCGCACCATGACCTATGGGCAGCTTGACGCCTACGCGAACCGCGTGGCGCATTGGGCCAGGGCCTCGGGCGTCGCGCGCGGCGAAGCGGTCGCGCTGCTGATGGAGAATTGCCCGGAATATGTCGCGACTTGGCTGGGACTCCTGAAGGTCGGCGCCATCACCGCGCTGATCAACACCAATCTGAGGGGCCAGCCGCTCGCCCATTCCATCGCCATCGCCGCGGCGAAGCACGCCATCGTCGGCGCCGAGCTGGCCGAGACCTTCGCCGAAGCGGCGCCGCAGATCGCGCCGCCGCCCAAGGCCTGGCGCGCCGGCGGCGCGGCGCCCGGCTTCGAGGATTTCGACGCCGTGCTGGCGGCCCAGCCGGCCGCGCCAGCCGACAAGGCCTGGCGCGACGGCGTCACAGCCAAGGACAAGGCATTCTATATCTACACGTCCGGCACCACGGGGCTGCCCAAGGCGTCGAACTTCACCCATATGCGCATGCTGTTCATGATGCACGGCTTCGCCAGCGGGCTGAACGCCAAGGCGTCCGACCGGCTGTACAACGTGCTGCCGCTCTATCATTCGGCGGGCGGGGTGTGCGCCATCGGGCCGGCGCTCTTGACCGGCGGCTCGGTCATCCTCAAGCGCAAGCTTTCGGTGCACGAATTCTGGGACGACGTACACCGCTATCGTGCCACGCTGTTCCAGTATATCGGCGAGCTGTGCCGCTATCTCCTGAACGCGCCGGTGCGGCCGCACGAGCGCGACCATGCCATCCGCGCCATCACCGGCAACGGGCTTCGGCCCGAGATCTGGAAGACCTTCCAGACGCGCTTCGCGATCCCCAGGATCATCGAGTTCTACGGCGCCACCGAGGGCAATGTCTCGATGCTGAACTATGACGGCACGGTCGGCGCGGTCGGGCGCGTGCCGCCCTATATGCGCGCCCTCCTCACCACGCGGATCGTGAAATTCGACATCGAGCACGAGATGCCGGTGCGCGGCTTCGACGGCTTCTGCATCGAATGCGCAGACAACGAGGTCGGCGAGACCATCGGGCGGATCGAGAACGAGCCCGGCAAGACCTTCGACGGCTATACCAAGGCGGCCGACACGCAGAAGAAGGTGCTCCACGACGTGTTCGAGAAGGGCGATGCCTGGTTCCGCACCGGCGACCTGATGCGGCACGACCGGCTGGGCTATTACTATTTCGTCGACCGGATCGGCGACACCTTCCGCTGGAAGGGCGAGAACGTCGCGACCAGCGAAGTGTCGGAAGCGCTCGGCGTGGTGCCCGGCGTCAAGGAAGCCAATGTCTACGGCGTCGCGGTGCCCGGTGCCGACGGCCGCGCCGGCATGGCGGCGCTGGTGACCGGCGAGGGCTTCGATATCGGGCGGCTCGCCGAGGCGCTGGCGGGGAATTTGCCGGCCTATGCGCGGCCCGTGTTCATCCGGCTGCTGCCGGAGCTGGAGATCACCGGCACGTTCAAGCAGCGCAAGGTCGACCTGGTGAAGGAAGGCTTCGACCTGAAGGCGATCCGCGATCCGCTCTTTTGGCTCGATCCGGCGACCGGACGGTATGAGCCGCTGACGCCGCGGGCGGTGGATGAGATCGCGGGCGGCCGGTTGAAGTTCTGACTGGAGCTAAAGCATCACCTGCGCCGCCGGGATCACCTCCGCGAAGCTGCCGTTCATCGTGTCGTTCTGGATGGCGACGATGTCCTTGGCTTTCGCCACCTTCGTATCGAAGGTCGAATGCGCGTCGGAGACGAAGGTCACCTTGTAGCCGCGCTCGACCGCGCCGCGGATCGCGGAATCGACGCAGTATTCCGACTGCATGCCGGTCACGACGAGGTGATCGATGCCGGACTTCTTCAGTTTCGCGTCGAAATCGGTGCCGTGGAACGCGCTGGAGTTGTGCTTGATCGTTACGTCGTCGCCCGGCTGCGGCGCCAGCTTGTCGACGAAGGCAAAGCCCGGCTGGCCGGGCTGCATCGCCTCTTCCTCCAAATCATGATGCTGGACGAAAAAGATCGGCGTGCCGTTGGCGCGCGCGGCGGCGATAAGGCCGGCGATGCGGTCGACGACGGCTTCGCCATCGAGCGGCGGGAGGCCCGGCATCGCGAACATGACCTTCTGGACGTCGATGACGACAAGCGCCTTGCTCATGCAAGAAACTCCCCGGTGAGACTGCCCCCTCCCCGAAAAATGCTTCGCATTTTTCGACCCTCCCGTGAACGGGAGGGTTGATTTACTCCGCCGCCTTGGTCGCCTTCTTGGCTTCGGCTTCGTGGTGCTTCTGGATGGTCTGCATCGCCGCGCTCATCGCCGCGCCGATAAAGCGCTCCTTGTTGTCGCGCGCCCAGGCGAAAGCCTCTTCGCGCTTTTCGTTGGCGCCGTTGATCACCGGCGTGACGTGACGCTGCCACAGTTCGTAGGACTTCTTCGTCGCGTCGAAATTCGCCCAGTTGTGCGCGAGCTGGAGGAACACGCCGAACTCGCCCTGCTTGGCCTGGAGCCGGCGGATCTGGGCGATGGCGTCGTCCGGCGTGCCGATGACGAGCTGGCCGTCCTCGACCAGCTTCTCCACCGAGCGCGCCTCGGTCGCCTCGCGGCCCGCCACCGCGCTGATGCCGCCGAAATAGGCCTGCCATTTGGCGAGGCCGAACTTCACGTTCTCGAAGGCCTGTTCGCGGGTCTCGGCGATGTGCACCGGGCCGACCAGGCGCAGGCGCGCCGGGTCCATCGTCTTGCCGTGCTCGGCGGCGGTGTCGTTGGCGATCTTCCAGTTGATGCCGAGCGCGTCATAGCCGCCGGCCTGCGTCGCGGCGACGCACAGCATGCCGAAGCCGTGGCGCCCCGCCAGCTTGCCGCCCGACGGCGTGACCGACGACGCCACCGCCACTTCGGGATGCGGCCAGGTATAGGGCTTGAGCTGGCAGGTCGCGTCGATGAGCGTGAACCAGTCGGATTTGTGCGTGACGCGCTCGCCCTTGAAGAGGCGCAGGATCACCTCGATCGCCTCGACCATGCGGTCGCGCTGGGTCGCGGGCTCGATGCCCATGGCGAAGGCGTCGGACGGCAGCAGGCCGGGGCCGACGCCGAGCATGAAGCGGCCGCGCGTCTGGTGGTCGAGCTGGATGACGCGGTTCGCGGTCATCAGGGGGTTGTGATAGGGCAGCGAGATCACGCCGGAGCCCAGCATGATGCGCCTGGTGCGCTCCGCCGCGGCGGCGATGAAGACTTCGGGGCTGGCGATGATCTCAAAGCCGGCGGAGTGATGCTCGCCGATCCAGGCTTCTTCATAGCCGAGGCGATCAAGATGTTCGATCAGTTCGAGATCGCGCTGGATGCAGAGCGTCGGATCCTCGTCGACCGGATGAAAAGGCGCGAGAAAGATTCCGTTCTTGAGCTTGATCGCCATGACTCTTCCTTCCGATTGTTCTGATGCGACTATGCCATAGCGCATGGCACGCGCCCAACCTTACGCACCGTCACGAAGAGTAGGATTCACGCGGAGGCGCGGAGCCGCGGAGAGCGGGCTCCGCTCCGCGTTCTCCGCGGCTCCGCGTGAGATTCTTCTGCGCGCGGACGCGCGCGATCAAAGCGGTGGCGGCGTAAAGCCGCCGAGCTCATCTTCGATGGCGGCTGCGAAGTCGAACAGGCGATCCTCGCCGTGCCACGGGCCGACAATCTGCACGCCGACCGGCAGGCCCCGCGCGGTCTGCCCGGCCGGCACCGCGAGCGCCGGCGCGTGCAGCGCAGAGGCGGGCGATATCCAGTTGAGCATGGCGCGATAGGGCACCGCTACGCCGTCGACGTCGAGGACGCGTTCGTTGAACCCCGGCTCCTGCTGGTGCGCGAAGGGCGGCACCATGCCGATGGGCATGACGATGGCGTCATAGCGTTCGAAGAAGTCCGCGAGCTTGTCCTTCAGCGCCTGGCGGCGCACCAGCGCCGCGACGTGTTCGCGATAGGTCGGCACGGCGAGCAAGCGGGACAAGGCGATCTCGGCGCCCGCACCGCCGGCGGCGATCAGCGTCAGGTCCGCCTCGCGCATTGCCTCGAAGGATTTCAGGAGCGCGTCGGGATATTCCGATGCCACGATCGGTACCAGGAGCGCGAGATAGGTCTCCATCAGCGCCTGGCCGTCGATGTCGGGCTTGGCGCGCTCGACCTGCGCGCCGGCTTTTTCCAGCGCGGCGGCGGCGCGGGCCACGCCGTCGCGCACATCGCGCGCCAGCGGCCAGGAGGCTTCTTCGTCCCACACCGCGACCAGCGCGCCTTTCACATCGCGGCGCGGTTGCTCGGGCGTTCCGTGCAGCACGCTCCACAGCAGCTTGAGATCATCGGCATTGCGCGCCATCGGGCCGTAGACGCCGATGTCGCATTCGTAATAGGCGCCGGGGCTCGGCGGTACGTGGCCTCGCCCGTCGAGCGCGCGCCAGGTCGGCTTCAACGCGGTGACGCCGCAATAATTCGCCGGATGGCGCAGCGAGCCGCCGATGTCCGAACCGATCTCCAGCGGCGTCACGCCGGTGGCGAGCGCCGCGCCGGCGCCGCCCGACGAGCCGCCGGGGACTTTCGTCACGTCATAGGGATTGTTCGTGGTGCCGTGCAGGACGTTGAAGGTCTGGTAGTCGCCGAGCATGAAGGGCACGTTGGTCTTGCCCCAGATCACCGCGCCCTGCTTGCGCGCGGCGGCGACCACCGTCGCGTCGGCGCAATCCTTGGCGCGGTCCTTGAAGGCGGGATTGCCGGACGTGGCCGGCATGTTCTGCACGTCGAAGCCGTCCTTGATCGTCATCGGCAGGCCGGCGAGCGCGCCGAGCGCCGCGCCCTTGGCGCGCGCGTCGTCGATCGCGGCGGCGTCTTTCCGCGCGCGCGCGATATCGGTTGCGATGACGGCGTTGATCGTCGGCGCGATGGCGTCGTTGCGCGCCAGATGCGCGTCCAGCAATTCGCGGGCCGAGACCTTCTTCGCCTTAAGATCGGCGAGCATCGACCGTGCCGTAGCGTAAGTGTCCACCGCTGCGCCCTCCCGTTTGCCTCTCCCGGAACATGGCATAACGTGCCGCCGCTCGAAATGCTTTGGGGTCCCCATGCGCGCCGCCGTGTTCCAGGAAATCGCCAAGCCGCTGGTCGTGGAGAACATCGCCGATCCGGTGCCGGGGCCGCACGACATCATCCTGCGCGTAAGGACGTGCGGCATCTGCGGCTCGGACCTGCACATGACCGAGGCCGGCACGATCATGCCGCTGCCGGGCGGCGCGGTGATGGGACATGAATTCGCCGGCGAGGTGGTGGAGGTCGGCAAGGCGGTCACGCATCTGTGGAAAGCGGGCGAGCGCGTCGCGGGCTTTCCGGTGATCTGCTGCGGCGAGCATTCGCCGTGCCTGTCGCTGTCACTGAGCAGCGCCTGCCCGAAATTGATTCCCGTCGGGCTGGGCCACAGCCCCGGCGCCTATGCGGAATATGTGCGGATCGGCGCCAGCAGCGGCTACCGCCTGCCGGCGAATGTCTCGTTCCGCGAGGGCGCGATGGTGGAGCCCTTGGCGGTCGGCCTGCATGCCGTCGACATGGCGAAGCTGGAGCGCGGCGCGACCGTCCTGGTGATCGGCGCGGGACCGGTCGGGCTCGCGGTGATGCTGTGGGCGAAGTTCCTGGGCGCGCGCCATGTGATCGTGAGCGAGAAGGCGGATGTGCGGAAGAAGATGGCGGCGCGCTTCGGCGCCACCGACGCGATCGATCCGGACCTGCCGCTGACGCCGCAGGTGCAGAAGATCGCCGGCAAGGCGCCGGACGTGATCTTCGAATGCGTCGGCGCGCCGGGCCTTCTGATGAACGCGATGGCGGAAGCCCCGCGCGGCGGGCGCATCCTGGTCGCCGGCGTGTGCCAGAAGCCCGACACGATCATGCCGCTGATCGGCATCGTGAAGGAGATCGCGATCCAGTTCGTGCTCGGCTATCGCGCGGCGGATTTCGACTATGTCATCGCGATGATCGCGTCCGACCGCGTCGACGTCGAACACATGATCACCGACATCGTCGATCTCGACGCCCTGCCGGCCGCCTTCGAGGCGCTGCGCAAACCGTCGCATCAGTGCAAGGTGATGCTGGAGAACTGAGGTCGCCGTTATATCGGACCGCGATACGCGGGACGTTCGGTCGCAGCACCTTCCGCAACGGAACTGTTACAAGCCCGGCCGCGATTCGCTGCTTGCGGGAATCGCCACTCCCAAGAACCTCTGGAGCGGACACGCGGGAACGCGCGTCCAAAAGGCCGTATGAGCAAGGAAGAAGACCGATTCGTTGACAGCGTTATCAGCGAGAGGCTGCGCGCGGTCCATGGCGTGTGGACGGAACTGGCGGCGGGACGCCTCGGTCCCAAGCGCGCCGAACTGACGCCCGCCAAGCTGCGCCGCGCCACGGCCTGGGCGTTCACCGTCGAGGTGATCGATGGCGGCACGGATTTCCGCGTCGGCTTTCGCGGCGACAAGGTGACCCAGTTCATGGGCGAACCCTGTACGGCGCAAAGCCTTGCGAGCCTGCGCGGCATTGCCTTCTTCGACATCGCGGAGGCGTTGTTCCGGGCCTGCGTCGAGAGCCGCAAGCCGCTGGTCAGCGCACCCCGGCGGACGCAATACAAGGGCAAGGAGCATCTCGAACGCGAAGTGCTGCTGCTGCCCCTGTCGGAAGACGGCGTCACCGTCACCGGGCTTCTCGGCGCGTTCGACACCTGGCAGCTCGGCACCCATTCGCGCGCGGCGGCGACGGCGGCCGCGGCGGATTGAATCTGCTAGGGTGACCGGCGGACTATCGGGACGGGCGGCCATGCCGGCGCACTACGACTACCTGACCTTCACGCTCGCGCGCGGGCGCCAGGCCTGGACCGATTTCGCCGCGCATATCCGTAGCATCGCGGCGCCCGCGATCGCGGCCGCCGGCGGCGAGGTGCTGGGGCTGTTCCAGGGACAACTCGGCTTCGCCTCGAACGAAGCGGCGATCCTGTTGCGGTGGCCGAACGCCCTGCGCGACCGGCTGCGCGAGCTCGATACCGCGCCCGGCGCCGTCGCGATATATCCGCAGAAGCTGACACCGACGGTGCGGCCGGCCGACGACAAGCGGCTCAGGAGCGGCGGCATTTATGTGCATCGCTGGTTCACCGTCGATGCCGACAGCGTGGCGGATTTCGTGGCGCTGTCGAACCGCGCCTGGGAGAATTTCGAAGGCAGCTACGACACCGAGATCTTCGGCCTCTTCATCGCCGAGACGACGGCCGAGGACGTCCGCGACGGCGCCGGAAGGCTGCTCCTGCTGACCTATTATGCGAGCCATGGCGTGTGGGAGAACTCGCGCGACCAGACGCGCGATCCGGCCGGTCTGTTCGCCAAGCGGCATGAACTGACGCGCTCGACCATCGGGCGCAGTTCGCTTGCCGTGCCGCTGACGCAAACCTAGGGAATTGATCCCGCACGGGAATTTCCGGCGTGGCCGAGATTTCGTGACGTCAACGTCACCTTAAGCCTTGCCTACGCCCCCGCGTCTCTCTTAGATGCACGCCTTCAGACAAGGGAGGACGATATGTCCGTCGATGGCAAGTGGAACATCACGATCAATTCACCGATGGGCGCGCAGAAGGCGACGCTCGATCTCAAGGCCGACGGCGCCACGCTGACCGGCACCCAGGCCGCCGCGCAGGGCTCCATGGCCATCGCGAATGGCAAGGCCGACGGCAACAATATCTCCTGGGCCGTCTCGATCACCTCGCCGATGCCGATGACGCTGGAATTCAGCGGCAAGGTCGAGGGCGACAGCCTCTCCGGCAATGTGAAGGCGGGGGCGTTCGGCTCCTTCCCGTTCTCGGGCGGCCGCGCTTAAGCCGCGCCACGATACGGAATCGGGGCGGCGCCGCGATGCGCCGCCCTTTTTCTTTTTACGCGTTACCATCGGGCGCGTCTCGCAGAGGATCGTCGCCTTGCGCATTCCCATCCATCGCGAAGGCTGGCCGTTCATCGCGATCTTCGCGGTCGCGAATTTGCTGATCTATCTGTTCTCGCACGGCGCGGCCCTGCTGTTCGCGCCGCTGACGCTGTGGTGCATCGCGTTCTTCCGCGATCCGGAGCGCACGCCGCCGCCGGGCGAGACGCGCATCGTCAGCCCCGCCGACGGCAAGCTGCTGCCGACCGTCGAGGCCGTGCCGCCCGAGGAACTGGGGCTGGGCCCGGAGCCGCGCCGACGCCTGTCGATCTTCATGAATGTCTTCAACGTGCATGTGAACCGCATGCCGGTCAGCGGCACGGTGGTGGCGCTCGCCTATCGCCCGGGCCGGTTCTTCAACGCCTCCTTCGACAAGGCCAGCGTGCACAATGAGCGCATGTCGGCGCGGGTGCGGCCGGCGGGCGCAACCGATCCGGGCCAGGACCTTGCCGTGGTGCAGATCGCCGGCCTCGTGGCGCGGCGCATCGTCTGCGACATCAAGGACGGCGACGCCGTCCGGCGGGGCGCGCGCTATGGCATGATCCGCTTCGGCAGCCGGTTGGATGTCTATTTACCCCCTTCGGCTAAGATCGTGGTACAAGACGGTTCTGTGACAAAGGCCGGCGAGACCGTGCTCGCGGAACTACAAGGGTAGGTAACCCATTGGCGTATCGTAGAATCGATCCAAGGCGCATGGCCGAAAGGCTCGAAGAGCTTTCCGTCGGCCGCGTCGTGCCGAGCGTGCTCACCCTGCTCGGCCTGTGCAGCGGCATCACCGCCATCAAATTCGCCATCGAGGCCGATTGGGGCGCCGCGGTCATCGCCATCATCTTCGCGATGGTGTTCGACATGCTGGACGGCCGCGCGGCGCGCTTCCTCGGCGCCGATACGCGGTTCGGGGCGCAGCTCGATTCGCTGGCCGATCTCGTCAGCTTCGGTGTGGCGCCCGGCGTGCTCATTTATATGTGGAGCCTGGAGCGCATGGGCAATGCGGGCTGGATCGCGGCGCTGATCTTCTGCGTCTGCTCCGCCATCCGCCTGGCGCGGTTCAACGTGCAGAGCGTGCGCGACGAAGGCGCCACCTCGCACAATCCCTATTTCACCGGCCTGCCGACCCCGGCGGCCGCCGGCCTCGTCATGCTGCCGATGCTTTTGAGCTTCCAGGGCGGCGGCGACATCTTCCGCACCCCGATCGTCAGCGGCGTGATGATCGCGCTCTCCGCCAGCCTGATGGTGAGCCGGCTGCCGACGCCGTCGATCAAGTATATGCGGCCGGCGCCCCGCCACCGCGTGCTGCTCTGGGGCTTTGTCGGCCTTCTGGCCGGGTTCATGTTCACCTGGCCCTGGGTGACGGCGACGGTCGGCATGGCGATCTATCTGGCGTCGATCCCGCTCGGCATCGCGATGCAGGCGCGCCGCGCGCGCACCCATCCGGGCGAATGAGCCTCAGCTCTGCGAGGACAGGATCTCGTCGAGCTTGATGCCCTGCCGCTGCAGCATCGCCATCAGAATCTCGTTCTGACGCTCGAGGTGATGCAGGATCACCTCGACCTCGGCCTCCGCCTTGATGTTCACCTCCAGATCGTGCTCGGCGCGCGCCTCGGAGGCGCGGCCCTGGATGTTCTGGCCGATCATCAGAAGCGGCATGAGCATGATCTGGACCAGGTTCGAGATGAACAGCCAGAACACGAAGCCCATCGGCGGATCGAATTGCAGCGAGGCCGGTGCGAGAAAGTTCCAGCCGAGCCACAGCACGGTCCACACGACGATCAGCAGGAAGAACGTCATGGTGCCGACATGGTCGGTGATCCACAGCGCGACCTTCTCCATCTGACCCATCTGGGCCTTGATGCCGGCATAGGTGTTGCGCAGCGGGTGCTTGGCCCGCAGTTCGGCAAGTTTGGCGAGTGCCGCTGACGCCATGATGATTCCCCCAATGAAAGAAGACGCGTTCACACTATCGTCACGCGCGCCGTCCGTGCGCAATGGCCGGATTTGGAACGCCGGACTAAACTTCGCGTAATGCCGCCTAGAGAGCGTAGGCCGTCCCGAGCAGGACGACGCCGATCGCGCCGAACCCGACGGCGGCGTACCACAGCCACCCTTTATGGGTGATGATCGCGACCGTCGACATGGCGATGCCGATCTCGAACAGCGTGGCGGCGCCGGTCAGCCATTTGTGGCGCTCTTCATGGACGGCGCTGGCGGCCAGCAGGCGGTCGCGGTCCTTTTCGTTGTCCTCGGCCTTTTCGCGCAGCTTGTCCTGCGTGTCGCCGTATTCCTTGGACTGCTTCTTGAAGAAGTCGCCGTCGGCGCTGCCGGCCGGCGCGTTCTTCGCCGCGATGCCGTAGATGTGCTTCTTGATGCTGTCGGCCTGGAACTCGTTCCACGAATCGGTGGCGCGGTCCTGCTGCAGCACCGCCTCGCTGGTGGCGGCGAGCGAGCCTTCGCCCTCCATCGTCTCCAGGCTGCCGGCGGCGGCGGTCAGGACCGCGAGCACCGCGACCGTGATCGCGACGCGCGAGATGAAGGGGTCATGCTCGTGCGAGGCATGCTCGGCATGTTCCATGTGCTCATGCGCTTCGAGCGCGGGATTTTCCACCGTCACACCCCTCCCAGGAACCGGTCGGCGATCGCGGCGTGCAGCGCGACGCCATTGGCCATCGCCGCCTCGTCCATCATCATGCGGTTGGAGTGGCAGGCATGGGCGTGGTGGGCCGAGACGCCGTGCGGCGCCACGCCGAGAAACACCATCGCGCCCGGCATCTTCTGCAGCACATAGGAGAAATCCTCCGCGCCCATGATCGGGGCCGGCAGCCTGGCGAAGCCGTGCTCGCCGAACAGGTCGGTGACGACGCCCTGGGCGAATTTCACGAACGCCTCGTCGTTGATGGTGACGGGATAGCCGGGCTTGAGGTTCACCGTGGCTTCGATGTCGTGCGCCCGGGCGATGTTCTCCGCGATGCGGACGATGCCTTCGCGGGCCGCGGCGCGGCTCTTCTCCGAGAAGCTTCGAAGCGTGCCGAGCAGCCTGGCGCTTTCGGGAATCACGTTCTGGGTGGTGCCGCCTTCGATCTTGGTGATGGAGAGGACGACGGGATCGAACGCGTCGACCCGGCGCGTGACCAGGGTCTGCAGCGCGACCACGATCTCGCACGCCGTCGGGATCGGATCGAGCGTGTAGTGGGGCTGCGAGGCATGGCCGCCCTTGCCCGTGACCTCGATCTCGATCGTGTCGGTCGCCGCCATCAGCGGGCCGGAGCGGGTGGCGACGACGCCGGCCGGGATGTTGGGCGAGATATGGATGGCGAAGGCGGCGGACGGCGCGGGGGCCGCGTCCAGCATGCCTTCTTCGATCACATGGCGGGCGCCGGCATAGCCCTCTTCGCCGGTCTGGAAGAAGAATTTGACATTGCCGTTGAGCCGGTCGCGATGGCGATGCAGCAGATGCACCGCGCCGACCAGCATGGCGGTGTGCGAATCGTGGCCGCAGGCGTGCATGCGGCCTTCGTTGACGGATTTGAATTCGAGATCGGTGTCTTCCGGCATCGGCAGCGCGTCCATGTCGCCGCGCAGAAGGATGGTCGGGCCCTGCTGGGCGCCGCGCAGCGTGACGATCATGCTGGTCGTGGTCTTGCTGTCGGCGATCTCGACATCGAGGCCGGCGAGCGCCTCGCGGGCGCGGCGCGTGGTCTCGGGCAAATTGAGGCCGAGTTCCGGATGCTTGTGGATCTCGCGGCGCAGCGCCACCACCATCGGCATCAAATCCTGCGCGCCCTCGCGCCAGAAGCTCAGATCGCCCGTCGGATTGTCCATCTTGTTCTCCTGTGTCGCGATCCACGCTCCCCCATGGGGCGGGGAAATCCTACGCCGTCGTGTCCACCGTGCCGCCGGGAGCGGCGCCGTTGCCGGTTTCCTTCTTCGCCACCGTCACCATGGCGGGGCGCAGCAGGCGGTCGGCGATCGTGTAGCCGGACTGGACGACATTCACGATGGCGCCGGCCGGCTTGCCTTCGCCCGGAACCTCGGCGATCGCCTGGTGCAGATTGGGATCGAATTTCGCGTCGGTCGTGTCGATCTGCTTGACGCCGTGCACGCCGAGCTTGGCGAGCAATTGCCGCTCGGTCGCTTCCACGCCCTCGATCACCGAGCGGATCTGCGGATCGGCGGCGTCGCGCAGCGCCTGCGGCAGATGGCTGAGCGCGCGGGCGAAATTGTCCGCGATCTCCAGCATGTCGCGGGCAAAGCGCGTGACGGCATATTGGCTGGCGTCGACCCGCTCCTTCTCGGCGCGCCGCCGGACGTTTTCCGTCTCGGCGAGGGCGCGCAACAGCTTGTCCTTCAGCTCGACATTCTCGGCGTTCAGCGCCTGGATCACGTCGGCGGGATGGGGTTGCGCGGGGTCGGCCCTATTCGAATCTTGCGGCAGTTCGTCTTCTTCGCTCATGGGTCTCTCTGATGCGTCAGCCGAGCAATCGGCCGACGACTTTGGCGGTGTGGTCGACCATCGGGATGATGCGGCCATAGTTGAGGCGGGTGGGACCGAGAACGCCGATCACGCCCACGATCTTGCCGGCCGCATTGGCATAGGGCGCGGCGACAATGGAAGAGCCGGAGAGGCTGAACAGCCGGTTCTCCGAGCCGATGAAGATGCGCACGCCGTCGCCCTCGCGGGCGAGTTCGAGCAGGCGGATCAAATCGGCCTTGCGCTCGATGTCCTCGAACAGGGTGCGCACGCGTTCGATGTCGGCAACCGCCTCGACCGTGTCGAGCAGATGCGAGGTGCCGCGCACGATCAGCACTTTCTCTTCCGTGTCGCGCGCTTCGCCGGCCGGCACGGACAGCGTGGCGAGCCCCTCGGCGACGATCTTGGCGGTCAGCACGTCGAGCTCGGCGCGCTCGCCTTCGAGTTCCGCCAGCACCTCGGCGCGGGCCGAATCGAGCGTGCGGCCGCGCAGCCGCGCATTGAGATAATTCGAGGCCTCCGACAGCGCCGAGGCCGGCAGGCCCTTGGGCGTGTCGATCAGGCGGTTCTCGACCTGGCCGTCCTCGCTGACCATGATCACCATCGCCTTGCCGGGCGCGATGGCGGCGAACTCGACATGTTTGAGCACCGCGTCCTGCTTGGACGAGACGACCAGGCCAGCGCAGTTGGAGAGGCCGGACAGCAGGCTGGTCGCCTGGACCAGGACCTCCTCGAGCCGGCGGCCGGTGCCGCTCATCCGCGCCTCGATGGAGGCGCGCTCGTCGGGCGACAGCTCCCCCACTTCCAGCAAGCCGTCGACGAATAGCCGCAGGCCCTTTTCCGTGGGCGCCCGGCCGGCCGAGGTGTGCGGCGCGTAGAGCAGCCCCATGGTCTCCAGATCGGCCATCACATTGCGGATCGAGGCCGGCGACAGGGCCAGCGGCAGGCGCTGCGACAGGGTGCGCGACCCCACCGGCTCGCCGCTCGACAGGAAGGCTTCCACCAGATGGCGGAAGACCTCCCTTGGGCGGTCCCCCAGGATGGCGTTCAAGGTACGGGCAGCCGTCTGATCCAAATATACAAGCCTTTGAAAGGACTTACGTTTTTACGCGAAGGGGCGCGCCATTTGCGCCGCCGGCGGCAAAGCCGCTAGGTAACGGTCGACGCCCGAAACTTCAAGGCAAACAACATGCGCCCTTCTTCCCGCGCAAACGACCAGATGCGTACCGTGACCCTGGAACCGGGGGTCGCCAAGCATGCCGAGGGCTCCTGCCTGGTCAAGTTCGGCGACACCCATGTCCGCTGCACCGCCAGCCTGGAGGATACCGCCCCCGGCTTTCTGCGCGGCACCGGCAAGGGCTGGGTCACGGCCGAGTATGGCATGTTACCGCGTTCCACCCATGAGCGCATGCGGCGCGAGGCGGCGCAAGGCAAGCAGTCCGGCCGCACGCTGGAGATCCAGCGGCTGATCGGCCGGTCCCTGCGCGCCGTGGTCGATCTTTCCGTGCTCGGCGAACGCCAGATCGTGATCGATTGCGACGTCATCCAGGCCGATGGCGGCACGCGCACCGCCTCGATCACCGGCGGCTTCATCGCACTGTCCCAGTGCATCGCCTTCATGAAGAAGACCGGCGCGATCACCAAGCCCGCGATCAAGGACCACATCGCCGCCGTCTCCTGCGGCATCTGGAAGGGCGAGGCCTGCCTCGACCTCGACTATGCCGAGGATTCGACCGCCGAGACCGACGCGAATTTCGTGCTGACCGGCCGGGGCGGACTGGTCGAGGTTCAGGGAACCGCCGAGGGCGAGCCGTTCAGCGACGAGCAGTTCGCGCAATTGCTCAAGCTGGCGCGCAAGGGCATCGGCGAACTCGTCGCGTTGCAAAAGAGCGTGCTGGGCGCATGAGGCTTTCGCGCGGCGACACGCTGGTGGTGGCAAGCCACAATCCCGGCAAGGTCCGCGAGATCGTCGAACTGCTCGCGCCTTATCGGCTGCATGTGATCGGCGCCGGCGATCTGGAGATTGCCGAGCCGGAGGAGACCGAAACGACCTTCGCCGGCAACGCGGCGCTGAAGGCGCTGTGGGTGGCGAACCATTGCGGCCAGATCGCGCTCGCGGACGATTCCGGCCTGAGCGTCGCCGCGCTGGACGGGGCGCCGGGCGTCTACTCCGCCCGCTGGGCGGGGCCGCACAAGGATTTCGGGGCGGCGATGGCGCGCGTCGAGCAGGAGCTCAAGGATCGCGGCGCGACCGACATGTCCGCGAAATTCGTTTCCGCGCTGGCGCTCGCCTTGCCGCACGAGACGCCGCGCATTTTCGAAGGCGAAGTGCACGGCTATCTCGCCTTTCCGCCGCGCGGCGCGAACGGCTTCGGCTACGATCCGATCTTCGTCGCCGAGGGGATGCCACAGACCTTCGGCGAGATGGAGCCCAAGGCCAAGCTCGCGATGAACCACCGCAGCCGCGCGTTCCAGAAGCTGATCGCGAGCGACGTCTTCGCCCCATGAGCGGCTTCGGCATCTATGTCCACTGGCCGTTCTGCGCGGCCAAATGCCCCTATTGCGATTTCAACTCCCATGTCCGCGCCTCGGTCGACGAGCAGGGCTGGATCGATGCGATCGTACGCGAACTGGAATGGACGGCGGCGCGCCAGGGCGCCGACCGGCCCATCGTCGAGACGGTGTTCTTCGGCGGCGGCACGCCGTCGCTGATGCAGGGCACCAGCGTCGCGCGCACGCTGGACACCATCGCGAAGCTCTGGCGCACCGCCAACGATGTCGAAGTCACGCTCGAATCCAATCCGGCCAGCGCCGACAGGGCGCGCTTCGCGGATTACCGCGCCGCGGGCGTGAACCGGCTGTCGCTCGGCGTGCAGGCGCTGAACGATGCCGATTTGAAGATGCTGGGCCGGCTGCACAATGTCGCCGAGGCGAAGGCGGCGCTGGCGCTGGCGATGCGCAATTTCGACCGCGTCTCGCTCGATCTCATCTATGCCCGTCCGTATCAGACGCTGGCGCAATGGCGCGGCGAACTCGCCGAGGCCTTGTCCTTCGGCACCGATCATCTTTCGCTCTACCAGCTCACCATCGAACCAGCGACGCCGTTCGCCACGCTGTACAAGACCGGCGCGCTGACGATCCCCGACGACGACCGCGCCGCCGAACTCTTCGAGTTGACGCAGGAGATGACCGAGGCGGCGGGCCGCCCGGCCTATGAGATATCCAACCATGCGCACCCCGGCTCGGAGGCGCGCCACAATCTGATCTATTGGCGCTATGGGGCGTATGCCGGCGTCGGCCCCGGTGCCCATGGCAGGCTCGATATCGGCGGCAAGCGCATCGCGACCCAGACCGAGCGCCTTCCCGAGCGCTGGCGCGAGGCCGTGCTGCGGCAAGGTCACGGCCTCATCGAGCAGAGCGACATCGCCCCCGCCGATGCCGCGCGCGAACACCTGCTGATGAATCTGCGATTGGCCGAAGGCCTCGACCTCGCCGCTTACCGCGCGCGTTGGAGCACCGTGCCGAACGCGGATCGCATCACGTCCCTCGTCGAAGATGGCCTGCTGATACTGGAGGGTGACCGCCTGACCGCTACTCCGCGCGGCCGCCTGCTGCTCAACAGCGTGATCGCGGCATTGGTCGAATAGATTGGCTCACGCGGAGCCGCGGAGAACGCGGAGATTGAGCTCAACTCCGCGCTCTCCGCGGCTCCGCGTGAATCCTTGGCGCGCTAACGCGCGCCGGAGGCGGTTCAGCTCCCCGGCTTCACGAAGGTCGTCGGCGCGGGATCCACCACGTGGAAACCGTCGGGCGCAATCGCGATGACGGCGAGGCCGCGCTCCGCCGTGCCGTCGGGCGCGAAGCGGAAGATGCCGTCGGCGCCGGCGAAGCCGTTGGGATCGGCCAAGGCGGCGCGCGTGAAGCGCTTATAGGGCTCGCCCTTGGCCAGCGCCGCCACCAGCGACACCGCGTCGTAGGCGAGCGCGGCCAGCGGCGGCGGATTGACGCCGAACGCCTCGCGGAATTTCGCGTTGAACGCAATCTCGCTCTTCGGATCCGGCCCCGCGAACCAGGCGCCGGACAGCGCCGGCTCGGCGAGATTGGCGGTCTCGTTCCACTGGCCGGTGCCCAGCAGCTTCACCTTGCCGGTGACCAGGCCGCCCGCGGTCAGCGCCGGCGCCGCGGCGCGCAACACCCCGCCGCCCTGCGGAAGGAACAGCGCATCGGCATCGGTCTTGGCGATCACGCCCGCCGGCGCGACGACGCCGTCCAGCGTGCCCTCGAAGCGCTCGACCTGGCCGACCTCGCCCTTGCCGTTCGTGACCGCGGCTTTGAACGCGTCGAGCGTGACATCGCCGAAGGCGGTCCGCGGCACCAGCGCCGCGAAGCTGTGCTTGCCCTGGCCGAGCGCGTAATCGATGACGCGGGTGGTGTCGCCCTCGGGCTGGAAGCCCATCAGATAGACGCCGTCGCCCGCCACCGTCCGGTCGGTCGAGAAGGCGAGCACCGGCACGCCGCGGTCGCGCGCCGCGCCGGAGATCGCCTTGACCGAAGGGCCATAGAGCGGCCCGACGATGATCTCCGTGCCCTGTTCCAGCAGTCGGTCGGCGGCGGCGGCGGCGTCCGCCGGCGTCGAGCCTTCATCCGCCGTGATCAGGACGATGTCGTGGTTGCCCGATTCATAGAGTGCCATCTGCGCCGAACGCAGCATGGCCTGCGCCAGAAGCTTCACCGCCGGCGTGCCGCTGGTGAAGGGCAGAATCACGCCCACCCGCACCGGGATGTGGTCGGCCGGGATATTGGACAGGGTGAGGAAGCTCGGCTTGTTTTCGGTCAGGGGATGGCCGGCCGGGGTCTCGGGCTCGGCGGCAGGCGCCGGCGGCGGCGGCGCGACCGGTTTGGCGACGCAGCCGGCCAGTGCTATCGCGGCGAGGCAGGCGATGGCAAAAAGGCGCGCGGCTCCAAGAGGGGCCACCGGACGGGATAGAACAGGCATTGAGACCTCCACAGACCGGCGAAACTAAGGCTTTGGGCACGTTCCGTAAATCGGGCGCGGCGGCGGAACTTGCCCCCGGGCTTTACGTGACGGCGACCCCCATCGGCAATGCCCGCGACATCACCTTGCGGGCGCTCGATGTACTTTCCGGCTGTGACGTCATTGCGGCGGAGGATACGCGCGTCACGTCCAAGCTGCTGGCCATCCACGGGATATCCAAGCCGCTGACCGCCTATAACGACCACAATGGCGCGCGCGAGCGGCCCAAGCTGATCGCCAGGCTGCGCCATGGCGCGCGGATCGCGCTGGTGAGCGACGCCGGCACGCCGCTGGTGTCCGATCCGGGCTACAAGCTGGTGCGCGAGGCGCTGGCCGAAGGCGTACCGGTGCACGCGATCCCCGGCGCCTCGGCGACGCTGACCGCGCTGGCGCTGGCGGGGCTGCCGAGCGACCGCTTCCTGTTCGCCGGCTTCGTCCCGGCCAAGGCGGGCGAGCGGGCGAGCTTCCTGGCGGAGCTGAAACCCATCCGCGCCACGCTGATCCTGTTCGAATCGGCGCAGCGCCTGGCCGAATCGCTGGCGCAGATGGCGGAAATCCTGGGCGACCGCGCCGTGGCGGTGACGCGCGAACTGACCAAGCTGCACGAGGAAGTGCGGCGCGGCACGCTGGCGCTGCTCGCGCCGCGCTATGCGGACGCGCCGCCGCCCAAGGGCGAGGTCACGATCCTGATCGGCCCGCCGGCGCAGGCCGGGGCCGATACCGGGCGCATCGACGCGCTGCTCGACCATGCGCTGCCCTTCATGCCGGTGAAGGCGGCGTCGGAGATGATCGCGCTGGCGCTCGACATCCCGCGCAAGGAAATCTACGAACGCGCGCTGATGAAGAAGACCGATGAAGGCTGACGGCATCACCGCCAAGCGCCGGCGGGCGGAACGGTCCGGCCGCGGCGGCGAGACCTGGGCCGCGCTCCTGCTGCGGCTGAAGGGTTATCGCATCCTGGGTCGGCGGGTGCGCACCCATGCCGGCGAGATCGATCTGGTGGCGCGCTCGCCGCGCGGCATCCTGTGCTTCGTCGAGGTGAAGGCGCGGCCCGATGCACGCGCCGCCGTCGAATCCGTCGCGCCGCGCCAGCGCGCCCGCATCGCGCGCGCCGCCATGCTGTATGTCGCCGGCAAGCCGCAACTGGCGCGCGCCGCCCGCCGCTTCGACATCGTGACCGTCTCGCCGCGCGCTCTGCCGCGCCACATCCGCGACGCCTGGCGGCCATGAGCGAGGACCCGCGCGCCTATCTGGAAAAGCTCGGCCAAGCCGGCGACGGCCCGCACGATATCGCGCGAGCGGCGCTGATGCTGGCGGCGCTCGACCATCCGGGCCTGCCGCTTGAGCCGTTCCGCGCCCATCTGAACGAGATCGCCGATGCGATGAAAAGCCAGGCGGCGATGATCACCCGCGTCGGCGAAGGCGCCAGGGCGCTCGCGATCCTGCTCACCACCCGCTACGGCTATGACGGCGATCGGCTGCACTATGACGATCCGAAGAACGCCGACCTCATCGACGTGATCGAGCGCCGCCGCGGCCTGCCGGTCGCGCTCGGCATCCTCTACATGCACGCCGCGCGCGCCGCCGGCATGACGGCGAGCGGGCTCAACACCCAGAGCCACTTCCTCGTGCGGCTGGGCCATCGCCATGACGACGTCACCGTCGATCCGTTCAATGGCGGCGTGGTGCTGGAAGCCGGCGCCGCGCTTCCGGCGCAGCTCGGCGACGCGCATCTGGCGCAGACGATCGGCGATATCGACGTGCTGCTCAGGCTGCAGAACAACCTGAAGATCCGCGCGCTGGAGAGCGACGATGCCCCGCGCGCCCTGGATGTTGCGACCCGCATGGCGCTGATCGCGCCGAAGCGCGCCGAGGTCTGGTTCGAGCTTGCCCGCCTGAACGAGAATGCCGGCGTGCTCGGCGCCGCGCGCAAGGCCTATGAGCGCTGCCTCGACCTGACGCCCGCCGGCGAGGCGCTGTACAACGAAGCCGTGCTGTCCCTGTCGCAGCTCAAGCGCCGCTTGAACTAGGAGTTCGCCATGCTGACCGTCGCGATCCAGATGGACCCGATCGAGAAGATCGACATCAACGGCGATTCGACCTTCGCGCTGGCGCTGGAGGCGCAGGCGCGGGGCCATGCGCTGCTCTATTACGGGCCGCGCGACCTGTCGTTCCGCGACGGCAAGGTCACCGCGCGCGTGCGTTCGCTGAGCGTGCGCGCGGTCAAGGGCGATCACTTCACGCTGGGCGAGAAAGAGGTCTTCGACCTGTCGCGGGCCGATGTGGTGCTGATGCGCCAGGACCCGCCCTTCGACATGGCCTATATCACCGCGACGCACATCCTGGAGAACATCCATCCCGGGACGCTGGTGGTGAACGATCCCGCGAGCGTGCGCAACGCGCCGGAGAAGATCTTCGTCACCCAGTTCGAAGGCCTGATGCCGCCGACGCTGATCACCACGGACCGCATCGAGATCGACGCCTTCCGCGCCGCGCACAAGGACATCATCGTCAAGCCGCTCTACGGCAATGGCGGCGCCGGGGTGTTCCGCATCAGGCAGGACGACGAGAATCTGGGCGCGCTGCTGGAGATGTTCACCGCGTTCTACCGCGAGCCGGTGATCGTGCAGCGCTATGTGCCCGAGGTGCGACGGGGCGACAAACGCATCATCCTGGTCGACGGCGAGGTGGCGGGCGCGATCAACCGTGTGCCGGCGGCAGGCGAGGCGCGCTCCAACATGCATGTCGGCGGCCGCGCCGAGGCGACGGAGCTGACGGCGCGCGAAAAGCATATCTGCGCCACGATAGGCCCGGAACTGAAACGGCGCGGGCTGATCTTCACCGGCATCGACGTGATCGGCGACTACCTGACCGAGATCAACGTGACCAGCCCCACCGGCATCCACGAAGTGAGACGCTTCGGCGGCGCCGACATCGCCGCCCTGGTGTGGGACGCGATCAAGCGACGGAAGTCTGCGTAGAGACCTCCGGAAAAATATTTCGTGAAATAAAATATCGTTCGCGGCATTGCAGCAATTCGACTTATCCACGCCGCGTCGCGGATTTCTCGGCGTCAGCCGCGGCTTTGCGCCTGCACGAGCGGGGATAAGTCCGTGTACGGATTTATTCTCTCCGCCCTCTTGAACCGAGTCGGTCCAGCCACCAAATCAGCCATATCCCCGCAATCACATCCGAACGCAAGCGTCATCCGGCGCTGCGAAGCTAACCCGCCAGCCCGAACCGGCTTCTGTATCGCGCGTCGATGTTCGAGAGCGGGAAGTAGATGAACACGTCGATGGTCGAGAACTGCTTGTCGATCACCGCGCCGTCGCCGATGCAGCCGCCGGCGCGCAGATAGCCCTTCAAGAGCGGCGGCGAGGCACGCATGCCTTCCTTTTGGTCCACCGCCTCTTTCGGCAACCGGTCCATCGGCACGAACAGCTCCGGCCGCGCCTTGACAGCGATGCCCGGCGGAATCGGGTGGTAATAATAGAGATAGGAGAGCGGCAGCGCGATCGCGTCCGGGTCGGTGCCGGGGAAGGAGGCGCAGCCGAACATCACGTCGATGGAGAAGCGCGCGACGTAAGCGAGCAACCCCTTCCACAGAAGCTGCAAGGTCGTGGTGCGGTTGCGATAGGCCTTGAGCACGCAAGAGCGGCCGAGCTCCAGGAACCGCGTACCGGGCGGATAGCCCTTCAGCATGCCGGAAATGTCGAACTCGCCCGCCGTGTAGAAACCGCCGGCGCGCGCCGCGTCGACGTCGCGGGTCAGCCGGTAGGTGCCGACGACCAGCGGCTGGCCGTCCTCGTCCAGCACCGAACGGTCGACCACGAGGAGGTGGTCGCAGACCTCGTCATATTTGTCGAAGTCGCGGCGCGCCTCGCGCATCGCTAGCGAGGGCACCGCCGCCATCTCTTCGTAGAACACGTGATAGCGCAGCCGCTGGGCCTGTTCGACTTCGCCGTCGGTCTCGGCAAGGCGCACTTCCAGGGCGCCGGCCGTCGCCAGGACGGGCCACTGCGCAAGTCTGCCCTCGAACGGGCCAGGCTCGTGGATGTTCACCAAGCAAACAGATCCCAAGGGTGGGCGCCGACTTGGCTGCAGCCAGCTGGCCCGGACCCGAAGCGCATTTTACCTTAAGCCCCCGGACACAGGCAAACGATCACGACGCGGCGGCCGCCCGCGCGCGCAACGCATGGATGCGCGCGAGCGCCAGAAAGAGCAGCAGGCCGGGGATGCCCGCCAGGCCGCAGCCGATGAAGAACACCGCATAGGCATGCATCAGGTCGCCGCCCCGCCCGAGCCACTCCACGACCTCGCCCGAGAAGCCCTTGAGGAACTTGCCCAGCACGGTGTAGCTCGCCGCCAGGAGGGCATATTGCGTCGCGGTGTAGCCGAGGCTGGTCAGGCTCGACATATAGGACACCAGCGCCACGCCCGCGAAGCTGGTCGCGACGCTGTCGAAAATCATGATAACGATGAAGGCGCCGATATCGGTCCTGGTCGTCGCCAAGACCGCGAAGGCGGCGATAGCGGCGGCCTGCAGGATGCCGCCCACGATCAGGGCGCGGATATAGCCGAAGCGCAGGGCGCAGAAGCCGCCGGCCGCGATCCCGGCTAGAGAGGCCGCGAAGCTGAACGAGCCGCGCACCGCGGCCACCATGTCCTTGGTCAGGCCGATGTCGTGATAATAGGGATTAACCATAGGGCCCATGATGAAGTCGGGCACGCGATAGAAGCTGATCGCCACCAGCATCAGAAGCGCGATCCAGCCATAGGTCTTGAAGAAGGCCAGGAACGGCCCGACGATCGCGTCGCCAAGGCCGCGCAGGGTGTAGAGCGGCGCCGTCTCGGATTTCTGCTCCATCACCGCGTCGGCGCGTGCCGGCTCGCTGGCGAGGAAGGTCGCGACAAGGCCAATCGCCATCAGGGCGCCGTACAGCGCATAGGAGAACGGCCAGCTCGTGTGCTCGGCGACGGCCAGGATGATGGCGTCGGTGGCGAGCAGCGCCACGCGATAGCCGAACTGATAGGCGGAAGAGAGCAGGCCGAGCTCGTCATTGTCCGCCGCGGACTCGATGCGCCAGGCATCGACCACGATGTCCTGGGTCGCCGCCGCCAATGCGGTGAGGAAGGCAAAGCAGGTCAGGGCGAGAAGGCCGTTCTTCAGGCCGACGGCCGCCATGCCCATCAGGCCGAGCCCCACCACGATCTGGGCCAGCGCCATCCAACTGCGGCGGCGGCCGAGCTTGGTAAAGATCGGCGCGCTGACGCGATCGATGATCGGGGCCCAGATCGGCTTCAGCGAATAGGTGATTCCGACCCAGGAGACATAGCCGATGACCGCGAGCGAGGCGCCCTCGTCGCGCATCCAATAGCCCAGCGTGTTGCCGATCAGGAGGAACGGAATGCCCGAGGAAAGGCCCAGCACCAGCATCTGCAGCGTCTTGGGTTGCAGATAGGCCTTGAGCGAATGGCGGGGTCGAGCGGGAACCGCTGCGGTCATGCCGCGGCGGTGGTGATCGGCGCAGGCGGGAAGAAGACGTTGAACATGTCATCCAGCTGGGCGGGGTCGACGGGTTTGGTCAGAAAACCATCCATGCCCGCGTCTTTGCAAGCCCGCTTGCCGGTTTCCAGCGCATCCGCCGTCAGGGCGACGATCGGGGTGCGCCGCCGCCCGGTCGCGGTCTCATAGGCGCGGATCGCCCGCGTCGCCTCGATCCCGTCCATGCCGGGCATGTGAATGTCGGTCAGCACGATGTCGAATTCGCCGGTCTCCATCGCCTTCACCGCCCGCCTCGCCGGAGGTGACTTCGATCACGGAATGACCGCGGCGGCGCAGCAATTCGCGGGTCAGCATCAGGTTGATCGGATTGTCCTCGGCCAGGAGGATCCGGATGGCGCCGGGCGCCTCGGCGCGCGCGGGCGCCGTCATCGGAAACGATGCCCGTGGCGCCGCATGGATCGGCAGGGCTGATCGGGGCGCTTCTCCTCCAGATGGCGCAGCCGCGCAACGAGGGTCGACAGGCGCACCGGCTTCACCAGATAGCCCGCGAACCCCATGTCGCGCATGGCACCGAGCTGCGAGCGCGCCGCCGGCGTCAGCACGACGAGGGCCGGCACGCCGCGGTCGGGCGCGGCCGGGGGGGCTCGGTTCGGAATCCGTTCCGGCATCGATCAGCATGAAGTCCGGGCGCCTTCCGTCATTGGGATTGAACACCGCGCCACCCACGGCACGGACCTGCGCCGCCAGCCCGTCGCGCAGCATGGTGTTGCGCGTCACGATGGCGATCGTGATGCCCTGCAGGGTCTCGGCCTGGGAATCCGGCGCGGGCTTGACCACCACCGACGGCAGGGTGAACCAGAACTTGCTGCCGCCGCCCGCCGCCTCGTCGATGCCGATCTCGCCGCCCATCGCCTCAACCAGCTTCTTGGAGATCGCGAGGCCGAGGCCCGAACCGCCGAATTTGCGCGCATGGCTGGAATCGGCCTGGACGAATTCGCGGAAGATCTCGTCGCGCTTTTCCTTCGGCACGCCGACGCCGGTGTCGCGCACCTCGAATCTGAGGAAGCGGCGATCCGGACCGTCGACCACGCGCACCGAAAGCTCGACGCCGCCGCGCTCGGTGAACTTGACCGCGTTGCCGACCAGATTGGTCAGCACCTGGCGCAGCCGCACGCTGTCGCTGCGCACCACCGCCGGCACGGCGGGATCGACCACGGCGACGAGCTCGATGTCCTTGTCATGGGCGCGCGGGCAGGAGAGTTCGACCACGCCTTCAATCAGCGGGCGCAGATCGACCTCGTCGTCTTCCGGCGAGAAGGTGCCCGATTCGATCTTGGAGAAATCCAGGATGTCGCCGATCAGCGTGAGCAGGGCCTCGCCCGACTGGCTGATCGCCTCGACATAGGTGCGCTGCTCGGGCCGAAGCTCGGTTTCCAGCAGCAGCCGGGCCATGCCGAGCACGCCGTTCATCGGCGTGCGGATCTCGTGGCTCATCGTCGCCAGGAAGCCGGATTTGGCGCGGCTGCCGGCTTCCGCCTTGTCGCGCGCCTCGACGATCGCGTCTTCCAGGGCCTTGCGCTCGGTGATGTCGCGCCCGACGCTCTGGACTTCGACCAGCCGGCCTTGCGCATCGCGCACGGCGTAGTCTTCCAGGCGATCCAGCGCCAGCCATAGGCGGTGCGGACATGCTGGTCGTAGCGCACGCGGGCGCGGCCCGTCTCCAGGCCGGCGAAGCTGCCGAACAGGGGCGCCCGGCTCTCGGGATGCAGTTCCGGCGCGAAAGCGGCACCAGACAGCGCGGCGGGGATCGAGCCCGAACAGCTTGAAGAACGCGTCATTGCCATAGGTCAGCCGGCTGTCCGGGGCGCGGCGGAAGATGGCGTCGCCCTGCGCGTCGACCAGCGCCTTGTAGCGCGCCTCGCTCTGGTTGAGCCTGGCGTTGAACGCGGCGGCGGAGGCCAGCGACTGTTCCAGCCGGCCGCTCGCCGATTTGAGCTGTGCCGCCTGGCGGTCGAGAATCTCGGTGCGCTGGCGGGCGACGACGAATTCGTGCAGCAGGAAGCTCAGCACGATTGCCACGAGAACCGCGAACCAGCCCGGCGCCATCAGCGTGAAGCGGTTGTGCAGCACAACGTCGCCAAACGCGACAAGCAGAAGCGCGAACGCGATCAATCCCGTCGAAGTGCGAAGCGCGCGCAACCGGCTATACCTGTTCCAAGCCCCTGGAAGAGCTTGCCTTGCACGCTCTTCAAAAAGCTTTAAAGCGCCGGGTTCCGGCAGGGTTTAGAAAAGGTTAATCTCGCCCGCCCGCGCCACAGAGCGCCGGGCGGTTCAGGGTACAACTTCAGGAGGATAGTCATGCGCATCTCGATGCTGGCGCTCGCCGGCGCCTTTGCCCTTATCGCCACGGCGGCCTATGCCGACGATCCGATGGCGGTCACCTATAGCAACACCGTCACCACCAAGAACGCCCAAACCGGCGCCGTCGGCACGCTTCTGTTCAACGCGGACGGAACCTATACCGCCAGCGGCGCCGGCGCCGACGGCAAGACCGTCACCTATCCCGGCAAATGGGTCACCAAGGGCAGCGGCGCCACGCTGTGCCTGACGCCTTCTATCCCCAACGGGCCGGGCGAGACCTGTTCGCCGCTGGCGACGCATGCGGTCGGCGAACATTGGACCGTGACCAACAGCGCCGGACAGAGTTTCGATGTTGTTGTAAGCGCCGGCCGCTGAACACCCTTCGGCCAAAGCGCCGCGCGGAGGTCCCTCCGCGCGGTTCTCTTTTATAATCAATATCTTACACGATTTCTCGCGTCACCGACGCGGCTTGTCACAAAAGCTTTGCAAAACTGTGATGGTCCTTGCGCGCAACCCCGGTGGGATGGGTGTCACGTGACCTCCGCAAGGCAGCTCCGCTGCCGCCGCACCCTCTCGACTGGCGCTCTTCCATGGCCGACACCGCGACTGCCGAACAGATGATGAGTACTCCGGACAGGGCCGTTGCGGTCAGGAAGGGCGGAACGCGCGATGCGCAGTTCCGCGTGCTGACCTTTATCGCCGCGCTGATGGTTCTGGCCATATTCGCGGGCGTGATGGCATCGCTGATCATCGGCGCGATGCCGGCGATCAAGGCGTTCGGATTTCCCTTCATATGGACCGAAGCCTGGAATCCGGTGACCGAGAAATTCGGCGCGCTGGCCTCGGTCTATGGCACGCTGGTGACGTCCTTCCTCGCCATGCTGCTGGCGGTTCCACCGGCATCGGCATCGCTATTTTCCTGACGGAAATCTGCCCCAGGCCGCTGCGCCGCCCGATCGGCATCGCGATCGAATTGCTCGCCGGCATTCCCAGCATCATCTACGGCATCTGGGGCCTGTTCATCTTCGCGCCCTGGTTCCAGGAGCATGTGCAGACTTGGGTCGTCGACCGGTTCGCGAACGTTCCCTTTCTGCAGGACATCTTCGGCGGGCCGCCCTACGGCATCGGCATGTTCACCGCCGCCCTGATCCTATCCATCATGATCCTGCCGTTCATCTCCTCGGTGACGCGCGACGTGTTCGACACGGTGCCGCCGATGCTGAAGGAAGCGGCCTACGGGCTCGGCTGCACGACCTGGGAAGTGATGTGGCGCGTGGTGCTGCCCTTCGCGCGCACCGGCGTGGTCGGCGGCGCGATGCTAGCGCTCGGCCGCGCGCTGGGCGAGACCATGGCGGTGACCTTCGTGATCGGCAACGACCATCACATCCACAATTCGCTGTTCGCGCCGGCAACGACGATCTCGGCCACCATCGCCAACGAGTTCACCGAGGCGGTGGGCGACCTCTATCTGCCGTCGCTGATCGAACTCGGCCTGATCCTGTTCTTCATCACCTTCGTCGTGCTGGCCAGCGCGCAACTGATGCTTCGGGCGCTGGAGCGCCGCGCCGGGAGCGCTTCATGAGCGACATTCAAAACATCAAGAGCGCCAAGAACCCCGCGCTTTATGCCCGCCGGAAATTCCGCAGCGGCTTCCTCCTCACCCTGGCGGTGCTCGCGGCCGTGTTCGGCATGGCCTGGCTCGGCTTCATCCTGGGCGCGCTGTTCTACAACGGCATCACGTCGTTCGATCCCAAGCTGTTCACGCAGATGACGCCGCCACCCGGCGAGGACGGCGGCTTGGCCAACGCGATCGTCGGCAGCCTTATCATGACGGTGATCGCCGTCGCCGTCGGCACGCCGATCGGCCTTCTGGCCGGAACCTATCTCGCGGAATATGGGCGCTATGGACGGCTCGCCTTCTTCGTCCGGTTCGTCAATGACATCCTTCTGAGCGCACCGTCGATCGTGACCGGCCTTTTCATCTACGAGATCATCGTCGTGAAAATGGGGCACTTCTCCGCCTGGGCCGGCGCCGCTTCGCTCACGGTGATCGTGATTCCCGTCGTGGTACGCACCTCGGAGAACATGCTGCTCCTGGTGCCGAACGGGCTGCGCGAGGCCGCCGCCGCGCTCGGCGCGCCGCGCAGCAACGTCATCCGCGCCGTGACCTGGCGCGCGGCGCGCGCGGGTATCGTCACCGGCGTGCTGCTGGCGATCGCGCGCATCTCGGGCGAGACCGCGCCGCTGCTTTTCACCGCGCTCGGCAACTCGTTCTGGAGCACCGACCTGAACCAGCCGATGGCCAGCCTGCCGGCGGTCATCTTCCAGTTCGCCATGAGTCCCTATGAATATTGGCACCGCCTGGCCTGGGCCGGCGCGCTGCTCATCACCGCAGCCGTGCTGACGCTGAGCATCGTCGCACGCCTCCTGCAACCCAAGCGGAGTTAGGAATGAACGCCATCACCGTCGCGACGGACGTCAAGGTCGATATCAAGGATCTGAGCTTCTATTACGGCTCGACGAAAGCCCTGAAGAACGTCTCGATGCCGCTTTACGACCGCAAGGTGACCGCGTTCATCGGCCCGTCCGGCTGCGGCAAGTCCACGCTGCTGCGCATCCTGAACCGCATCTACGAGCTTTATCCCAACCAGCGCGCCGAGGGTTCGGTCGTGCTCGACGGCGAGAACATCCTGTCGAGCCGCGTCGACACCAACCTGTTGCGCAGCCGCGTCGGCATGGTGTTCCAGAAGCCCACGCCCTTCCCGATGACGATCTACGACAACGTCGCCTTCGGCATCAAACTCTATGAGCGCATGGCGCGCTCCGAGCTCGACGGCCGCATCGAGGACGCGCTGCAGCGCGCCGCGCTGTGGGGCGAGGTGAAGGACAAGCTGCGCGAATCGGGCCTGTCGCTTTCCGGCGGCCAGCAGCAGCGCCTGTGCATCGCCCGCACCGTGGCGACGCGCCCCGAGGTGATCCTGCTCGACGAGCCGTGCTCGGCGCTCGACCCGATCTCGACGGCGAAGATCGAGGAACTGATCGACGAACTCTCGGCGGACTACACGATCGTCATCGTGACCCACAACATGCAGCAGGCGAGCCGCACCTCCGATCAGACCGCGTTCATGTATCTGGGCGAGCTGATCGAGTTCGGGCCGACGGAGAAGATATTCACCGCCCCCGACAAGAAGCAGACCGAGCAATACATCACCGGCCGCTTCGGCTGATTTTACTGCATCATCCGGGCGACGATGCGCCCGGCCGGCGTCGGCATCACAAGGCCCATGCCGGTCGAGATCAGACCCAGCGCCAGCAGGCGCTCGCGGCAATGCCGCGGCACGCTGCCGAGGCTGCCGGCGCTGCGCGCGATGACGTCGCGCAGGGCGGTCATCTCGTCCAGCGTCAGATCGGTTCCGCGGGGGATGCGGTCCATCCGGGTCAGACCGGGCGCGCGGTGAAGGTGGCGTGGGTGACCGCGACGGTCAGTCCGCCGGACGAATTCGTCGATTCGACCTTGGCGTTGAGCTGCTGCGCCAGCGCGTTCACCAGGCTCGTCCCGAGGCCGCCCTTGGCGGGCGCTTCCGCGGGCCGGCCGACGCCGTTGTCGGATACGGAGAGCCGCCAGTCCGCCTCGTTCGCTTCGAAACGCACCGTCACGGTCGCGCCGGCGGGTTGCCCGGGAAACGCGTATTTCAGGGCGTTGATGACGAGCTCGGTCACGATCAGGCCGAGGCTGATCGCGTCGGCCGAAATCAGCTGGCAGGGATCGGCGCTCACCTTCAGCGCCGCGGCGTGGTCGTCGTCGATCATGGACTCCGCGAGCGAGGCGCAGAGCTTCGACAGATAGGGTTCGATATCGATCAGATCGGCCCGGCCCGAACTGTGCAGATGACGTTGGACGGCGGCGACCGAGATCACGCGGCGATGCGCGTCCTGAAGGTGCTGGCGGGTCTCGTCGGAGTTCACCGCGCGGGCCTTGAGCATCAGGATGCTGGCGATGATCTGCAGGCTGTTGACGATGCGATGCTGCATCTCTTCGAGCAGCATCTCCTTGTGGAGGACCAATTCGTCGGCCTGCGCCTTCAACCGGTCTTTTTCGGCTTCGACGGCACGCCGGTCGGTGATGTCTTCGATGTTGAGGATGACGGCCGGACGCGCGCCCGGCTTGTGGGCGATGGTTCGGGCGTACAGAAGCAGCACGCGCCGGCCGATGCGCGGAAACTCGTGCGATATCTCGACGGGCTCGGGGACGCTCTGCAGCCCCGCCGTGGCATCGAGCAAACTGCGCAGCGCCGGGATGTCCCAGGCGCCATCATCCAGCGCGAACAGCGAGCAGTCGAGCAGGACCAGCGGATCGAAGTGGAAGGCGCGATGAAACGAAGCGCTCGCGAAGAGGATGTTGGACTCGCTGTCCAGGACGAGCACAGGCTCGCGCACCGTATCCACGATGATTTGCGCGAGAGCGCGCGCGTCTTCGACTTGCTCGAAGAGCTTTTCCACAACGGTCTTTCTGAAAGCGGCGCGACCCTACGCCTCCCGCACCGCAATAGCAAAGCATGTCGTCGCGGATCGAATGCGCCGCGAGGGCGTTTCCATCATGAGCAAGCGCTTCGGGCGCGCGCCCTATCCCGCGCCATTTCCCTTCGGAAGCCTCGCGCGGGTATCTTCAAGGACACGATAATGTTGAACAAGATGAGCCTGCTGCTCGCAGCAACGGCGATTTCGGTGTGCGCCGGCTCGGCAGGCGCTGCGACTTTGAACTTTGGGAATAACAACGGTCATCGTACCGGCGGCACTTCGCTGATGGTCGATTTCGGCACGATCGCCTTCGGCTACAATGACGGCTATTGGGATACCGGCCATCGCTGGCACGCATGGCGCAACAACGCCGAGCGGACCAGCTACCGCGGCAATCACGGCTCGAATTTCCACGGCTACAATCACACGCGCGACCAGAACAATGGCTGGCGCGGCCACTAGGTCATTCTCACGCGGATGCCCGGGGCGCGACGTGCTCCGGGCGCCGCCTGATGTCAATTACGCATAATCCGCTTCCACCGTCGCGTCGTTTGGCGGCGTGCGCAGGACGGCGTTGAACAACCAGCTGAACGCCACGCTCACGACCAGATTCAGCGCCAGCGACGACACCGCGGCATAGCAGGGGATCGTCAGCCCGAAGATGTGGATCGGGAAGATCGAGACCTTGAAACCGTTGAGATAGGCCATCCAGGTGCCGCTCGCGATGCCGGCCAGCCACCCGATCAGCAGCGCCCAGGGATTGAGCCGGTTGGTGTAGAGACCCAGGATCACGCTCGGCAGCGTCTGGATGATGATGATGCCGCCCAGCAGTTGAAGCTGGATGGCGTAGTTCGTCGGCAGCTCGATGATGAAAAGCAGCGCGCCCAGCTTGACGATCAACGACACGATCTTGGCGACCTGCGCCTCGCGCGCTGGCTTGCACGCCGGGTCGATGTATTCGCGATAGATGTTGCGGGTGAAGAGATTGGCGCAGGCGATCGACATGATCGCGGCCGGCACCAGGGCGCCGATGGCGATCGCCGCGAAGGCGATGCCGACGAACCAGCTCGGAAAGGCGTGCAGGAACAGCGCCGGCACCGCGTACTGGTTTCCGAACGCCTTGAAGCCGGCGGCGTATTGCGGCATCGACTTGACCCCCGCCGACACCGCCATCGTGCCGAGCAGCGCGATCAATCCCAGCGCGAAGGAATAGGCCGGCAGCACCACGGCGTTGCGCCGCACGACATGCTGGCTCGACGAGCTCAAGAGCCCCGTCACCGCGTGCGGATAGAGGAACAGCGCCAGCGTCGAACCGAGCGCCAACGTGGCATAGGCCGCCTGCGGACCCAGGCTCGCGGCCGTCGCGGGACCGAGGATCAGCGTCTTGGGATCGGCATGGGCGAAGATCTTGCCGAAGCCGCCAAGCTCGGCCGGGATCACGATGACGGCGGCGATGACCGTGATGTAGAGCAGCGCGTCCTTCACCAGCGCGATCAGCGCCGGGGCGCGCAGCCCGCTCGAATAGGTATAGACCGCCAGCACCACGAAGGCGATCAAGAGCGGCAGGTCGTGCACCACGCCGATGCCCGGCACCGCCATATCCATGTCGATGCCGAGGCCGGCGATGGCGACCTCCATGCCGACGAGCTGCAGCGCGATATAGGGCATGGTGGCGACGATGCCGGTGACCGCGACCGCCAGCGCCAGGGTGCCGTTGCCGAACCGGCCGCGCACGAAGTCGGCGGCCGTCACATAGCCCTTGGCCTTCGACACCGCCCAGAGCCGCGGATAGACCGCATAGACGATGGGATAGACCAGGATCGTGTAGGGAACGGCGAAGAAGCCGCTGGCGCCCGCGCCGAACATCAGCGCCGGGACGGCGATGAAGGTGTAGGCGGTGTAGAGATCGCCGCCCAGCAGGAACCAGGTGACGACGGTGCCGAAGCGCCGCCCGCCCAGGCCCCATTCGTGCAGCTCGTTGAGATCGCCGCGGCGCCAGCGCGCGGCGACGAAGCCCAGCACGGTGACCAGCAGGAACAACGCAACGAAGATTGTGACCGCGACCGTGTTCATGGCGCGCGCTCGTCCAGGAAATAGACCGGGATCAGCACGGCGACGCCGAGCAGGATCCACAGCATCTGGTACCAGTAGAAGAAGGGGATGCCGGCCAGCATCGGCTCGACGCGATTGTAGGACGGCACCCACAGCATCGCGACATAGGGAATCAGCAGCAAAAGATGGATCGCGCGAAAACGCCTGCGCCGTTTCGGTTCGGCCATGCCTGCCCCCTGATTCCCTTTTGGGGAAATCCTTACGGCAAGCAGCGAAATCCGCAAAGGCCGGCGCGAGGCGGCCGCGTCGTCGAGATCGTGGCGGTCGCCGGCCCGGCGATTGCCGCTATTTTGCGCCCCAGAACCAGGGCGTGACGGCCAATTCGATCCGGTCCGTCGCACCGTTGCTGATCTCGATCGTCACCGGCTTGCCCGTCAGCGTGAACCGCACGCTCTTGCGCAGACCGGGGCAATCGGGATCGCCCGAATGCTGGGTCGAAGGAACGGGCCTGCCGTCCTGGATCACGTCGATCCAGGCCTCCGCCGAGAGCGACACCAGATAGTCGCCGGCCGCCGGCGCGGCGAAGGCGACATAGCCAGAGAATTTCGCGGGATCGCTCGGCTTCTCGGAGGACACCGGCAGCGCGCCGCCCACCGCCAGCGTCAGGGCGACGGCGAGAGGCGGCGCGGCGGCCAGCGTCGTGCCCGAGGCGGTATCGGCTTTCACCGCTTGCAGCAGCGCGAGCTCGTGATCCACCGGCCAGAAGAACTTCGAGCACGGCGGCGCGTCGGCGGCGCGCGCCGGCATGGCCGCCAGAAGCAGCAGGCCGCCGACGACACCCGCGCGATACGGCGTCATGGCGCGCCCAGAATCGTGAATCCGTCCTTGGTGAAGATGGCGCGCGCTTCCGGCCCGCTCAGGAAGTCGAGGAACGCTTTCGCCTCGGGCTTGGCGTCCTTGACGAGAGCCGCCGGATAGACGATCGGCGCATGCGTATCGTCCGGGAAGGTGCCGACGACGTGCACGCCTTTGTCGCTCAGCGCATCGGTGCTGTAGACGATGCCGAGCGGCGCCTCGCCGCGCGAGACATAGGCGAGGGCGGCGCGCACATTCTCCGCCGGCGCGAGCTGGCCCGCGACGCTGTCCCAGACGCCGAGCGCGGTCAGCGCCGCCTTGGCGTATTTGCCCGCCGGAACCGACGCCGGATCGCCGACCGCGAGCTTGCCGCCATGCAGCGCGCCGACGAGATCGAAACGCGGCGCGATGACGATGGTGACGCTCTGGTCGACCGGCGCGATCAGCACGAGGTGATTGCCGAGCAGGGTCTTGCGCGTGCCGGCGACGATCAGGGCCTTCTTGTCGAGATAATCCATCCAATCGGTGTCGGCGGAGACGAACAGATCGGCGCCGCCCGACGCCTCGATCTGCTTGGCGAGAACCGAAGATGCGGCGAAGGAGAACACCGCGTCATTGCCGGTCTTGGCCTTGTAAGCCTTGCCGACGTCGTTCAGCGCATCGGTGAGCGAGGCGGCGGCGAACACGGTGACACTCGCGGCCTGCGCGGCGAGCGGAACGAGCGCGAAAATCGCCGCGGCAAGACAGGCGCGGATCAGCCGTCCGAAACGCATGGATATCCCCCGGAGTGAAGAAATCTTCGCCTGACGTGATATCCGAAGGAATATCACGAGTCGAGACGGCGCGTCAGGCGGTGCGCCGGCCGGCGAGGATCAGGCCGATGCCCGCCAGAACCACCACGACACCGGCAATAGTCGGAATCCAGACCGTGTGGTCTTCCTGGGACGTCACATGGATCGGCCCGGCGTCGAGGACCGGCTTGGTCTCCGTGTAGCTGAAATGGCCGAACAGCAACGCGCCGACGCCCAGGATGACGAGCACCGCACCAATCAGCGTCAGACTGTGCATGAAAATCCCCTTTGGCGTGACCGCCAGCACGGAAACGAGCGCGAAGAGAGATAGTTCCGTCAGCCCAGATGCCGGATCCGGCGGTAGGACAGCGCCTCGGCGATGTGGGGCCGGGCGACCCGTTCGGCGCCGGCGAGGTCGGCGATGGTGCGCGCCACACGCAGCACGCGGTGATAGCCGCGCGCCGTCAGCTTCATCGCCTCCGCCGCCTCAGTCAAAAGGCGCTGGCCCGCCGGCTCGGGCGTTGCGACCTGCTCCAATATCTCGCCCTCGGCTTCGGCGTTGGTGCGCAGGTTCCGTCCCGCATAGCGGGCGCGCTGGACGTCGCGGGCCTTCGCCACGCGCCTGGCGACCTCGGCGCTGCCTTCGGCCGGCGGCGGCAAAGTGAGATCGGCGGCCGAGACGCTCGCCACCTCGACATGCACGTCGATGCGGTCGAACAAGGGGCCCGATATCCTCGATTGATAATCGACGGCGCATTTTGGCGCCCGACCGCAGGCCTGTGCCGGATCGCTCAGATAGCCGCAGCGGCACGGATTCATCGCGGCGATCAACTGGAACCGCGCCGGAAAACGCACATGCGCATTGGCGCGCGCCACCACGGCCTCGCCGGTCTCGATCGGCTGGCGCAGCGAATCGAGCACACCGCGTTGGAATTCCGGCAACTCATCGAGGAAGAGCACACCCAAATGGGCAAGGCTCACCTCGCCCGGCTTGACCCGCAACCCGCCGCCGGTCAACGCCGCCATCGACGCCGAATGATGCGGATTGCGGAACGGCCGCTGGCGCGAGATCGCGCCACCGGGCAATTCGCCGGCCAGGCTCTGCACCATCGAAAGTTCGAGCGCCTCGCGCGCGTCGAGCGGCGGCAGCAGGCCCGGCAATCTCTGCGCCAGCATCGATTTGCCCGCGCCGGGCGGACCAATCATCAAGAGATTGTGGCCGCCGGCGGCGACAATCTCGATGGCGCGCTTGGCGGTCTCCTGGCCTTTCACGTCGCGCAGGTCGGGAGCGCTGCGAGTGTCGTCGGCGAGCTTGGCCACCGGCCGGCTCAGGACCTGATGGCCCTTCATGTGATTGACCAGTGCGATCACCGACGGCGCCGCGACGATTTCGAGGTCGCCCGCCCAGGCGGCTTCGGCGCCGCAGGCCGCCGGGCAGATCAGGCCGCGATGCTGGCTGCTAGCGGCAAGCGCCGCCGGCAAGACGCCGGCGACGGTGGTGATCTGCGCATCGAGCGAAAGCTCTCCGAGCGCGACGTAATTGGCGAGTTCGCTCGCCGGCAGCACGCCCATCGCGGCCAGCAGGCCGAGCGCGATGGGCAGGTCGTAGTGGCTGCCTTCCTTCGGCAGGTCCGCCGGCGCCAGGTTCACCGTGATGCGCTGATAGGGCAGCGCGAGCCCGATCGCCGACAGGGCGGCGCGTACGCGTTCCTTGCTTTCGGCCACCGCCTTGTCGCCGAGGCCGACGATATTGAAGAGGCCCTGCGTGCCGCTGCCGATATGGACCTGCACGTCCACTTCGCGGGCCTCGATCCCCTGGAACGCAACGGTATAGACGTGTGCAACCGTCATGGCTGGCCGGCCCCTTGGGGCGATGTTTCGGAGGGGCCGCAACACAACATGCAACGCGGCGTTGCGGCACCATCTAAGCCCGCCAAAGCGCCGCGATCAATGCGCCGCCAGGATGCTCCAGAGATAGTCGTGGGTCTTGAAGCAATGCAGCAGCGCCGGGTTCACCGGGCCGACCGGGCGCTTCGGCAGGACCGCGTAGTTCGGCGCGCCATGCTTGTCGAAGGCGGAATAGGCGTGGCAGGTGATGCAGGACGTATCCGGCACCGGCACGCCCTTGTTCATCCGCTCGATCACCGAATTGGCGAGGATCGTCGGCCCGGCCGCGGTCCCGAAAGCGACCTGCGTGCCTTTGAGACAGTAATTGGTCCACACCGGATCGAGGTGGCGGCTGGCGAAAAGCTGCACCAGGGCGAGCGTCTTGAGGCAGGGGCCGTAATCGGTGTTCGGCACCAGCCGCGAGGGCAGGTTGGCGAGGAGCGCGCCGAAATCGTCATGGCAGCCGATGATGTCGCAGCGGCCGGGATTGCTGCGATGCTCGAAGGTCATCCACAGCCATTGCGGCAGGGCTTTGCTCTGGACCGACATGCCGACCAGAGCGTATTCGCCGGCGCGCCCGTTCATCGTCGCGGTGTTGGTGTAATAGGCGCGGCGGACATCGGCCGCGGTCCTGTAGGCGTACGGCAGCCAGCGCAGCAAATCGGCGATCAGCACCCAATCCGCTTTCACCACGATCGAGTCCTTGGGGAAATCGATCGGCTTGGTCGCGCCATAGGCGGCGGCAAGACCGGCGGTCGAATAAAGATTGTTGGCGACGATGTATTGGAAGACCGGGCGGTTGTGCTGGACCTCTTCGCCGATGCAGGCGCCGGGCGGGAAATTCCCGGCCTTGCCATCCTTCGGCAAACAGTCCGCCGGCGGCGCCGCGGCACCGTGAACGGCCAGGAGCTCGGAGACGGCCGCGAGGCTGCGGGTCAGATGCTTGGCGCCCGGCGCCGGCCATTTCGGCGACTTGCCGGAATAGATGTCGTCGTCGGACGCCCAGGTCTCGAAGGCAACAGCCTTGACGCCCGGCGCGCCGGCGGGCGCGGTCATCGCGGCGAATACATCCCACGCCATCCGATCCGGCGACGCCGCTGGCGCGGCGGTGGCGAATAGAAACCCGACCAATGCGAGACTCGCGCACACACCGAACCTGGTCATCGGACCCTCCGGTCTTTAAGCGATTCAACGCATCGCGAGAACATAACCCGCCGCGCCGCCTGCCAGCGCCATGCGCGCGAGCCAGCCCAGGCAATGGGCGAAGGTGACCTTGCCGTCGATCTTGATGAAGAAGCCGTTGATCGCCAGGATCACGACCGGTCCCGCGAGCCAGACGAGAACGGCGATCTGGAGCCCCGCGACGATCCCGGCCGCGCCGGCGACGGCGCAGAGCGCGACGACCGCGCCGCTCATCACATAGCCGATGAGGCTCGACCAGATGATGGCGCGCCGCTCCGAGCCTTCGCGGATACCCGGTCGCCAGACTTCAGGAAATTTGTTGTAGGCGTCGTGGAACAGCACGCCCATGAACAGCCAGTCGGTGAACATCGCCACCGTGCCCGCGCCGAAAGCGGCCGCGACCAGCATCCCGTTCACGCGTATCCCCCGCTTGACGGCGGACAATCTAGACGGGAATCGCGTCGAAGGCGATGGTCGTGCGATCCGCTGCCGAGCGGAACGGCACCGTGCCGTGCCACATATACGAGGGAAACAAGACAAGCCGCCCCGGCACCGGCTTGATCGCGCGGCGGATCGGCTGGCCCAGGGCGGTGTCGAAGGGCGGCTCGCCGAATTTGATCCAGCCTTGCCGTTCGGCCTCGTCGTCGACCGCATCCGGCACCGCCACGTGATAGCAGGAACTGATCCAGCCCTTGGGATGGATGTGGTTGGTGTGGAATCCGGCATCGCGCAGCCGCGACGACCAGGAACCGGTGAAACGAAAACCTTCCGCGCGCCGCGAACCGAGCGGATGCGTTTCGTCATCGTCCATCCGGGCGATATAAGCAGCAACCGCCTCCTCGATCCGCGCACGCAGCGCCGCTACCAGCGCGTTGTCGCCGTCGAACAGCGGGTCCATCGTCTGGGTGCCGCGCCGCAGCGTCTGGTCGATATGCTCGCGCGCATCGCCGTGCAGCGCGTCGAGATGGGCGTTCAGCGCCGCGTTGAACGCGGCCATGTCCGTGAAGCCGTCCGGCGGATCCAGATCGAAGACCTGCACATGGCGCTCGTAATCGGCCAGCGCCGCGGCGCGCGGATCGCGGTTCAGCCGCAGCGCAAGCTCGTGCATCGCCAGGGCCGCCTGATCGAGCGGCTGCCGCGCGACCGCGTCTTCGGTGAGCGTCAGCGCGCGCGCCGCATCGCCCGCGCGCAACAGCGTGCCCGCGAGGTTGACCTGGGTCGGCACGTCGTCGGGCTGCAGCGCCAGCGCCTTTTCATAGGCCGCGATGGCGGGCTCCAATTGCCCCAGCCCGGCCAGGGCCAGCGCCAGGCCGTTCTGCGCCGCCGGATTCTCCGGCTCCAAGGACGCGGCGCGTTCGAAACAGGCGCGCGCCTCTTCGAAGCGCCCGGTGCGCGCGAGGAAGCCGCCCTTGCCGATCAGAAGCACTGCCGGACGCGGCAGGCGCGCGGCGGCTTCGTCGTAGGAATTCAGGAACTCCGCGTCGCGCCCCAGGCGATAGAGCAGGGCGTTCAACTCCTGATGCGCGGCGAGATGGCCGGGATCGCGCGCGAGGGCGCGGCGATAGCCCGCCACCGCATCGTCGTTGCGCCCCAGATGCTGCAGCACGCCGGCGCGATTGGCCTCGCCCCGCGGCAGATCGGGCGCGCGCGCCAGCGCGGCGTCGAACTGGGTCAGCGCTTCGCCGTAACGCCGCTGCATCTTCAAGGCGACGCCGAGATTGTGCTCCATCGCGGCCCGCAGGGCCGGCGGCGACGGGAGTTCGATCGCCAGACGCAGGATCGTCTCGGCTTCCTTCGGGCGCTCGACATCGTTGAGCAGCGCGCCGAAGCTCAAGAGCGCGGTGAAATTGTCGGGCTCCAGCCGCAGCGCCGCGCGGAAATTCTTCTCCGCGAAGACGAAGTCGCCCAGGCCGTGCTGGACCTGGCCCAGCACGAGCAGCGTATCGGCATTGTTCGGATCGGCGCGCGAAGCCGCGCGCAAGAGCACGATGCCCTCCTCGGCGCGTCCCGTGCCGGCCAGCAGCCGGCCGAGATTGGTCATGACATTGGGCTGTTTCGGGCGCAGCGCCAGCGAGCGGCGATAGAGCGCTTCCGCCTCGGAAAGCCGGCTCTGATTGGCGCGGACCAGGCCCATGAGCTGCAGCCCGTCCGGCTCGAACGGCCGCACCGACAGCAGCTGGCCCAGGACCCGCTCGGCCAGTTCCCACAGACCCTGCCGGATCAGGTTGATCGCCTGCGCGATCGGCTCGGCCGTCTGGTTTTGTCCGCTCATGTTGCCAGTTTAGCGGCAAAGCGCCCGAAAGGCGCGCCCTTGCGCATGGTCCCGCCGCCACCTACGCTTTCGGCCACGCTATTATCCACCCAAGAGAGCATCATGGCCCGTTTCGAAGGTACCGACCGCTATGTCGCGACGGACGATCTGAAGATCGCCGTCAACGCGGCCATTACGCTGGAGCGCCCGCTCCTGATCAAGGGCGAACCCGGCACCGGCAAGACCGAACTCGCCTTCCAGGTCGCCGGCGCGCTGAAATCGCCGCTGATCACCTGGCACGTCAAGTCGACCACCAAGGCGATCCAGGGCCTCTACGAATACGACGCCGTGACCCGCCTGCGCGACAGCCAACTCGGCGAGGAGCGGGTGAAAGACGTCAAGAACTATATCCGCAAGGGCAAGCTGTGGGAGGCCTTCGAGATGAAGGGCCGCCCGGTCCTGCTGATCGACGAGATCGACAAGGCCGACATCGAATTTCCCAACGACCTTCTGCTCGAACTCGACCGCATGGAATTCTTCGTCTACGAGACCGGCGAGACGATCAAGGCGGCGGTGCGCCCGATCATCCTCATCACCTCGAACAACGAGAAGGAGCTGCCGGACGCCTTCCTGCGCCGCTGCTTCTTCCACTACATCAAATTCCCCGAGCGCGAGACGATGCAGAAGATCGTCGACGTGCACTATCCGAACATCAAGCAGAAGCTGGTGAGCGAGGCGCTCAACGTCTTCTACCAGATCCGCGACGTGCCCGGCCTCAAGAAGAAGCCGTCGACCAGCGAGCTGCTCGACTGGCTGAAGCTGCTGTTGAACGAGGACATTCCGCCGGAAGCGCTGAAGGAAAAGGACCCGACCAAGCTGATCCCGCCGCTGCACGGCGCGCTGTTGAAGAATGAGCAGGACGTCCACCTGTTCGAGCGGCTGGCGTTTCTTGCGCGGAGAGAGAGCCGGAACTAGGCGTTGATAAGGCCGATCCGGGCTTCAATCTTTTGAAGTCTCTCCTCGACGCGGTCAATCCGCGTCGCGACATGCGCATATTGCGCCTGCAATCCCGCAACATTGCTTTCGAGCATGCCTACGCGGAACGTCAACTCGCGAATGTCCTTTCGCGTCTCATCGACGACGGAACGGATATGCCGCAGATGCTCCAACACGAGGCTGTCGAGTTCACCGCTCATGCGCTTAGCATGACATAGAAACAAACACAGAACAAGATAGTCACCGGTCGTGCGGTTTGTCCGCCCGCCGCTGTGCCACATGCCACAGCACGCCGGCGGGATCGACGACATAGGCGACGCGCAAACCCCAGGGCTGCGTCGCCGGCGGCTTGGGCGCCGGCACGCCGAAGCGGCCGGGCAGATCGAGAGTTTCGATATGCGCCCACCAGGCATCGAGGTCGTCGACCATCAGCTGCATCATGAAATTGCAGCCCTCCTGGTAATAGCGCTGCAGGATGAAAGACGTCGCGCCGATGCCGAAGATCGCGACCTCGCTGTCGAGCCTTTTGGTGAAGCCAAGCGCCTCGTAGAAGGCTCGGCTGGCATCGAAATCCTGGGTAGGCAGGAAGGGCCGCGCCGCTTCGTTTCCGTCCGGGATCGTCATGCTTCGCCTCGCCTGCGCCGCGTATTGTGCGCGGCCGTCCTCTGATAGTATCGCCGGGCGACATTTCCGAGAATGCCATATGATTCAGACACCGCTTCGCCTTGCCCTGGCCGTGCTGGCATTTGCGGCGTCGCCCGCCCTTGCCCAGACCACGGATATCGACGCCTTCAAGGACGCGCCCGACGAGGCGAAGGTGCATGCGGCGTCGGGCTTCGTTTGCCCGCAATTCATCGGCCATTTCGAGCGCGACGCCTATGGCGAGCGCGATCCCTCGATCGGCTCGGACTTCTGCGCCTATTCGGCGCGCGACGGCGTCTATGGCACGATCACGCTGACGCCGCTGAAGGCGGCCTATGATCCCAAGACCGCGCTGGTGCCCGAATTCACCGAGCAGGAAGGCATCGGCGGCAAGATCGTCGGGGAGAAGACCATGCTGCTCGGCGGCGGCACGACGCCGATCTCGGTCTATCAGCGCACCTACGAGACCGCGGCGCTGGAGACGCTGCATTACCGCATCCTGTTCTCCGGCGGCACGGTCGGCGACTGGGCGCTGGAGGCGACGGTCGAATTCGCCACCCCGCGCGACGACGACGCCAAGCAGCAATTCCTCGACACCGTCTATGCCGAGGCGCTGGCGCATATCGCCAAGCAGGCGCCGCCCGCACCGGCGTCAACAACCGTCGCGCCGCCGCCCAAATAGCCCGATTTTCGGGCCCTTGGCCCTTGCGCGTGGGGCGCGCTAGACTTCGCGCGATCGCTATCGCCTGCCCGGAAGGTTCCCATGTTCTTCCAGTTTTTCGACGAACTCCGCGCCGCCAAGATTCCCGTCACGCTGAAGGAATATCTCGCGCTGATGGACGCGCTCGATCACGACGTGATCGACATGAAGATCGACGAATTCTACTACCTTTCGCGCACCGCGCTGGTGAAGGACGAGCGCAATCTCGACAAGTTCGACCGCGTCTTCGGCCATGTGTTCAAGGGCCTCGAAGGCCTCGACGCCTCGCTCCTGGCGCAGATCCCCGAGGAGTGGCTGAAGGCGCTGACCGAGAAATTCCTTTCCGAGGACGAGAAGAAGCAGATCGAGGCCCTGGGCGGCTGGGACAAGCTGATGGAGACGCTCAAGGAGCGGCTCGATGAGCAGAAGAAGCGCCACGAGAAGGGCAACAAGATGATCGGCTCGGGCGGCACCTCGCCCTATGGCAACAGCGGCTACAATCCCGAAGGCGTGCGTATCGGCCAGGACAAGTCGCGCCACGGCAAGGCGGTCAAGGTCTGGGACAAGCGCGAATACAAGAACCTCGACGATTCGGTCGAGCTCGGCACCCGCAACATCAAGGTGGCGCTGCGCCGGTTGCGCAAATGGGCCCGCCAGGGCGCCGAGACCGAACTCGATCTGCCCGGCACGATCACCGACACCGCCAACAAGGGCTATCTCGATTTGCGCCTGGTGCCGGAGCGGCACAACACGGTGAAGGTGCTCTTGTTCTTCGACATCGGCGGCTCGATGGACGCCCACATCAAGCTGTGTGAAGAACTTTTCAGCGCGGCCAAGACCGAGTTCAAGCACATGGATTTCTACTACTTCCACAACTGCCTCTATGAGGATGTGTGGAAGGACAATCGCCGGCGCCACAACGAGAAGATCCCGACCTGGGACGTGCTGAATAAATATCCGCGCGACTACAAGGTCATCTTCGTCGGCGATGCGACGATGAGCCCCTATGAGGTCACCTATCCCGGCGGCAGCGTCGAGCACTGGAACGAGGAGCCGGGCGCGGTGTGGCTCGACCGCGTGACGAACCTGTTCGAGCACGCGGTGTGGCTGAACCCGGTGGCGGAGAAGCATTGGGAATACACCCCGTCCATCGGCCTGATGAGCCAGCTGTTCAACGGCCGCATGTATCCCTTGACGCTCGCCGGCCTCGACAATGCGATGCGGGAATTGAACCGCTGATACGCATCACAAGGCCGGGCCGTCCTTGCCCAGCATCTCGCGGCGGATGATCGCGACCGGCACCAGGCCCGCGTTCAGGAACGCGTCGTGGAACTTGCCGAGGTCGAACGCCTTGCCCTGCTTTGCCGCCACGTCGGCGCGCAGCTTGAGGATTTCGAGCTTGCCCAGCGTGTACGAATAATAGCCGGGATCGGACGTGCCGCGCTTGGCCTCGTTGGGCGCGACCGAGGGCGGCTGAAAGCATTGCGTCGCCATCATCTGCGTCGCCTCGTCCAACGTCATGGCGCCGGTGTGCATCTTGATCGCGGCGACGAGCCGGCAATTGCGCAGCAGGGCATCCTGCAATTGCGCGAGCTTGATCTTCGGATCGCCGGCGCCCAGCCCCTCATCCAGCATCATCTGTTCGGCGTAATGCGCCCAGCCTTCGGTCGTGGAATAGGACTGCGCCGTCTTGCGCACCAGCGACCAGTTCGGATTGGCGCGGGCATACAGATATTGCGTGAAATGGCCGGGCAACGCCTCGTGCACCGAAAGATTCTGCAGCAGCGCGCGGTTGAAATAGGCCAGCAGCTCGTCGCGTTTCGCCGCGGGCCAGCTCGGCTCCGGCGGGGTGATGAAGTAGTAGGCCTTGGTGGCGTGGGTCTCCAGCGCGCCGGGGCCGTCCATCTGGCCGAAGATGACCGCGCGCGCGAAAGGCGGCGTCTCCGCGACGACCGGCAGCATCCGCGACGGCAGCGTGACGATGCGATGCCGTTCGATGAAGGATTGCAGATTCGCCAAACCGTCGCGCGCGGTCGCGATAAGATGGGCCGCATCGGGATGATCGGCCTCGATCTCGGCCATCGCCCGTGCCGGATTTTTCGGATCGACCAGCTTTTCCGTGGCGAGAAAAGCGGCGTGGTCGCGGGCCAGCTGCGCCTCGCCCGCTTCCAGCACCTTTTCCACCGGCACATCGACCATGTCGCTGGCGAGCAGCCGCTGCAGCGCGGCGCGGCCCAGGACGAACGATCCGTGCGCGTTCGGTTTCCGCGCCACCAGCCAGGCCTTGAAATCCTTCGCGGCGTCGACCGCCGCCTTCGTCGAACCCGCCAATTGCGCCTGCAGCGCGGCGTCCTTCACGCCCAGGAAGGCCTTCGGCACGTCGTTGCCGAGAAAGGCGATGCCGCCGTCGAGATTTTGCAGCGCCACGTCGATATCGACCGGCGGCATGTTCGTCAGGTTGCGTTTCGCATCGGCGAGCATGGCCGGCATGCGGGTCTCGCGCGCGATCAGGCTGCGCAGGCGTATGTCGAGCGGCGCGAAATCGCGCTCGATCAGCTGGAACGCCGCGGAGGTGAGAAGACCGACATAGACGCCGGGATCGTGGCGCCATTGCTGCACCGTTTCGTCTTCCAGCAACTGCCCGCCGATCTCCGCCATCAGCACGTCGCGCTCGTCGCGGTCCATCGGCGAAAGCGTGGCGCCGTCGATGGCGTGCAATCTGGCCTCGGTATCCTTCAGCCGTGCGATTTCCGTCGCATGGGCGGCGGCGGACACGTCGTCCAGCTCGCCGTCCCGATTGTGCAGACCCGTCGCGGTCGCGAAGGTGGGATGCGCCTTCCACTGGGCGCTGAAATAATCCTGGACGACGGTTTGATACGTCGCGGCGGGCGCCGCTGCGGCGGCGGCCGGCCATGCCAGGACGGCCATCGAACAGATCGCCAAAGTAATCGTGCGGCGCATGCTTCTCCCCCCGTCAAGATCGGAGCGGCAAGCCTCGCATCATCGGGCATCCGATGACAACTCGCGGCGCGACGCGGGCAATCGACGCCTCTTGCGAGTCCCGGAAACACCTGATCCGATACGGCAAAATATCCGGGGAGCACGCCATGACGATCAAGATCCACCACCTCAACAATTCGCGCTCGCAGCGCATCCTGTGGCTGCTCGAAGAACTCGAGACGCCTTACGAGATCGTGAAGTATCAGCGCATGTCGCCGGTGCCCTTCGCGCCGCCGGAGCTGAAGGCGGTGCATCCGCTCGGCAAATCGCCGGTGCTGGAAGACAAGGGCCGCGTGATCGCGGAATCGGGCGCCGAGGTCGAGTATCTGATCGACACCTATGGCAAGGGCCGCTTCAAGCCGGCCGCCGGGACCGACGATTATTGGCGCTATATCGAGTGGATACATTACGCGGAAGGCTCGGCGATGCTGCCGCTCCTGATGGCGCTCTATACCGGCATGCTCGGCGAGGCCGCGGCGGTGCTGAAGCCGCGCGTCGACAGCGAGATCGCCAACAACCTCTCCTACATGGAAGCCAGCCTGGGCGGCCGCGATTTCTTCGTGGGCAACGAGCTGACCGGCGCCGATATCCAGTTGATCTTCGTCGTGGAGGCGGCCGGGGCGCGGCTTGCGCCCTATCCCGCGCTGGTGAAATATCGCGAGCGCATGCAGGCGCGTCCCGCCTACAAGCGCGGCATCGAAAAAGGTGGCGCGTACGCGTTGATGAGCCGCTAGGCGATCGCGGCGTCGGTCGGAGGAGGAAGGCCATGACTCGTACAGCCGACGGGCCGGCGCGCCCCGCCGCCCCTCCTCCGCCCGGTTCGCACTTCTACATCCTGAGCAAGGCGCCGAGCGGCGCGGGCGGCGTGCTCGCCATCGCCGCCTTGAACGGCGTGGTGCTGGTCGTGGCGCACCAGACGGGCGATGATCGGCAATTGTGGGCGCGGCGGGCGCTCTCCGACGGAAGCTATGCGCTGATCAACAAGGCGGCCAAGCTTTGCATCGGCGCCTATCCCCCGCAGAACGGCACCCCGCTTCAGCTCTATCCGCTCAATCAGATCGAGACCAGCCCGTTCACGCATTGGCGCGACGACACGGTTCCGGGCGATTACAATGCGATCAACGCGTCGGTCGATTGGGAGCAGAAGATCAACATACCCACCGATGGTCCCTATTTCCCGGGGCAGACGCTGGTGACCTGGCAATGGAGCCATGGCGCGCCCAACGAGCTCTGGGCGCAGGTGAGCGCGGGCGAGCCCAGCTATACGCTGGCCTCGCTCGCCTTTGATACGGCCAAGGCGCGCATCGACACGCTGGCGCCGATCGCCGGCAATGACATAGGCGTGCTCAACAACGAATCCGTGCAGGCCAACCTGCCGATTTTCACGGTGCAAAGGCTGACGACCGCCTACGGTTTTCACCCGGCGGCCGGCTCCCCCGACATCGAAATCCCCTATCACGGTCCCCGGCCTGCCCTGGACGCGAATGGGCTTGTCGTGCTGGTCGAGGGCGATTGGCGGTATGGAACGTCCGCCCAGTCGTTCGTCGACACTCCGTTCCAGATCATCGTCGCGGTGCCGCCGAAGACCGCCGTGGCCTATGGCGCGCGGGAAGCCTGCGCCCAGCTGACGGTCCCCTATGCCGCGACGTTCAACCTGTTGTCGGACGGCAAAAGCGAGACGATACAGGTCAGCGGAAGCTTCACGGCGATGTGCCCCTATCGGGTCTACGCGGAATTCGAAAACGCGTCGCCCGTCCGCTGACCGCTCAGGCGGATTTGCGCGCCGCAATATAGGCATCCGTAATCGGATCGATCATCGCCAGCGGCACCGCGCCGCCGATCAGCATCGCGTCGTGGAAGCTCTTGATGTCGAACCGGGCGCCCAGCGCGTCGCGCGCCTTCTTGCGGGCGGCGAGGAAGGTCAGCTTGCCCAGCATGTAGCCGCAGGCCTGGCCCGGCATGATGCAGTAGCGGTCGATCTCGGTGATCGCGCCGCTCTCCTTGTCGCCCAGCGTATCGACATAGAATTTGGTCGCCTGCTCGCGGCTCCATTTCATGCTGTGGATGCCGGTATCGACCACCAGGCGCACGGCGCGGAACATCGCATCGTGCAGGAAGCCGATGCGGCCGAAGGGATCGTCCTTGTACATGCCCATCTCGTCGGCGAGCTGCTCGGCATAGAGCGCCCAGCCCTCCAGGTAGGACGAGAAATAAGTCAGCTTGCGGATCAGCGGCATCTTGGCCTCGCGCTGGATCGAAAGCTGGAGGTGATGGCCCGGAATCGCCTCGTGATAGGTGAGTGTCGGCAACAGCCAGCGCGGCTGCTCGGCGGTGTCGCGCAGATTGATCCAGTAGATGCCCGGGACCTTCCCATCCAGCGACGGCGCGTTGTAGGAGCCGCCGGCCTGCCCCGCCTCGATCTCCTTGGGCACCCGCTTGATCACGACATCGGCCTTGGGCAGCACGCCGAAATAGTCGGGCAGCCGGGCGCGGACCGCGGCGACCTTGACGTTCAGATCGGCGATCAGCTGATCCTTGCCCGCGTCGGTGTTCGGGTAGAGCATCTTGGGATCGACAAACATCGCGCGCAGCCGCTCGCCGACCGTGCCCTTGGTCAGGCCGTGCTGCTTCATGATCGCGTCGATCTGCGCGCTGTGGTCCTTGATGATGTCGAGGCCGGTCTTGTGGATTTCCGCCGGGCTCATCGTGGAGGTCGTCCAGGTCAGGACGCTGTCGCGGTAATAGGCCTCGCCATCGGGAAGCTTCCACACGCCGGCGTCATGCGTCGCCTGTTTGCGCATGTCGGTGAGGAGCGCGATCTGCCGGTCGAGCGCGGGATAGACCTTGTCGGTCAGGATCTTCGCCGCCGGCGTGCCCCAATCGCCCGCGATGGCCTTGTCCTTGGCGCGCCGGACCAGCGACATCGTCATCGACGCGCTGTCCGCCGGCTGGCCGCGCAGCCCGTTCATCTGCTCGATCGCGTTGTCGAGGCAGAAATCGGGCGGGATCACGCCGAGCGCCACGTCGTGGCGCACGATTTCGGCTTCGCCGTCGAGGCGCGGCCCGAACTGTTCCAGGCGCGCGAGATAGGCGTCGGCGTCGTCCTTGGTCTCGATCGTGTGCTGGTTATCGAGGAAGGAGGGGATGCCGCTATAGAGACCGCCCATCTGGTTGATCACATAGGGCGAGCCGGCGCCGCCGCCGCCATAGGCGTAGCGCGCGTCGGTGATGACCCCGTTGCGCAGGCCGAAGATCACCACGTCGTAGCTCTGCCGGTCTTCGCCGCCGACCGAATTGCGGTCGAAGGTCGAGAGCCGCGCGAGCTGGCTGGCGAGCAAGGTCTGGGCGCGCACGACCGCGGCGAGCGAGGTCTCGTCGAGTTCGCTCTTCTGGTGCTTGCGCGCGCCGGTGTCGACGCCCAGCCCGGTCGCGGAGATCGGCGAGAGGTCGAGGTTCTCGCTGACGAAGGTGTCGAACAGCGCGTTCAACTGCGTGGCGGGCGCATCGGCGGCCAAAGCGGGCCGGCCCAGGGCCATCACGGCGGCTCCCGCCGCCCCCGATTTCAGCAGCGAACGGCGATCCAGCATGATGAAAACCCCTTTGGTCCCGCTTGGAAGCTAGGGAGTGACCTGACGCGCGGCAAGGGAGCCGCGCCGGGCCGGCTTCACGTTCGCGTGTCGGCTCGAGCACGAACCGCGCGCCGGTTCACCCGCGCGTGGCGCTTCCCCAATAGTTGAACCCCGCGAAGCGCGGGGTGCCGGGAAGATACATCGTCGCCATGTCGTCGACGCGAAAGCCCGCGTCGCGGATCAGCTTGGGGATCGGCCGTCCGACATGGCAGCCGCCGCCGATCGCCTTCCACACCGGTGTGATCCGCCGTTGCCAGCGCGCAACGCTCGCATCCGGCGCCTCGCCATGCTCGCAGAAGATCATGCGTCCGGCGGGTTTCAGGACGCGCCGCATCTCGCCCAGCGCCTTCATGACGTCCGGGATCGTGCACATCGTATAGGTGATGAGGATGGTGTCGGCGGCGTCCGCGTCGAGCGGAATCTGCTCGCCCGGCAGGTCGAGGAATTCGAGCGGGATCGGCGACGCGGCCACGCGTTCCGCCGCGCGGGCCCGCATTTGTGCGGAAGGCTCCAGTGCCCAGAGGCGCTCGACCTTCTTGGGATCGTAGAACGGCAAGTTATGGCCGGCGCCGAACCCGATCTCCAGCACGCGCCCCTCGGCGCGCGGGACGACCTTGCGGCGCTGATAGGTGATCGGCTTGGCGCTCATCGCCGTGTCGAGCAGCCAGGGCAGGATGTGTCGATCGTAGAAGCCCATGTGTGTCTCGGCTAACGCGGCTGGATATTCTTGCGGATCCAGCCGGCCAACTCGTCCTCGCTGAAGGCGCTGGATGCCACGGACAAGACGACCATGACTGCCTGCCCATCGTCGACGGCAAGGTCGAACCCGTTCAGCACAAGAAACGATTCCAACGCGACGAGCGCCGTTCGTTTGTTGCCGTCGATGAATGCATGGTTCTTGGCAATGCCGAACGCATAGGCCGCGGCCAAAGCCGCTACGTCTGGTTCGCCATAGGCCGCCAAATTTTGCGGTCGCGCCAGCGCCGATTCGAACATTCCCGGATCGCGAATTCCCGAAGCCCCACCATGCTCGGCGAGTTGTTCGTCATGTGCGGCCAACAAGGCATCCGGATCCAACCAGACCCAGGTTGTCATTTCGCTAACTCGCGAAGCGCATTGCGCCGCTTTTTCATGACTTGACGCATGATTTCCATCTGGCTGCTCGTGTCGGGGTCATAGGGACTGACACGAAAGCCATCCGGCGCCGGGGTCACCGTGATGGTGTCGCCCTTATCGACCTTCATCGCCGCCAGCATCTCCTTGGGCAGCGTGACACCCACGGAATTACCGATCTGGATGAGCTTGAGCTTGTAGTGCATGGCCATCTCCGTTCCAACGGATGTTAGAACGGAACGTTATAACAAATGTATAACCATGACAAGCTGGTAGTTGCCGAACCGGTTTATTCCGGCGCGACGGTCACCTTGATGCCGTCCAGTTCGTCGGCGCAGACGATCTGGCAGGAGAGGCGCGAGGTCGGCTCGACCGCCAGCGCCATGTCGAGCATATCGATCTCGGCGTCCGAGGGCGGGGTGAGCTTCTCGTACCAGCCGTCGGTCACATAGACGTGGCAGGTGGCGCAGGCGCAGGCGCCGCCGCATTCCGCCGCAATGGGCAGGCCGGCGTCGCGCAGGATCTCCATCACGCTCCAGCCGTCGCGGCCTTCGATTTCGCGCGTCGCGCCGACGCGGTCGGTGGCGATGATCTTCATGCGGAGACACCCAGCTTCTTCTGCAGGTTCGACGACGAGGTCGTGTACTGGAAGCGCAGCTTCTCGTTCGGCTTGACGATGTGGAACGCGGCCTGCGCCATCAGCGCCGCCTCGTGGAAGCCAGACAGGATCAGCTTGAGCTTGCCCGGGTAGGTGTTGATGTCGCCGATGGCGAAGATGCCGGGCGTCGAGCTTTCGAACTTCGCGGTGTCCACCGGAATGAGGTTCTCGTGCAGGTTCAGGCCGAATTCCGCGATCGGGCCGAGCTTGATGGTGAGGCCGAAGAACGGCAGGAACGCGTCGACGTCGTGCAGCCACTCCTTCTTGTCGGCGCCGGCGAGCGTCACGCCGGCGAGCCTGCCGTCGTCGCCGTGCAGCGACTTCACGCTGGCGACGTGGAATTTGACCTTGCCTTCCTTCTCCAGCGCCCGCATCTGGTTGACGCTGTGCTGCGCCGCGCGGAAGCCGTCGCGGTGATGCACCAGCGTCAGGCTCTTGGCGATCGGCGCCAGGTTGATCGTCCAGTCGAGCGCGCTGTCGCCGCCGCCGGCGATCAGGATGTTCTTGTCCTTGAACGTGTCCATCTTGCGCACGGCATAGTGCACGCCGACGCCGTCGCCCTTGTTCTCGAACGCCTCGATACCCGGAACCGGCGGGCGCTTGGGCACGAAGCTGCCGCCGCCGGCCGCGATCACCACGACGGGCGCGACGATCTCGGTGCCGGCATCGGTCGAGAGCTTCCACCGGCCGTCGGGCAGCTTCTCAAGCGCCGACGCCATCTCGCCGAAATGGAACTGCGCGCCGAACGGCTTGATCTGGTCGAGCAGCCGGTTGGTCAGGTCCTGCCCGGTGACGATCGGCAGGCCGGGAATGTCGTAGATCGGCTTCTCGGGATAGAGCTCCGTGCACTGACCGCCGGGCCGGTCGAGGATGTCGATCAGATGCGTCTTGAGGTCGAGCAGCCCAAGTTCGAACACCGCGAACAGGCCGATCGGGCCGGCTCCGACAATGGCGACATCGGTCTCGATAGGCGTGCTCATGGGCTATTTCACAGGCTCTCTATGTATGAACGGGAAAACTAGCGGCCCTAATATGTAAAAACGTGCCCGCCGACAACCCATTCCAAAAGGGCCGCGACTGTGCCGCAGCGCGCTCGCGGCGCCAAGGGCGTGACGGCGCCGCACTCCAAGTGTCTGCCGGAAATGAACAATCCCGTCCAGGCGGCGCGCCGTCGCGCGTTCAGGCGGCGAGATAATCCCGGATGAAGGCCTGCACCGCGTCGGCCCGCGCCTTGAGCGCCGCGATGGCGTCCGTCGCGCCTTGGCGGTCGGAGAGATCGAGCGGCTCGCAGCGCGCCGCTGCATCGCCCATCGCGAAGGCGCCGATGCCCCGCGCCGCGCCCTTCAGCGTGTGGGTGACTTCTTTCCACGATTTGGCGTCGCGCGCGTCGAGGATGCTTTGCAGCCGGGCGACCAGTTCGTTCGCCTGGCCGTCGAACAGCCGCATCACCTCGGCGTTGATCGCGCGATCGCCGCCCGTGTAGCGTGCCAGGTGCTCCAGATCGACGGCCTGGTTGCCAGCCATGCGCTCAACTCTCTTCAAGAGATCGACAAGCGATCATGGCAGAGACCGCTCAATGCTCCGTTAACGGATGGGCGGACGCGCCCCCCCGGGGCGCCGAACGGCAAAATTCTCCGGCGACCCTCGCGTAATCGGGCGTTCGATGGTTAAAGTGCGGCGCTACCTAGCGTATTCATCGAGGGACGAATGGCCACCAACGCATCGGGCAGCCAGCCCGTACTGCTCCAGACGGCCGAGCCCATCGGAGACGCCGAGGCGCGCGCCGTCCGCCGGCCCGAGCCGAAATTCGGCATGGCCGCCCTGACCTTCTCCTTCGTGCTCTCCGCCTTCTGGGCTGGCGCGGCCGCCGCTTATCTGTGGGGCTATTTCGGCCCCAGGGGCCTTGCGGGGCTCGATGTCCAGGAACTGGCGCTGTTCGTCGCCGCCACCTTCATCCCGCCGCTCCTCTTCGTCGCCGCCGCCTGGGCAATGGCGCGGGCGCAGCAGATGGCCGTCGCCTCGCAGACGCTCGCCGAGGCGACCGACCGGCTCTTCGCCGCCGACGAGACCGCGTCGCGCACCGCCGCCCGCCTCGGCCGCGCGGTGCGGCGCGAGCTCGATGCGCTGAACGCGGGCCTCGACGGCGCCTTCACCCGGCTGCGCGCCCTCGAGGCCGTGCTGGAGAACCAGATCGCCGCGCTCGATGAAGCCGGCGCGCGCGCCGAAGTGCGCGGCGAGGCCGTCGCCTCGCGCCTGACCGCCGAGCGCGAGCGCATCGAATCCGTCGCCGGGTCGTTGAGCGAATCCGCCTCGCGCGCCGCCGAGACGGTCGCCGGGCGCACCGCACAGCTCAAAGCCTCGATCGAATCCGCCGAGAGCGCGCTCAAGACCGCCGGCACGACGCTGGACGCGCAAGCCGCCAGCTTCCGCGCCGCCGCCGGCGCCGCCGCCGATGCGCCGCATGCCGCCGCCGTCGAACTTGATCGCCAGGCCAAGCGGATCGAATCCGTCGCCGACGCGGCGATGGCGCGCGCCGAATTCGTGCTCGGCCGCCAGGAGCGCCACCGCACCGGCATGAACGATCTGATGCAGCGGCTGAAAGAGGAAAGCGCGTCTTTCGAGCAGGCGCTGTCCAAGGAACGCGCCTCGATGGAGCAGGCGATCCAGGCGCTGGGCGGCGAGGCGCAGAAATTCGAGACCGTCACCGGCGATGCCGAACGCCACCTCGAGATCATCATGGCGAACGCCTCGGCGCGCGCCGCGCAGCTCACCTCCAATTTCATGCGCGAGGCCGAGAAACTGAAAGAGGCGAGCGACAGCGCGAACATGACGCTGCACAACATGATCAACGCGCTGCAGCAGGCCAATGCCGGCGCCCAGACCCTGATCGGCGAGACCGCGAACGAGGCCAAGACCAACGCCCGCGCTTTGGTCGGCGAGGCGATGGCGGAATGCGAGCGCCTGCTGCGCACCTCCGGCGAGCTCTCGGCCGAGGCCGCGGAAATCCGCACGACGCTGGCCAAGACGGTCGAGGACGTGCAGCACCACCTGCTCACCCTTCCCGGCATCGCGCAGCAGGAAGCGCGCCGCGTGCGCGACATGGTGCGCAGCGAAACCGAGGAGATTCTCGATCTTTCGGCCCGCACGCTCTCCACCATCCATGCCCGCACCGTGCCGCGCAATCTGGTGCGCAAGCCAGTCGAACCGGCGGCACAGGAGCAACCCGAAAGCGAGGGCCTGCTCGGCATGGCCAAGCGCCTGACGCAGCGCCCGCGCAAACCCAGGCCCGATGCGCCGGCCACGCCAAGCGAGCCCGGCAAGGGCTGGGAAATGCGCACCTTGCTCGCGGCGGTCGAGAAGGACGAGCAGCGCGATCTGAAGCCGGCCGGCGCCGCGGCGCTCGGCGCGTTGGAGGCGGCGCTGGCCGACATGGCGGTCGATCTCGACGGCATCACGGCCGAGGCCGCGCCCGGCGAGGACGAATGGCGCCGCTATCTGGCGGGCGACCGCTCGGTGTTCGTGCGCAAGCTTGCGGCGGCGATCGACGACGACACGGTCAACCGCATCGCCACGCTTTATCGCGAGGAGCCGCGCTTCCGCGAGGCGGCCAACGCCTATATCGGCGAATTCGAGTCGCTGCTGGCGCGCGCCAAGGAAGGCGATGGCGGCGGGCTTCTGACCTCGACCATGCTCAGCGCCGATACGGGGAAGATCTATCTCGCGGTCGCTTACGCGCTGGGAAGGCTATAGCCCCGCTGGGATTCAATCGATGCGCCGCAGACGCGCCGCGTAGAAGCCATCCATCCCGTGACAGGGCAGTGTGCGCAAATCGCCTTCGGGGCTGATCAACTCCGCGCGTCCAAACACATCGGATGGATTCACCGGCACCCGCGCGAAACGCGCGTCGCGTTCGAGAAAGTGCTGCACCTGCTCGACACCCTCTTCCGGCTCCAGCGAGCATACCGCGAAGACCAGCAATCCGCCGGGCGCGACCATCTGTGCCGCCGCATCCAGCAATTCCGTCGCGCCCTGTTCGCACAGCGAGATGTCCGAGGCGCTCTTGATCCAGGGCAGTTCGGGATGGCGCCGGATCGTGCCGGTCGCGGTGCAGGGCGCATCCAGCAGGACGAAAGGCGCCGGCGCGTCGGGACGGAAGTCGCGGACATCGGCCTGGACAAGCGTCGCGTCGAGCCTGGTCCGCGCCAGGTTCTCGCGGATGCGTTCCAGCCGCGCCGCCTCGCGCTCGACGGCGATGACGTGCGCGCCCGCCGCCGCCAATTGCATCGTCTTGCCGCCGGGCGCGGCGCAAAGATCGATCACCGTTTGGCCGCGCACATCGCCGAACAGCCGCGCGGGCAAGGTCGCCGCGGCATCCTGCACCCACCAGTTTCCGTCCGCGAAACCGGGCAGCGACTCGACCCGCCCGCTCTCCGTGAGCCGGCGGACATTGTCGAACACGGGGTCGCCGCCGGGTGCCGCGACGTCGGCGGACTTCAAGACGATATCGATCGGCGCCCGCGACAGATGCGCGTCGGCGATGGCCCGCGCCGTCGCCTCGCCATAGGCATCGCACCAGCGCTGCCACAGCCAGTCGGGCGTGTTCAACCGCGCCGCGTCCTGCGCCACAACGAGCGCCTTGCCCTCGCGCGACACGCGCCGCAACACGGCGTTGATCAGCGACTTGAAATGCACCGCCTTGGCGTCGGCCTGCGCCAGGCGGTTCGCGGCATCGACCGCGGCATGCGCCGGCACGTCGAGAAAGAGGAGTTCGCAGGCGCCGGCATACAGGATCTCGAGCGTCGGACCCGCCTTGTGCGGCTGCGGCGCCTTCGGCACGAAATGCCGGATGACGGTTTCGATCTGTCCGAGCCGCCGCAGCGTCTCGCTGGCGATGACGCGGGCAAAGCCGGCATCGCGCGATTCCATCTCCGGCAGAGATTCGAGCGCGCCGTCGAGCGGCCTTCGCTTGCGCAGGACTTCGGACAGCAGAGCCAGGGCCGCGGCGCGCGCCGGGAGCCCGTCGCTCACGCCCAGGGACCGGGTTGCGTCGCGGGCCGGCCCGCCATGGCGCGCAGCCGCGCGACACGCTCTTCGGTCGAAGGATGGCTGGAGAACAGGCCCGACAAGCCGCCGCCATGCAGCGGATTGATGATGAACATATGCGCCGTCGCCGGATGCGCCTCGGCCTCTTCGTTCGGGACCCGTTCGGCGACGCGCGCGATCTTCTGCAGCGCGGAAGCCAGCCAGAGCGGCCGGCCGGAGATTTCCGCGCCTTCGCGGTCGGCGTCGAATTCGCGGCTGCGGCTGATCGCCATCTGCACCAGCATGGCGGCGAACGGGGCGACGATCGCGACCAGCAGCACGCCGACGAAGCCGAGCCCGCCGCGCCGGTCGTTGCCGCTGCCGAAGAAGAACGCGAAATTGGCCAGCATCGAGACCGCGCCGGCGATGGTCGCGGTGATCGTCATGATCAGCGTGTCGCGATGCTTCACATGGCTGAGTTCATGCGCCAGCACGCCCGCAAGCTCTTCCTGGTCGACATTCCGCAACAGCCCGGTCGTCACGCATACCGCCGCGTGCTCGGGATTGCGCCCGGTCGCGAAGGCGTTGGGCTGGTCGTTCTCGACGATATAGACCTTGGGCATCGGCAGGCCGGCCTGCCCCGCCAATTGCTGCACCAGATGAACGAGATCGGGCGCGCTCGCCGCATCGACCGGGCGGGCGCCGTACATCGACAGCAGGACCTTGTCCGAATTCCAATAGGCGAACAGGTTGGTGCCGGCCGCGAACAGGAAGGCGATGCCCATGCCCGCCTGGCCCCCGATCAGGAAGCCGACAAGAAGGAACAGGGCGGTCAATGCCGCCATCAAAAGGCCGGTGCGCAGGACGTTCATGGCCGGACTGATGTAAGCTGACGCCGTGCAGCGTCAAGCGGAGGCGACAATGCCGTCCAAACCCAGCAAGGCGGAGATTGCCCGGCGCATCCGGGAGGCGGGCGAACGCGCCAATGCGGAGGCGGAAGCTCGCCGCAGGGTGCAAAAGCCCACGGAGCAACCGGCGGAACTGGGCGGCCGGGCCGGGCCGGAACCGACCCGCTATGGCGATTGGGAGCGGAAGGGAATCATCTCGGATTTTTAGGGTTATTGCGGCGCATCTTGATCGCGCATCCCGCAGGGTCCACATAGGCGACACGGAGCCAGACCCATGTTCATCCAGACCGAATCCACGCCGAACCCCGTCACGCTGAAATTCCTGCCCGGCCGCGAGGTCATGGGCGAGGGCCAGGTCGCCGACTTTCCGGCGGCGGAAGCGGGCGCGCGCTCGCCGCTGGCGGCCGCCCTGTTCGCCATTCCCGATGTCAGCCGGGTGTTCTTCGGCGCCGATTTCATCTCGGTCACCAAGCGCGACGGCGACTGGAAGCACCTGAAGCCCGCCATCCTCGGCGCCATCATGGAGCATTTCACCCGCGGCCTGCCGCTGATGACCGGTACGGCGGAAGAAGCCGAGACCGTCTCCTTCGGCGAGGAGGGCGATCCGGAGGTCGTGGCCCAGATCAAGGAACTGATCGACACCCGCGTCCGCCCGGCGGTGGCACAGGATGGCGGCGACATCATCTATAAGGGCTTCGACGGCGGCGCGGGCATCGTGTTCCTGCACCTGCAGGGCTCCTGCGCCGGCTGCCCGTCCTCGACCATGACGCTGAAGAATGGCATCGAGAACATGCTGCGCCACTACGTGCCGGAAGTGAACGCCGTCGAAGCGGTGTAAGCTCGCCCCGATTCCTTTGAGCACGGGCGCCATGGACCATCACGCCATCAACGACGAAGCGCTGGACACGATCTTCCGGTCGGCGCGCAGCCAGAACAAATGGACCGACAAGCCGGTCAGCACCGCGCTGCTGATGGCGGTCTACGATCTGGCGCGGCTGGGGCCGACAAGCGCCAATTGCTCGCCGGCGCGCTTCGTCTTCGTGACCACGCCCGAGGCGAAAGAGCGGCTCGCCCAATATGCCTCGCACGCCAACCAGCCGAAGATCCGCTCCGCGCCGGCGACCGCGATCATCGGCTACGATCTGGATTTCGCGCAGAAGCTGCCGCAGCTCTTTCCGCACGATCCCACGGCGAAAACCTGGTTCGCCGATCCCGCCGTCGAGCAGGCGACGGCGTTCCGCAATGCGACGCTGCAAGGCGCCTATTTCATCATCGCGGCCCGCGCCCTGGGACTCGATTGCGGGCCGATGTCGGGCTTCAACAACGCCAAGGTGGACGAGGAATTCTTCGCCGGCACGCGGATAAAATCGAACTTCATCTGCGGCGTCGGCCATGGCGATCCGTCGGGCGTCTTCCCGCGCAATCCGCGGCTGGAATTCGACGAAGCCTGCACGATCCTGTGAAGCTGCTGGCCGTCGACACCGCGCTCGGCGCCTGTTCCGTGGCCATCCTGGACGGCGACGACGTGCTGGCGCATGTTTTCGCGCCGATGGAACGCGGCCATGCCGAGGCGCTGGCGCCGATGGTCGAGGATGCGATGCGCGACGCGGCGCTCGGCTTCGCGGCGCTCGACCGGCTCGCGGTGACCACGGGACCGGGCACCTTCACCGGCCAGCGGGTCGGGCTTGCCTTCATGCGCGGCCTGCGCGTCGCGCTGCACAAGCCGTTGCTCGGCGTGACCACGCTGGCGGCGATGGGCCGGCAGGCGGAAGCCGAGACCGGCCTTGCCGCCTATGCCGCCCTGCACGACGCCCGGCGCGACGAGGTCTATCTCCAGACGACCGGCATGGACGATCCCGTGCTGCTGGGCTTCGAGGACGCGCTTCAGGCGATCCTGCGCCTCGACGGCCGCTTCGCGCTGGCCGGGACGGCCGCGCCGATGGCCGCGACCCGTCTGCCGAACGGCGTTCTCTCCACCGTCCGCCAGCCCGACGCCTTATGGGTCGCGCGCCTGGCGCGGGCGATGCCGGACAGCGATGTCCCGCCGCGCCCGCTTTATCTGCGGGCGCCTGACGCGAAGCTTCCGGCGCCACGATGAGCGTCGCGCTGCTTCCCGCCGGCGCCGACCTCGGACCGCTGGCCGCGATCCATGCGGAATGCTTCCCGGATGCGTGGAACGCGCGGGCGATGGCGGACCTGCTGGCGACGCCCGGCACCTTCGTCATCGCCGGAGCCGGCGGCTTCGTGATGGCGCGCGCCGCCGGTGGGGAGGCCGAAATCCTCACTTTGGCTGTGGCGATCGGGGCGCGGCGCCATGGCGCCGGCCTGGCGCTGGTCCAGGCCGCGGCCGAGCATGCCTTCGGCCTGGGCGCCGATGCCCTGTTTCTCGAAGTGGCGGCGAGCAATGGGGCCGCCCGCGCGCTGTATGACCGGCTCGGCTTTGCCGAAACGGGACGCCGCAAGGGCTATTACACCGCCGGCCGCGACCGGCCGGAGGATGCTCTCGTTTTGCGTCGCAATCTCCCGCTTTCGCCCCTTGGGAAAAGCCCGTCCACTGGGTAAACTGCGGCCGAAGCTCCGCAACCGGGTTAGTGCGTGACGCGCATCGAAAAACTCTGCGCCGAGAAGGGTCTTCGCATGACCGAGCAGCGCCGCATCATCGCGCGCGTGCTGTCGGAGGCGGCCGACCACCCCGATGCCGAGGAAATGTACCGCCGCGCCTCGGCGCTCGATCCGCATATCTCCATCGCCACGGTCTATCGCACCGTGAAGCTGTTCGAGGATGCCGGCATCCTGGAGCGCCACGATTTCCGCGACGGCCGCTCGCGCTATGAGGAGGCGCCGGAATCGCATCACGACCACCTGATCGACGTGCAGACCGGCAGCGTCATCGAATTCCGCAACGAGGACATCGAGAAGCTCCAGCGCCGCGTCGCCGAGGAACTCGGCTTCGAACTGGTCGACCACCGGCTCGAACTCTATGGCGTGCCGAAGGGCGCCAAGAAGCCGCGCTGATGTCGACGCTGCGCGCCTATGTCATCGTCACCGTCTTCCTGACCGTGACCCTGCTCCTGATCCCGTATCAGAGCTTCAATCTGCGCTTCGGCCGCAAGGCGGCGAAGACGTTTCCCTGGCGCTATCACCGCTTCATGGCGAAGCTGTTCGGCATCCGCATCCACACCATCGGCAAATCGGTGCTGGACGAGGGCGTGCTGGTGGTCGCCAACCACACCTCCTGGCTCGACATCATCATCTTCTCCGCCCTCGGGAAGGTGTCGTTCATCGCCAAATCGGAGGTCGCGACCTGGCCGCTGTTCTCGACCCTGGCCAGGCTGCAGCGCACCGTGTTCGTGGAGCGGGCGCGGCGCCAGGCGACAGGCGCGGCGCGAGACGAAATCCGCGACCGCCTCCTGGCCGGGGACACGCTGATCCTGTTCCCCGAAGGCACCTCCGCCGACGGCAACCAGGTCCTGCCCTTCAAGAGCGCCCTGATGGGCGCGGTCGAGGCGCGGGTCTCGGACGGCAAGGGCGGCAGCCGCGCCGCCCGGGTCCAGCCGATTTCCACCGCCTATGTCGGGCTGCACGGCATCCCGATGGGCCGCGAAAACCGCCCGCTTTTCGCCTGGTATGGCGACATGGAGCTCGTGCCGCACCTCTGGGAAGCCCTGGTGACCGGGCCGATCGACGTCATCGTCGAGTTCCATCCGCCCATCGATGTCGACGAGGCCGGCGGGCGCAAGGCCTTGGCGGCAAAGACCGAAGCGATCGTGCGGCGCGGCCAGACGCGCGCCCTGGCCGGGCTGAGCGGGCAGACGCCGGCGGAGGCGGCGCCCGTGCCGGCCGCCGCGCCCGTGCTGGCGCCGGCCGTGGCGTGACCGTATAACCGCAGCCCTCATGAAGAAGCTTTTCGTCAAGACTTATGGCTGCCAGATGAACGTCTACGACTCCGCCAGGATGGCGGCGTTGCTGGCGCCGATCGGCTATGGCCCGGCGGAGTCGGCGGAGGACGCCGACATGGTGATCCTCAACACCTGCCACATCCGCGAGAAGGCGGCGGAGAAGGTCTATTCCGAGCTCGGGCGCCTGAAGAAGATCAAGGACGAGCGCGGCCTGACCATCGCGGTCGCCGGCTGCGTCGCCCAGGCGGAAGGCGCGGAGATCGTGGCGCGGGCGCCGCAGGTCGACATCGTGGTCGGCCCGCAGGCCTATCACCGCCTGCCCGAGATGATCGCCAGGATCACGCGCGCCGGCGGCCACGCGCTGGAAACCGATTTTCCCGCCCTCGAAAAATTCGATGCGCTGTCGGCGGACGCGGCGGCGCCGGGCGTCACGGCCTTCCTCACCGTGCAGGAAGGTTGCGACAAGTTCTGCACCTTCTGCGTCGTGCCCTATACGCGCGGGTCAGAATATTCGCGGCCGGTGGCGCAAATAGTCGAAGAAGCGCGCGGGCTTGCCGCGCGGGGCGTGCGCGAGATCACGCTGCTCGGCCAGAACGTCAACGCCTTTTGCGGCGAGGGACCGGACGGCAAGGCGTGGTCGCTGGCGCGGCTGCTCGACCGGCTGTCGCGCGTCGAAGGCCTCGCGCGCCTGCGCTACACCACGAGCCATCCGCGCGACATGGGCGGGGACCTCATCGCCGCGCATGGCGACATCGAAGCCTTGATGCCTTATCTGCACCTGCCGGTGCAGTCGGGCTCCGATGCGATCCTGGCCGCGATGAACCGCCAGCACACCGCCGACGACTATCGCCGCCTGGCGGAGCGCATCCGCCACGCGCGGCCCGATATCGCGCTGTCGTCGGACTTCATCGTCGGCTTCCCGGGCGAAAGCGACAAGGATTTCGAAGCGACGCTCGATCTGGTGCGCGACGTGGGTTATGCGAGCGCCTTCTCCTTCAAATACAGCCCGCGTCCCGGCACGCCGGCCGCCGCCGCGCGCAAGCACATTCCCGACGATATCAAGGACGCGCGCCTGCAAACGCTGAATACGCTTTTGCTGGAGCAGCAGGATGCGTTCAAGCGATCCTGCCAGGGCCGCATGATGGACGTGCTGTTCGAGAAGCCCGGCCGCCAGACCGGCCAGGCGATCGGGCGCAGTCCCTATCTGCAGGCGGTGCATGTCGAGGGCGCCGCCGATCTGATCGGCGCGATCCGCCTGGTGCGCATCGATGCCGTCTATCCCAACAGCCTGAAGGGAAGCCTCTCGCGCGAAAAGGTGGCGGCGCATTGAGTGCGGCGAAGACCAAGCGCGCGGCGAAGGAGCAGGTGACGCTCGAATTTTCCGACAACGGCCTGCTCGCGGCGCTGGCCGGCGGGCATGAGCGCAATTTCGTGCGCCTGGAGCAGAAGCTCGGCGTGCGCATCGCGACGCGCGGAAATCTCGTGGCGATCGAGGGCGACGCCGACATGCGCGAGCGCGCCGCCACCGTACTGCGCGGACTCTATGCCCGCATCGAGGCGGGCGACGGCTGCACCGCCGCCGATGTCGATGCCGAGATCCGCTTCGCGGCGGAAAAGTCGGCGGGGCTCGTCGGCAATTCCTTCGGCGCGCAGGCGATCCGCACCGCCTCGGGCAAGGTCACGCGGGCGCGCACGCCGGCCCAGGCGGCCTATCTCGACCTGATGCGCACGCACCCGCTGGTGTTCGGCGTTGGACCGGCCGGCACCGGCAAGACCTATCTCGCCGCCGCCTTCGGCGCGCATCTGCTGCACGAGCGCCAGGTCGAGCGCCTGATCCTGTCGCGCCCCGCACTGGAGGCCGGCGAACGGCTCGGCTTCCTCCCCGGCGACCTCAAGGAGAAGATCGATCCTTATCTGCGCCCGCTTTACGACGCGCTGTTCGACGTGCTCGGCGAGCGCACCCAGAAGCTGATGGAGATGGGCACGATCGAAGTGGCGCCGCTCGCTTTCATGCGCGGACGCACGCTGACGCGCGCCTTCGTCATCCTGGACGAGGCGCAGAACGTGACCTCGGCCCAAATGAAGATGTTCCTGACCCGCCTCGGCGAGGATTCGCGCATGGTGGTGACCGGCGATCCGTCGCAGAGCGACCTTCCGGGCGGCCGCGCCGACGGGCTGAACGAGGCGCTGCGCATCCTGAGCGGCGTGGAAGGCGCGGCGGTGGCGCATTTCGCGGAAAAGGACGTGGTCCGCCACGCCCTCGTCACGCGGATCGTCGCCGCCTATAATCGCGCCGACGCCCAGAAGACCGGTCCGTGACGTTTTCCGTCCATCTGCAGTTCGGCGATACCCGCTGGCGCAAGGTCCGCGGCCTGTCGGCGCGGCTCGAGACCGCGGCGCTGCGCGCGCTGCGGCGGGGCGATGCGCCGCGTAAAGCCGCGCTGACGGTGCTGCTCAGCGACGACGCGCGGCTCAAGACGCTCAACCGCGATTTCCGCGGCAAGGACAAGCCGACCAACGTGCTGTCCTTCCCCGCGCCGGCCAACGCCGAAGGCTATATCGGCGATGTCGCGCTCGCCTATGAGACGACAAGAGAAGAGGCACGCGCCGCGGGCAAGCGCCTCGCCGATCACGCGACGCATCTCGTCGTCCATGGCGTGCTGCATCTTCTGGGCTTCGATCACGTCACCGAGCGCCAGGCCAAGGAAATGGAGCCGCTGGAGACCCGCATCCTGGCCGAGCTCGGCATCGCCGATCCCTATCGGACGGAGGCCGCGTGATGAGCGAGGCCGCCCATGACGGCGACGGAAGGTCGCCCTCGCTCCTGCGCCGGATCGGTGCCTTCCTGCGCGGCGACGATTCCACCACGCAGATGCGCGAGAGCATCGAGGAGGCCATCGAGGAAAGCGACCGCCACAGCACCCAGCTTTCCGCGCCCGAGCGGCGGATGCTTGCCAACCTGCTCAAATTCGGCGAATTGCGCGTCAGCGACGTGATGATCCCGCGCGCCGACATCGTCGCGATTTCCGAGGACACCTCGCTCACCGACATCGTCGCGCTGTTCCGCGACGTGCAGCATTCGCGCCTGCCGGTCTATCACGAGACGCTCGACGACCCGATCGGCCTCGTCCACATCAAGGATATTCTAGCCTTTCTCGAAGCCCAGCCCGATGGCAGCTTCCAGTGGAAGAGCGGTTCGATCGCGCAGTTCAAGCGCGATATCCTGTTCGTGCCGCCGTCGATGCCGCTGGTCGATCTTCTGCTCAAGATGCAGACGGCGCATTCCCACCTCGCCTTGGTGATCGACGAATATGGCGGCACCGACGGCCTCGTCACGATCGAGGACATCATCGAGGAAATCGTCGGCGACATCGCCGACGAGCACGATGAAGACGACTCGCAGGTGCGCAAGATCGAGGACGGCCTCTACGTCGCGGACGCGCGCGTCGATCTGGAGGATTTCCGCACCCAGACCGGCATCGCGCTGGCGCCGGAAGACGCGGACCAGGAGATCGATACGCTGGGCGGCCTCGTGGTCTCGCTGCTGGGGCGCGTGCCGCAGCGCGGCGAGATCGTGGCGCATCCCTCGGGCTATGAATTCGAGGTGCTGGAGGCCGATCCCAGGCGCGTGAAGCGCCTGCGCATCCGCGCGCCGGCGCCGCCGCCCGCCGGGCCGGCGGATGGAAAGCCTTTGTGATCGCGGCCCTGTCGCGCATCGGAAATTTCTTCCGCGCGCTGACCGGCTGGCGCGCGCTTCTCGCATCGATCGTCGCCGGCGGATTCTATGCACTCGGTTTCGCGCCGCTCGGGATCTTTCCAGCGATGCTGCTGGGTTTGGCCGCGCTTGTGCTGTTGCTGGACGGCGCTGCGCCGCGCAGGCGTCCGGTGTGGGGGGCCGCGGCGATCGGCTGGGGTTTCGGCTTCGGCCAGTTCCTCGTCGGCATGCACTGGATCTTCTATCCCTTCCTCGTCGATCCGATCGAACATGCCTGGCAGATTCCGTTCGTCGCGATCCTGTTTCCCGGTGGCCTCGCTTTGTTCGCGGCGGCGGCCTGCGCGGCGGCGATGGCGGCGTGGCGGCCGGGCCGGCCCAGAATTTTTATTCTCACCGTCTGTTACGCGGCGGCGGAATGGCTGCGCGGCCATGTGCTGACGGGGCTGCCCTGGAACCTGCCGGCCTATGGCTGGGGCGCGTCGCTCGCGATTCTGCAGAGCACGGCGTTTTTCGGCGCCTATGGTTTGTCGCTGTTGACGGTGTTTTTCGGCGCGTCGCTGGCGGAATTGTTCGAAGCGCCGCGTCCGCGTCTGGGTCTTCCCGTCGCCGCGGTCGCGCTGTTCGCCGCGCTGTGGCTCGGCGGCACGGCGCGGCTCTGGACCACGCCGACGAGCTTCGTCGCGAACGTCCATCTGCGGCTGGTGCAGCCCAACATTCCGCAGGACGAAAAATACGTACGCCACCTCGTCGCGCGCAACTGGCAGCGGCTGATGGAGTTGAGTACGCGGCCCGGTGGTGCAACACCCGGCGTCATTATTTGGCCGGAGGCGGCGCCGCCGGTTCTACTGCAGCGCAGTCCCGACGCGCTCGCGCAAATTGCCGAACTTACCGGTGGCAACCGCGTCCTGGTGACGGGCAATCAGCGCGAAGACGCCGACGCGAACGGCGAGCGCCGGTTCTTCAACAGCCTCTTTGTCTTCGGCGCCGGCGGCGCGCGCATCGCGACCTACGACAAATTCCATCTGGTGCCGTTCGGAGAATATCTGCCGCTCGAATCCTGGTTGCGCTATCTGGGGATCACCAAACTGGTCGGCTTTCCGGGAAGTTTTTCGGCCGGAGATGGTCCGCACACACTCGATATTCCCGGCGCGCCGCCGGCGAGTCCGTTGATCTGTTACGAGATTTTGTTTCCATCGGCCGTGGTGGCCGCGCCGCGGCCAATGTGGATTTTAAACGTGACCGACGATTCGTGGTTCGGTCCCTGGGCCGGTCCGGCGCAGCATCTTCTGGCGGCGCGCGTGCGCGCCATCGAGGAGGGACTGCCGCTGGCACGCGCCGCCAACACTGGAATCTCCGCCGTCGTCGATGCCCAAGGCCGGATCATCGCGCGGCTGGGACTCGACCGGACGGGTATCGTCGACGCGCTTCTACCCAAGGCTGACGGGCCGACGCCCTATGCACGCTTCGCCGATCTGGTATTTTTTCTCCTGCTGATCCTCTGCGCCGCCCTTCCCATGGCGCTTTCCCGCCGTTAGGGTTTCGAACATAAGTGTTTGAATCAATTCTTTAACCTGCCGGTGCCACCTCGGGCCGGATTGAAACGGAGCGTTGTGTAATTACCGTGCCAAAGAAACAAGCAAACCCGATAGACGGGCAGGTGGGAAATCGCGTCCGCTTGCGACGCATGCTGATCGGCATGAGTCAGGAACGGCTGGGCGAGTTGCTCGGTCTCACTTTTCAGCAAGTCCAGAAATACGAGAAAGGCGTGAACCGCATCGGCGCGGGCCGCCTGTTCGAAGTCTCGCGCATACTCGGCGTGCCGATCGACTATTTCTACGAGGGCGTGATCGGCCAGCAGGCGGGCGGCGGCTTCGCGGAAGGCGAGACATCGCCGCCGGTGATGGAGTTCGTCTCCAGCGGCGAAGGGCTTCAGCTCAGCCTTGCGTTCATGAAGATCAAGGATCCGAAGCTGCGCAAGCGCGTGCTCGATCTCGTCAAGCAGATGGCCGAGGAACCGCACGACTGACGTTCAGGGCTTCGTCGCGCGCGCGGCCTTTTCGGCGAGGCCCGATGTGCCTTCGCGCGCGGCCAGCGCGGCATACACGTCGTCCGGCGTGATGCCGCTCGCGGCCCACAGCACGAGCAGGTGATAGAGCACATCGGCCGATTCCGACGTGAGGGCCTTTTTATCCTTCGTCGCGGCCGCGATCACCGCTTCGACCGCTTCCTCGCCGAATTTCTTGGCGCATTTTGCAACGCCCTCGGTGAGAAGAGCCGCCGTATAGGACGTCGCCGGATCGCCGCCCTTGCGCGAAGCGATGGTCGCGAACAGCTTGTCGATCGGATGGCTCGCCACTAATTCGTCCTGTCTTCCAGAAGCCGCCGCGCGATGACATTGGCCTGGATCTCGGCCGCGCCCTCGAAGATGTTGAGGATGCGCGCGTCGCACAACACGCGGCTGATCGGATATTCCAGCGCGAAGCCGTTGCCGCCATGGATCTGCAACGCATTGTCGGCGCAGGCCCAGGCGACCCGCGCGCCGAGCAGCTTGGCCATGCCGGCTTCCAGATCGCAGCGCCGCCCCTCGTCCTTCTCGCGCGCGGCGTAATAGCTGAGCTGGCGCGTGATGGTGATCTCGACCGCCATCATGGCGAGCTTGTCGCGCACGCGCGGGAATTCCATGAGCGACTGGCCGAATTGCTGGCGCTCCAGCGCATAGCGCACGCCGAGGTCCATCGCGCACAGCGCCACGCCGACCGCGCGCGCCGCGGTCTGGATGCGCGCCGCCTCGAAGGTCTGCATCAATTGCTTGAAGCCCTGGCCTTCCTCGCGGCCGAGCAGATCCTTCGCCGGCACTTCGAAGCCGTCGAAGCCGATCTCGTATTCCTTCATCCCGCGATAGCCGAGCACACCGATCTCGCCACCGCTCATGCCGGGCGCGGGGAAGGTTTCCCTCTCCGTGCCGCGCGGCTTCTCGGCCAGGAACATGGAGAGGCCGCGATAGCCCGGCTTCTCGGGATTGGTCCGTACCAGGAGAGTCATCATGTCGGCGCGCGCCGCATGGGTGATCCAGGTCTTGTTGCCGTAGATCTTGTAGACCTCGCCGTCCTTCACCGCGCGCGTCTTCAACGCCGCGACATCGGAGCCGCCCGACGGTTCGGTGAACACCGCGGTCGGCAGCTTCGCGCCGCTGGCAATCAGCGGCAGCCAGTGCTTGCGCTGGTCCTTGGTGCCGCCGGTCAGGATCAGCTCGGCGGCGATCTCCGACCGGGTCGCAAGCGAGCCGACGCCGATATAGCCGCGGCTGAGCTCCTCCGACACCACGCACATCGCGGTCTTGGAAAGGCCGGCGCCGCCGAATTCCTCCGGGATCGTCAGGCCGAAGACGCCCAGATCGCTGAGCTCGGTGATCACCGAGAGCGGGATCAACTCGTCCTTCAGGTGCCATTGATGCGCGAAGGGCGCGACCTTGTCCTGCGCGAAGCGGAAGAACTGCTCGCGGATCAGGCCCATCGTGTCGTCGAGGCCCGGATCGCCGATGAACATCGCGCCGGCATGTTTCGCCATGTGCTCCGCGATGGCACCGCGGATCTCGGGCCGGCCGCCGAGCGTGGCAAGCTCGCGCACCGTCGGCGTCCAGAACTCGGCCGCGTTGGTATCGTCGAGACCGAGATCGAAGGGCCGCGCGATTTCGTTCTGGCTCATCTGGATGCCGCCGGCGATCTGGGAAAGATATTCCGCGAAACCGGCGAGCAGCAGGAGCTGTTCGATCTCGCCGAATTTCTTGTCGTGCTCGAGATGACGGCCCCAGCGCGCCATCTGGCGCAGCGCCTCGACATAGGTTGCGAGCCACGCAAGGCCGTGCGTCGCGCGCTGTTCGCGGTCGAGCGCCTCGGCCGAGATCTTCCCGTCGACCGTCACGAGCCGGCCGACCGAATCCTTGGCGGCGGCCAGCAGGCCCTCGGCGGAAAATGCCGCCTCTTCGCATTTGGCCAACAGATGGGGAACGCTGAGCGGGAACATGCAAATCGTCTTCCGAATTTCGATCGGTTGAGCTTATCGGACTCCCCGATGCGATGCATCATGGGACGCCCGATTGCGATACGTGGCAACAAATCCGGGCCGGCGCTCAGTCCTTCTGCGCGTCCAGCACGTCCTCGAAGGTGCGCAGGCCCGTGCGCTGGGCGTTCACCAGCACCGCCATGTTGCCCGGCAGGTGCTCGTTCTTCCACATCTTGGTGTGGGCGCGCGGGATATCGGCCCAGGAGAACACCTCGGACATGCACGGATCGATGCGACGCTCGACGACAAGACGGTTCGCCTGCGAGGCCTGGAGCAGGTTGGCAAAATGCGAGCCCTGGATGCGCTTCTGCCGCATCCACACATAGCGCGCGTCGAAGGTGATGTTGTAGCCGGTGGTGCCGGCGCAGAACACGACCATGCCGCCGCGCTTTACCACGAGGCACGACACCGGGAAGGTCGATTCGCCCGGATGCTCGAACACCATGTCGACATCGTTGCCCTTGCCTGTGATGTCCCAGATCGCCTTGCCGAATTTGCGCGCCTCCTTCGTCCAGGAATCGTATTCGGGCGTGTTGACCTTGGGCATCGCGCCCCAGCAGTTGAAATCCTTGCGGTTGATGACACCCTTGGCACCGAGCGACAGGACGAATTCGCGCTTGGTCTCGTCGCTGATCACGCCGATGGCGTTGGCGCCGCTGACGGCGCAGAGCTGGATGGCGAAGGAGCCCAAGCCGCCGCTGGCGCCCCACACCAGCACATTGTGGCCGGGGCGCAGGATGTGCGGACGATGGCCGAAGAACATCCGATAGGTCGTGGCGAGCGTCAGCGTGTAGCAGGCCGATTCTTCCCAGGTCAGGTGCTTGGGCCGCTCCATCAATTGGCGGTCCTGCACGCGGGCGAATTGCGCGAAGGAACCGTCCGGCGTCTCATAGCCCCAGATGCGCTGGCTGGGCGAGAACATCGGATCGCCGCCATTGCATTCCTCGTCGTCGCCGTCGTCCTGATTGCAATGCACGACGATCTCGTCGCCGACCTTCCAGCGCTTCACCTTGGAGCCGACCGCCCACACGATGCCGGACGCGTCGGAGCCGGCGATGTGATAGGGGTTCTTGTGGCCGTCGATCGGCGAGATCGGCGTGCCGAGGCCCGCCCAGACGCCGTTGTAGTTCACCCCCGCCGCCATCACGAGGATCAGCACGTCGTGGCTGTCGAGCGGCCAGGTGGGCACGACCTCGATCTGGAAGGATTTCTCGGGCTCGCCATGGCGCTCCTTGCGGATCGTCCAGGCGTACATCTTCGCCGGCACATGGCCGAGCGGCGGAATCTCGCCGATCTCGTAAAGGTCCTTGTAGACTTCAAGCTGCGGCACGGAGTGCTGCGACATGTGTTGATCCTCTTCCCCTCGGCCGTCTTGTTGCGGCTGCACAATTGGCGGGGATTAGGCCCCAATTCTCTGCTGCATTGCAACAGGGGTTGTCATAAATGCACCGTCGTTGTGGCAATTCGGCAATAAAGTTACCGAGCACCGCGCCTTAGCGCCGCGACCAGCCCTTCTTGCCCGCGGCCTTTCCCGCGATTTCCTTGAGCTTTAACGCCTGGCGCAGCGAAAGCGACGTGCCGGGGCCGCCCTTTTCCGGGTCGCGGAAGGCCCGGCCGTATTTCTCGACCCGGGTCTCGACCGATCCCAGGAACTCGCCCTCCCAGTCAGACAGTTTCACGCCCGCCGTCTCGGCCGCCTTGCGCGCCTTCTTGAGCGCCCGCAGCGCGGCGCGCTTGGCGGCAGCCCTGCGATCTTCGTGGGTGGGAGGCTTGGATTTCATCGCTTGTGCAAGGCGGGCCGGCGGTCTGGACTGGGACGAAGGCTGAAGGAACCGGGCATGGAGATCAACGGCGTCGCGCACACCGTCATCACTGCCGGCGATTTCGCCCGGGCGCGGGCGTTCTATGGTGAGCTCCTGCCGTTCCTGGGATTGGCGCCGGTTATCGACATCAACGGGTTCTTCTACTGCGTCGGCGGGCGCACCGGTTTTGGGATCCGCGCCCCGGCGCCGGAGCACGAGGGCCAGCGCTTCCAGCAGGGCAGCGTCGGATTGCATCATCATTGCTGGCGCGCCCGCGAACGCGCCGATGTCGATGAAGCGCATGGGTTTCTCGTCAAGCTCGGCGCGAGGATCGTGCACCCGCCGCGACAGGACGATTTCGCGCCGGGCTATTACTCCGTGCTGTTCGAGGACCCCGACGGCATAAGGCTGGAGATCAATCACGTCCCGGGCCGCGGCCTGTTCGAGCCCGGCACGAAGGCGCCGCGGAACATCTAGCGCTTCGGATCGGTCAGCGCGTCGTAGAGCAGGCCTTGCGATACCGTCGCCAGGGACACGTTGCCGGCGGCGCCGGTGCCGAAGCGCTGGATCATGCCGAGGAAGAACAGATCGTTCTTCGGGTCGATCCAGAACCAGGTGCCGGCCGCGCCGCCCCACCAGATCGAACCCGCGCCCAGCTTGCTGTCGATCTTCGCCGGGTCCCTGGTGATTGCGAAATCCAGGCCGAAACCGATCGCCTCCCCGCCGATGGAGCGGCCGGCGGTCGCGTCCGACGGCTGCACGCCGGGCTCGATCTGGTCGGTCTCCATCAGTGTGACCGTCTCGGGCTTCAGGATACGCACGCCATTCAGCTCACCCTTGTTCAGCATCATCTGGCAGAACAGCGCGTAGTCATCGACCGTCGACACCGATCCGCCGCCGCCCGATTCCATCGGCGGCGGCTTGGTGAAGTCCTGGACCATCGGGATCGCCGACGTCAGCTCATAGAGCTTGTCGCCGGTCAGCTGGTTCTTGGCATAGACGCCGGAGAGGCGAGCCGCCTTGTCCGGCGGCACCATGAAACCGGTGTCGGTCATGCCGAGCGGGCCCCAAATATGCTCCCGCAGGAATTGGCCGAACGTCTCGCCCGACAGTTTCTCGACGATATAGCCCTGGATATCGACGGCGGCGGAGTAGGACCATTTGGTGCCGGGCTGATACAGCAGCGGGATCTTGGCGATCCGGCCGATCATCTCCTTGAGCCCGTTCGACTCCAGCACCTTGTCGGCGCGGAATGCGTCGTCCACCGGATTGCCGGTACGCAATCCGTAGCCGAAGCCCGCCGTGTGGGTCATCAGCTCGCGCATGGTGGGCGGATGCTTCATGTCTTCCAGCGCGCCGTCGGCGCCAAGCACCTTGAGACCGGCGAATTCCGGAATGAATTTCGTCACCGGATCGTCGAGCTTCCACAGCCCCTTTTCATAGAGGATCATCATCGCCACGCCGGTCATCGGCTTGGTCTGCGAATACATGCGGAAGATCGTGTCGCGCGCGATCGGCGTCGCCGCCGCCATGCTGGCCAGGCCGTGGCCGTGCAGATCGACGATCTTGCCGTGACGCACCGCCAGTATCTCGATACCAGCGACCTGGCCGTCATCCACCGCCTTGTCCATCGCCGCGTCGAGCAGTTTCAGCCTGGCGGGATCGAAGCCGGCGCTCTCCGGCGCGGCCTGCGGCAGAGGCGTGGCCCACGCCGCC